>NZ_RAWG01000475.1 GCF_003611735.1 Corallococcus sicarius | reverse complement strand
CCCGAAGAAGGGCCGTAAGAACTCCGCGCCCAAGCCCTCCGCGCCCCCCACGAAGAAGAAGTAGGCGCGGGGCGCTGGCTTAGGGCTACTCGACGATGAAGTCCGCGGCGGTGCGGCGCCGGCCGGCCACCACGGACACCACCGCGCGGCCCTGGCCCACGGCCGTCACCCGGCCCTCGGGCGACACCGTCACCACGGCGGAGTTGGAGCTGAACCACTCCAGCGGCACGCGCTCCAGCACCGCGCCGTTGCGGTTGTACGCGCGCGCCTGCACCTGCACCGACTGGCCCTTCTTCTTGAACGTGTGCGACGTGAGGTTCAGCCCCAGGCGGGCGAAGTCCGGCGGCACCACCTGCACGGCGATGGCCCGGCTCAGGTGGCCCAGCGTCGCGGTGACGGTGGCCAGGCCCGCAGTCGAGGCGATGAGCTCCCCGTTCTCCACGCGCGCCACGGCCTCATTGTTGGTGCGGAAGGTGGGCACGGCGTCGGGGATGACGTGGCCCAGCTCGTCGCGCGCCACCACGCGCAGCTTGATGGTGCGCCCCATCTCCACGAAGTCCGCGCCCGGTGCGCGCACGTCCAGCGAGGCGAGGATGGTGAGGTCCAACGGCAGCGCCGCCTTCGCCCCCCCGCCCTGCACACCGATGATGGTCTTGCCGGACTTGCGCGCCACCACCGTGCCGTCCTCCAGCACGGAGGCCACGTCCGGCGCGGAGCTGGTCCACCTCAGCCGTGCGTCCATCATCCGGCGCCCGTCCGCGTCCAGCACCACGTAGTTCATCGGAAGGCGCTGGCCCTGCGTGCGCAGGTAGCGCAGCTCGGGCGGCTCGAGGGTGATGGTCGTCGGCGACGGTCCGCACGCGCCGAGGACACCCAGCGCGAGGAGACCCAACAGGGAATGGGAGGGCAGGCGCAACGTCTTCACGAAGGCAGTCGGAGAACAGAAAGGGGAGGCGCGAGAGTCTAGCGACCCCTCACGCGGCCGGCGGGAAAACCACGGTCGCTCGCACCGAACTCCGTCCGCCTGCACGCCTGCTGACATCTCGCGGGCCCTTCAGCGGCGCGGGGTCCGGCCTTCCATCGTCCCCAGCACCTGCGCGGCCAGGGACTCGCCCTCCCGCCAGCCCGCCGCCCGGGCGCGCTCCCTCGCCTGCTCCAGCCGCTCGCGCGCCTCCGGCACCCGGCCTCCCACCACCAGCAGCCGGCCGGCGTTGAAGTGGATGCGCGCCACCTCCTGGGCATCGCCTCCCTGCTCGGCCAGGGCGAGCGCGCGCTCCAGCTCCGTCAGCGCCTGCGCCGGCTCCCCCGCGAGCACCCGCAGGCCCGCGAGCTGCGACAGGGCCCGCGCCTGCCCCACCGCGCTGGCCACCGACCGCGCCTGCTCCGCCGCGCGCGTGAAGGCCACCCGCGCCCGGTCCAGTTGCCCCAGCCGCTGCTGCAACCGCCCCAGCAGCAGGTAGTGCTCCCAATAGAAGTCCGGCGCCCGCGCGGTCCGGTTCCCCATGCGCTGGAAGGCCCGCGCCAGCAGCTCCACCGCGGCCGTCGTCTCGCCCTTGGCCTCGCGCACCCGCGCCAGGTCTCCGAGGATGAGCGCCTCCACCTCCGGATCCGCGCTCGCCGACGCCTGCGCCATGCTCAGGCGCACCTCCGCGTCCCCCAGCCGCCCCAGCTTCAGCTCCGCGACGGCCAGCCTGCGCGCGGCCTCCGCCCACGCGCCGGGCGTCTGCATCACCGACACCCGGTCCAGCCACGGCGTCACCAGCCCGTCCACGGCCGCGGGCTCCACCTGCGTGAGACACCCCGCCGCGCGCGCGAGCACGCTCAACTGCCAGCGCACCACCGTCGCCGTCGCCCCGGGCTCCCGGCCCAGCGCCCAGCGGTAGAACTCCACCGCCGCGCGCCACTCGCCCCGCGCGGCGAACCCGTCTCCCGCCCGCTCGCACGCGGCCTGCGCTCCGGGCGCGTCCGCTCCCAGCAGGTGGTCGGCCACCCGCACCTCGCGGGCCGGCTCCAGGGCGAAGGCCTCACGCTCCAGCGTCTCCGCCAGCTCCGCGTGCGCGCTTCGCAGCTGCGAGGGCGACAGCCGCTCGCGCAGCACCTGCCGTGCCTCCTCGCGCGTGAAGCGGAAGATGCCGGGCTGCTGGGGCACGGGCACCACCCACTCGGCGTCGTCGAGCACCTCCGCGCCTTCCGAGCCCAGCAGCGAGGCCCGCACCAGCTCCGCGGAGAAGAGCGAGCCCTCCACCGCGGCGCGCTGGAGGAAGCGCAGCGACGCGGAGGGCAGCAGCTCCAGCCGCGCGCCCAGCACCTGGCCCAGGTCCTGGGGCAACGCCGCGACGGACAGCGCGCCGTTGGTCTGGAAGCCCTCCTCCGTGCGCTGCAACACGCCCACGGCGATGAGCAGCCGCACCAGGGCCAGCGCGTGCGCGGGATTGCCTCGCACCCGGTCCCCCACCGCCCGCTCCAGCGAAGGCGACAGGGACATGCCCAGGCTCGCGGTCAGCAGCGCGTTCAGCTCCGAGGACGACAGCCCCTCCAGCACCGTGGCCGGCAGTGACGCCAGCGCCGTGGGCACCCCGTCCACGTCGCCCGTGCCCACCAGCGCCACGCGGAGGTCCTTCGTCGCCAGCACCGTGGCGAGCAGCTCCAGCGACGTGCCATCCACGCGGTGCACGTCGTCCACCAGCAGCAGGAGCCCCGACGGCCGCGCCACGCGCCGCAGCGCCTCCATCACCAGCCCGTCCCCCGCCGCCAGGTGTCCGCCCACCGGCGCGCCCCTCGCGAGCCTCCGCCAGAGCGCCTGCGCCTCCGGTTCGGAGAGGCCCAGACCCGACAGCGGCGGGCCCGCTGCGTCCCCGCCCGACGCGGCCCGGGACAGTGCGACGAACACCGTGCGCCACAACCCCATCGCGCCCGCGGAGCGCGGATCACCGCCCCAGGCATGCACCACCCGCAGCGGCGCGGCGCTCGCGGCCAGCTCCGCCACCGCCTCCAGGAAGCGGCTGCGTCCCACGCCCGTGGGGCCCACGAAGAGCCTCGCGCCGCCCTCGCCCCTGCTCGCCGCGTCCACCACCGCGCGCGCCTCGGCCAGCGCCTCGTCGCGGCCCACCAGCGACTCCACGCCGGCCGGGGGCGCGCCCGTCTCCACGCGCCATGCCGTGCCTCCCGGCAGCTCGCGCGACGCGCCGAAGCGCACGCCTCCCGCCTCCACCAGCAGCGCCTTCACCGAGGCGCCCACGAGCAATTCCCCAGGCACCGCCGCGTCCGTCAACACGAGCGTCCGCTCCAGCCCCATCCCCGACAGGCGGGGACCCTCCGCCTCCGAGCCGGTGCTCACGCGCACCACGCCGGACTCCAGCGCCCGGCGCACCGTCACCCCCGACAACGCCAGGTCCTCCGCGCAGCGCAGCGCCCGTGACGCGTCGTCCGGGCGCGGCTGCGGCAGGCCAAAGGGCAGACACCACCGCGCGTGCGACACGGCCACCGCTTCCACGTGGTGGCGCGCCGCCAGTGACAGCACCACCTCGCGCAGCCGGACCGCGTCCGACAGCTCGCCCGATACCCCCAGCAGCGTGAGCCTGCGCATCAGCGCCTGCGCGTCCAACGCGCGCATCTTCACCGTGGGGCCCGGAGGTTCGTCTCCCAGGGCCGGGGGCGCGTCGTCGTCCTCCCAGTGGGCGAGGGGCGGCTCCTGGGACAGCGCAGCCGCCAGCGGTGCGGGCACCTCCATCGTCGGGTCGGTGGGCGGCTCGTGCGCGGCGTCATCTCCGCCGCTCCGGGACTCGGGGGCCTTCGAGGCCCACCCGGCGTCATCTCCGCCGCTCCGGGACGCAGGTGCCTTCGAGGTGGATGCGGCGTCATCCCCACCGCTCCGGGACGCGGCCACCTTCGAGGCCCACGCGGCGCCATTCCCACTGCCCCGGGCAGAGGGTGCCTTCGCGGTCGGCGCGTCGGGGGCGTCGTCGCCCAGGTGCACGGGCGGCTCTCGCAGCGCGGGCAGCGACGCCAGGTTGGGGATGGGCGCCCCGGACGCGGGCGTGAGGGCGCTTCCGCACGCGGGACAGTAGCGGCTGGTCGCGCTGGTGGACTGGCCACAGCGCGGACACGACACGCTGGAGGGCTCGCGGCCCTGGGGCAGCACCGTCTCTCCCGTGGCCACGTCGCGCAGCCGCGCGAGCACCGACTCGCCCACCAGCCGCGTCACCACCTCGGAGACGCCCTCGCCCTTCGCCTCCGGCACCTCATCCAGGAAGGACTGGAGCGCGCGCGCCACGTCGGCACACCGCGCGAAGCGCTGCGAGGGCATGCGGTGGAGCATGCGCAGGATGATCTGCTCCAGGAGCGGCGACAGCCCCTCCACGAACTGCGAGGGCCTTGGCACCGCCGCCAGGGCAATCCGCCGCATCGCCTCCGCGGGGTTGTCCGTGTCGATGAACGGCCGCCGCGTACACAACTCCCACAGCACGACCCCCAGCGCGAACTGGTCGCTGCTGCCGGCGACGGGCTCGTTGCGCACCTGCTCGGGCGACATGTACCGCAGCTTGCCCTTGAGCACGCCGGTGCGCGTGCGGCTGGCGCGGATGGTCGCCTTGGCCACGCCGAAGTCCACCACCTTCGTCACGCCGTCCAACCGCACCATGATGTTCTGCGGGCTGATGTCCCGGTGCACCAGCTCCAACGACGCGCCCTGGCTGTCGCGCGCGTGGTGCGCATGGTCCAACCCCAGCGCCGCGTCGCGAATCAGCTGCGCGCACACCCGGTGGGGCAGCGTCGTACCGGCCCGCTGCGCCGCCCGCGCCAGCCGGCCCAGGTTCTCGCCTTCGATGTACTCCATGGCGATGTAGAACGTGCCCTGCCACGCGCCGACCTCGTACAGCGAGACGACGTTGGGGTGGTTCAGGTGCGCCGCGACCCGGGCCTCGTCGAGGAACATCTCCACCGAGCCCTCATGCTCCAGCAGGTCCGGCAGCAGGCTCTTGAGGATGACGGGGCGCTCGAAACCACTCACGCCCACCTGTCGCGCCAGGAATATCTCCCCCATGCCTCCCACGGCCAGGCGGCGGAGGACCGCATACCTGCCGAAGATGAGGGAAGACGGAGGAGCCGCGGACATGGTCGCGCTCCCACCGTACCCACCTGCCCCTGTCTCTTATACCCAT
>NZ_RAWG01000474.1 GCF_003611735.1 Corallococcus sicarius | reverse complement strand
GAGGGGGGGCGGGATGAAGGGGCTTCGCATCGCACTGCTGATGAGCCTGGCTCCACGAAAGCAGGGCTCATTGGAGGACTGGATTCACACCTTCTGCCGGGAGGCCGCGCGGCGCGGTCATGAGGTGGATGTCTGGCTTCACGAGCCCATGCTTCCATCCTTTGTCACGGAGCTGAAGGCGAGTGGCGCGCGGGTGGATGACCTGGCGGAGTTCGAGCGCTCCGGGCTGCTCGCCATGACGCGGCGTCTGGCCAGCCATGACGTCATCCACCTCAACTTCCTGGCCCCGCGCAGCATCATCGCGATGGCGGCCTACGCGGCGTGGCCCACCCAGGTGTTGTACACGGCCCACTCGGACCTCATCCACGAGGAAGGGAACGTGGTGCGCCGGAGCCTGCGCTGGGCGGCGAACCAGGCCACCATGGTCCGCGTGCACAGCCTGGCGGGTGTCTCCGAGCACGTGCGCGTCAAGGAGGGCCGGCGCTTCGGGCTCTATCCCCACCGCTCTCACACCATCCTCAACGGCGTGGACACCCGGCGCTTCCATCCCGGCGCGCGCCCGCGGCCCGGGGGGCCAGTGGAGCTCATCACCATCGCCAACCTCGTGGAGCACAAGGGCGTGCACCACCTGTTGGGGGCGCTCGGGCGCCTGCGCTCGCCCCGGGGGCACCTGCGCGTCGTCGGAGATGGTCCGGCGCAGCAGTCCCTGCGCATGCTCGCGGTGCAGCTCGGCATCCAGCATCAGACGGAGTTCCTGGGGCTGCGCAGCGACGTACAGGATCTGCTCGGAGCGTCGGACATCTACATCCAGCCCACGCTGGCGGAGGCCTTCGGCCTCACCGTCGCGGAAGCCATGGCCTGCGGCTGCGCCGTGGTGGCCTCACGGGTCGGCGGCATCTCCGAGCTCATCCAGCACGGCAGGACCGGTTTGCTGGTAGAGCCCGGAGACGAGGCCGGCTTCGCCGCCGCGCTCGAATGCCTGATAGATGATCCGGTAGCGAGGCGTCAACTCGGTGAGGCCGCACGACAGCGGGCCTGCGAGGCTTTCGAACTCTCCAAAACCGTGCGGCGTCACGTGGACTGGTGTGAGGAGGCCGTCGGGTATGGCTCCCAGGCTCGCATCCGGCTCACCACCGCTTCATTCCTCCCAGAGGTCTGTCCTCATCCTGCCTGAAGCAGCTGGGTGAGCAGGCGCCTGGAGAGAAGGCAGGCGTCTGGAGGGGAATAGGGAAGGGGCCATCACTGTCCACGACACCCCACGTCAGGAGGGTGTTCACAGTGAAAACCTTCAACAAGTGCTCCACATCCGTTTCATTCCTGGCGGCCTGCCTGGTGTCTGCCTGTGGTTCCCCTGACGGTCTGAGTGGGGCCCCAGAGAGCGATTCCCAGACACCCTCCGCGGCGACTCCCGCGTCAGCCGGGCAACCGGACAGTGCCTCCCCCGTGGAGTCACAGGTCCCCCCGCCTGCGTACAAGCGGGTGTGGGTGGTGAGCACCACGGGCAGCGACACGGCCAGCGGCTCGGAGACGGCACCCCTGCGCACCATCAGCCGCGCCATTACCCTGGCCGGCCCGGGGGAGCTCATCCGGGTGCGCTCCGGCACCTATACCGAGCGCGTGCTCATCTCCGGCTCCGTGCGCAGTGGCACGGCCGACGCGCCCATCACGCTCCAGGGCGAGGGCCATCCGCGCATCGTCCTGGGCCCGGTGAACGGCGCGCTGATGGTGGTGGAGAAGCCCTACTGGCGCATCAGCGGCTTCAACATCGACCTGCAGAACCGCAAGGCCTATGGCGTGGCCTTCACCAGCGACCTGCAGGGTACGAAGCTCTCCCATTCGGAAATCCACCACGGCCAGTACGGGGCCGGCGTGAGCTTCCACTTCAGCGCCAACGGGGCCACCCTCGAAAACAATCACATCCACCACATCTTCATCAGTGGGGTTGACGCGCACGGCGTGATCATCCAGCCCACGGCGCGTAACATCACCCTGCGCGACAATGTCATCCACGACAATTCGGGTGATGCCATCCAGTGCTACAGCGAGGATGGCTCCGTTGCCAGCGCTCCGGCCGACGGGGTCCTCATCGAGGGCAACGACCTGTATGGGAACGTCGAGCAGTCGCTGGACATCAAGACCTGCCACAACGTCACCGTCCGCCGCAACAAGATGCACAAGGCCCTGCGCCACCCGACCCTGGGTGGAAATGGCGCCATGGTGGTGCACATGTCCGCGAAGAACGTCCTCATCGAGGACAATGACTTCTACGACGCGGGGCTGGCCATCGGCGTGGGCGGCAACCGCTACGGCCCGTACCCCTCGGGCATCGTCATCCGCCGCAATCGCATCCGGGACATGCTCACCCTGGGCGGGATGACGGGGGGAGGCGTGCAGCTGGCGGTCTCCACGGGGACGAAGGTGTACAACAACACCTTCACGCGGCTTCAGGGCCCGGCGCTCATCGTGGGCAGCGGTGACGGCGGACCCACCGAGAACCTGGTGGTGAAGAACAACATCATCGACGCCGCCTACGCCTTGAAGCTGGGCACCCAGGCGCCGGGGCTGAAGCTGGACAGCAACCTCTACCGGCCCGGTGCCGTCTTCAATACCTCGACCCTGTCGCAGTGGAAGGCCAAGGGCTTCGACACCAGCTCCCTCGAGTCCAGCACCCTGCTCGACAGCATCACCCTGGCGCCCGCCTCGGCCGCCATCGACCAGGGCGAGAGCCTCGGCCTCCCGTTCTGCGGGGCCGCTCCGGACATCGGCGCCATCGAGTCCGGCTGCTAGCTTCTTCCCACCCGGTGGCTTGTGGAATGGCGTGGTGGGGGCGGGGATGCTGGCGCAGCCGACAAGGAGCCATTGTACCGCACCGGACTGGCCGCTTGCGGCCGGTTGCCCTTCGCCAGCGCACGGTTCGGCATCGCCGAGCCTTGATGCTCCCGAATACGCGGGCTCCTCGCTCGGATCGGAACTGCGGTCTTGCGAGCATGCTCTAGCGGGTGACTTCAGGGAATGCGCTCAGGCGTGCTCGTGAAGAGCGCGTCGAAGAGCGTGGCCTCGAAGGGCTCCTTCCGATGCACGAAGAGGGGCACGGGGACGCTGGCGATGGCCGGCGGCAGCAGACTCGCGCCCAGGTTCGACTCCATGAGCCTGGAGAGTGTTCGTCCCGGCTCCGTGGTCAGAGGCGGCTCCCTATCGAGCTGCCGGAAGATGCGCTCCGTTCCGTACTCGAACTGAAGGCGGAACATCGTGAAGACGGGCGCGATGATACTGGCGCAGCCAACAGTGACCCACCGCGAGGCGGGTGCTCCTGGCGCGTTCTTCGGATACACGGCGCATCGGAAACAGGCGTCGAGCGTCGCGGTGATGTCCGCGACGGTGTCGTGCGGAAATGCCGCTTCCATCTGGTCGAGCAGGACGTCCCAGGACTGCCGTTCCTGGAGCTTCTGGTTCCAGAGCGACTGAAGCCGATGTGCTTCAGGGCCAGGCTCTTGGCGCTCATCCTCTCGTGACGGCCAGTAGTCCTGGACGATGCCCAGCAGCGTGCTGGCGGAGAGCGACATGGGTTACAGGCTCCCGCCGACGGCCGGTCCCACCGGAGAGACGACCACGGGTTGGATGCCGACAGCACAAACCTTCGTCACGTGGGCTCCCGCGATGGCTCGGTTGAGTGTCAGGTCATAGAACTGCTTGAACTCTTCGCAGGCAATGCCAATGGGGGTCGCGGGTGTTGCCGTGGAGAACGTTGCCTTGGCAGCCTGATTGGCGCAGCTCGCGGAGAGGTTCTGGGCCTGTTCGGTCGAGATGACGCCCTGGGGCTCGTTCGCGATGGGCATCTCCACGCCGAACTTGCAGAAGAACAGCTCGCCCGTGTCGCGGGCGATGCCGACGTGGAGACAGGCGGCCCTCCAACCACCGGGGCCTTTGCCACGCCGCTTCACCTGTTCCTGGAAGACGAAGTGGCGGGGACGCTGCGCACCTTCCACATACGTTCCGGAGCCGCCCGTGGCGCAGCCTGGAAGCAGCGTGGAACCGCAGCAGAGTGCGATGCCGACTCCGAGCTTCCAGGCTCCTGACACACCCATGGCCCACCTCCAGGGGTGACACACACCAAGGGGCCGGGAACACCGGCCCCTTCCTGCCAACGGCTACTGCTGTCCCACTTCCGCGCGGAGCTGGGCGACGGCGGGGGCCAGCTGCGGCGGCTGCATGTTCTTGGGCACTTCCACGGTGAAGCGCTCGAAGTGCTCCAGCGCGCGGGCCTTGTCCCCACGGCGCAGCGCCAGGCTGCCCAGGAAGATGAGGGCCTCCTGTGCGTCCGGCCACGTGTTCACCAGCTCCACCAGCTCCTCTTCCGCGCCGGGCAGGTCGCCCTGTGCCGTCGCGCGCAGCACGCCCCGGTGCACCCGCAGCTCCACGTTGAAGGGGTCCACGGCCAGCCCCTTCTGCGTCACCTTCATCGCCTCCGTGAACTCCTGCCGACGGATGAGCTCGTGGCTGAGCATCGACGCGGCCTCCACGTCGCTCGGGTTCGACTCGAAGCGACGGCGCGCCTCTTCCATCTCGTCGTTCTCACCCTGGGGCATGCCGCCCGCCTGCTGCTGCATCGGGGCGCCCATGCCCGGCGGCGTCGCGCCGGTGCCCATCTGGCCTTCCTCACGCGGCTTCTGCTCGGAGACGAGCAGGTAGCCCAACCCTCCGAAGAAGATCACCACGCCCGCGCCCCACAGCGCCCCCACCATCTGCGGGTTGCGCGAGGCCCAGCCCGTGCGCGCCGGCACGTTGCGCGCGGGCGCCGACACCCCGGCCGCCTGGCGCTTCTGGTGCTCGTCCCGGGCGCGCAGCGCGGCCGCCGCCTCGTGCTCCAGGCGCGATTTCTCCGCCGTGTAGTGCTCCGGGGTGAAGTGGTGCTTCTCCGCCTCCAACGTGCGCAGCTGCTCGATGAGCGACTGCGCCCGCTGCGTCAGGTCCTCCGCCGTCCCGTCCGCCTTCGCCACGGCGCCAGGGGCAGCGGAAGGGGACGCGCCGCCGCCCTTGAGGCGCTGGAAGAGGAGCCACGCGGCCGCCAGAACGAAGGCGACCGAGAGGACGATGATTCCGGGCAACCAGTTGGTGGGCTCGGGCTGCATGGCTTAGCGCTCCAGCTCCCGGCGCACGGCCTGGAGGTAGGGGTCGG
>NZ_RAWG01000473.1 GCF_003611735.1 Corallococcus sicarius | reverse complement strand
CCCCCACTCCCGGCGCCGGGACGACGCAACCGGGCACGGGCGTCCCTCCGCCGGACCCCGGGCTCACCGGCGGCGACGTGGTGGGCATCGGCGGCGCGGCCCTCTTCGTCGTCCTCATGGTCCTGGCGGCCCGGAAGCTCTTCGGCCGCAAGCGCCCGCCCGAAGCCCCCCGCAAGGGCCCGGCGGAGGCGCCGCAGCTGCCCGCCGAGCGCCCCGAACTGCGCGTGGAGCTGCCGCCCTCCGACAAGGAGCTGGCCCTGCGCCGCGAGGCGGACGACGCCCACGCCCGCACGGAGGACCTCCGCGTCCAGCGCGAGCAGGCCTCGTTCGCCGCCCGCGCCGCGAAGGACAGCGCCGAGCGCACCCGCCTGGAGTCGGAGCTGCGCGCCCTCAAGGAGCGCGAGGAGGAGGCCAAGCGCGTCGAGTACCGCGCCAAGAAGGCCGTCGACGACGAGACGCGCGAGCGCCGCAAGCGGGAGCAGGCCGAGGCGGTGCGCCTGCGCGAGGAGTCCCGCGCCCAGGAGGCCGCCCGGGCGGAGGCCGCCCTCCAGGCCGAGGCCGCCGCCGCGCGCGCCAAGGTGGAAGCAGAGGGTGGCCGCACCCTGGCGCAGGGCCTGGACCGCACGAAGAGCCAGGGCTTCATGGCGCGGCTCAACGGGCTGTTCGGCCAGCAGCGCGCGGTGGACGAGTCCGTGCTGGCGGAGCTGGAGGAGATCCTCTTCACCGCCGACATCGGCGTGCGCACCGCCAGCCACCTGGTGGACGTGGCGCGCGAGAAGCTCCAGCGCAAGGAGCTGAGCGACCCGGAGCGCATCAAGGGCGTCATCCGCGAGGAGGTCGCGCGGATGGTGGACCTGCCCGTGCCCCGCTCGCTGGAGGGCGGAGGCCCGCCGCACGTGGTGATGGTGGTGGGCGTCAACGGCGCCGGGAAGACGACCACGATTGGCAAGCTGGCCGCGCAGCTCACGGGCCAGGGCAAGAAGGTGGTGCTCGCCGCGGGCGACACCTTCCGCGCCGCCGCCACCGAACAGCTGGACGTGTGGGCCGAGCGCGCCGGAGCCACGCTCGTGAAGGGCGCCGACGGCGGCGACCCGGGCGCGGTCGTCTTCGAGGCGGTGAAGAAGGCCCAGACGGAAGGGGCCAGCGTCATCATCGCGGACACCGCGGGCCGGCTGCACACCAAGGGCCACCTCATGGAGGAGCTCAAGAAGGTCAAGCGCGTGATGGACAAGGCGCTGCCCGGCGCGCCGCATGAGGTGCTGCTCGTGCTGGACGCCACCAACGGACAGAACGCCATCATGCAGGCCAAGCAGTTCCACGAGGACGTGGGCGTCACCGCCATCGCGCTCACCAAGCTGGACGGCACCGCCAAGGGCGGCGTCATCATCGGCATCTGCGACGAGCTGAAGCTGCCGGTGGTCTGGGTGGGCGTGGGCGAGAAGATCGCCGACCTGCGCCGCTTCGAGCCGCGCGAGTTCGTGCAGGCGCTGTTCGACTGACCGCGGGCGGGCCCCAGGAGGGCCCGGCCCGTCACTGCCCCATGAGCTGGGGCAGGAGTTCTTCCAGGAGTTGCTGCGTCTGGGCGTCCAGCTTCACTTCGCCCAGGCCGCCGCCCATGGCGTTCATCAGCCCCTGCAGGTCCCCGGCGCCCAGGTCCTCGTCGCCGTGGGCCTCCTCCCACCAGCGCGTGCGCAGCTTCCCCAGCGCCTTCGCGTTCGCCGGGCTCGCCTTCACCAGCTCCTGCGTGAAGCACGTCCGGCACGCCCACTTGAAGCGGTACGTGTCCACGTACGCGCGCAGGGCCTTGAAGAAGGCCTCGTCCCCGATGAGCCGGCGCGACGCGTGGTGCAGGAGCGGCGCCTTGCCGTACACGAGCGCGCCGTACTCCAGCGCGTTGGTGAAGTCGCCCACGGGCCGGTCCACGCGCGCGTCCTGTCCTCCCGACATGCGGAAGAACTGGTAGGGCATCACGAGCGCCTCCTGCTTCAGCGCCGCGGCGGTCTCCACGCCGTGGGTGAACTCCATGTAGAAGAGCGCGGCGTACTGGGCCAGGGACTCGTCCACCACCGGATCATGGATGGGGTCCGAGCCCACGAGCCCCGCGAAGTACTGGTGCGCCACCTCGTGCGCCACGGTGAACTCCAGCGTGCGCTCCAGCGACGCGCCCACCTGCGCCATCAGCCCCGCGCCCTGCGCGCCCAGGAACGCCTGCAGCGCCTCCATGCCGGGCATGCCCGCGAGCACCTGCGAGGGGTCCGCCCCGGCGCGGTAGAGCGACGTGGCCACCGTGACGAGCCCCGGAAACTCCATGCCGCCCGCGCCCCCGCTCAGCGGCGCCTGCACCACGCGGAAGTGGGTGTAGGGCAGCGGGCCCAGGCGCTTCTCGAACTCCGCCAGTGCCCGCGACGCGTACTTGAGCACGCGCTTGCCCGCCGCCGCGTCCTGGGGCGCGAAGTGGCTCTCCACCGTGACGCCATTCACCGTGGCGGTGGCCACCTGGTAGCCGCGCGTCACCAGCACCGGGAAGTCGCGCACCGCCGCGGCCGCGAAGCTGTAGCGCACGCGACCGTCGCGTTCGGGCACCTCGCCCAGGGGCGTCCCGGTGGCGTGCGCCGCCCAGCCCGAGGGCACGGTGAGCGTGGCCAGCACGTGCGCGGGCTCGTACAGCGCCAGGTCCCCCATCCCCTGCGGGCCGTCCCACGGCTGGCCCCGGTCATCCAGCGGCGGCACCTGCGGCACCACGCCCACCAGGCTCACCACGTCCGCCGTGGCGGAGAAGGCCCCGTGGTCCTCCGCGCCGCCCTTCGCGCCACCACCTCCCAGCAGGCTGCCCGCGCCGCCCATCAGCGACTCCGAGCCCGGCGCCGCCCGGGGCACCGTGCCCTTCACCGCGACCTCCAGCGACACCGCGCCGCCCGGGACCACCGGAGGATCCACCACCACGCGCTGCAGCGTGGGCTCCGGCCCCGGCTCCAGCGTCACGGCCTTCCCGTTGAGCTTCGCGCCGGAGAGCGTCACCTGCCGCGCGCGGGTGTTGGGCGTCAGCCGCAGGTACAGCTCGGTGAGGGGCTGGGGGCCCTTCGCCACGAGCTCCACCTGCACCTTGCCCGAGACGCGCCGCTCCTTCGGCTCCACCTCCAGTTGCACGCGGTAGCGCGGCAGGGAGTCCAGCGGCCCCAGTGCCTTCGCGGCCCGCTCCCGCTCCGTGGGCTTCAGGTGCTGGAGGCAGAGCTGGACCTCTGGAGCCAGGGACGCCGGCGAGGGCGCATGGGGAGGGGCCGCGGCAGCCGGGCCTGCGACGAGCACGCACAGCAGCCACCATCCGGGGAGGGTCCGCATGGAGGGCATGCTAATTGACCCGCTCCAGGGCCGCTCGCTACAAGCCTCCGGGTGCTCCGTCCGCGAACGTTGACCCTCACCGCCGCCGTCAGCCTCCTGTCCGCCTGTGCGGCCCGGCAGGCGCCGCCCCCCACCGTCGCGGCGCCGCCCCAGCCCCGCTCGGTGCGTCTGCTGCCCAACACCCCCGAGCGGGAGACGGCGCGCCTGGAGAAGCGGCGTGAGGACGTGGAGGTGGACACGCGCGAGGGCGAGCGCACGCCCCGCATCGTCGTCACCGCGGAGACGCAGCCCCTGCGGCTGGACGGCGCGCAGGCCCGCCTCTGCGGAGACGAGGCGTGCACCCAGGGCTTCGCCGTGGACAACTTCCTGCTGCTGGAGGTGCTGGACGCGAAGGGTCAGGTGTCGCGCCGCGCCGCGGTGGGCTTCACCGACAGCGTCTTCATCGGCAATGAGCAGGTGGACAACCTGGGCCGGCGCGCCTTCACCTTCGAGCCCAACGAGGTGGACATCACCCACCTGCTACCGGAGTCGGAGCCCTTCCGCCTCCGCGCCACCGCGCTGGACTTCTGGGGCGTGGGCCGGGTGACGGACCTGTTCCTGCGCCTGGAGCCGGGCACCGGCCGGGGCGAGGACGACCTGCGGGGCCAGTAGGCGGCCCCGCGCGTCCTCAAGCCTCAAGCCCCCCGGGACCTCAGAAGCTCAGGGCACCCGGGGGAACTCCAGTGAGCAGGCCCGCGCCGATGACGGCGTCGCACTGGCCGCCACAGACGTCCTTGTTCGCGTCGAGCTTCGCCGGGCCCTGGGTCACGGCATAGGCGCCCACGCCCGCCGCGGCCACCACGCCCACGCCCGCCCAGACGTACCAGCGCTGGTACCACGCCTTGCTGGTGCTCTCCTTCACCTCCGGCGGCTGCTCCGTGCCCAGCGCCAGTCCCGGGGACTCCACCGGCTCGGTGGGAGTCTTCGGCTCCAGCACCGGCGTGCGCGGCACGTCCGACCCCGCCGAGGCCACCGCCGCGGGGCGCAGGCGGCCCTCGACGACGTAGAGCTGGCCGGCGCGCACGATGATGTTCTTCACGTCCTTGAGCCCCGGGGCCCGGAACTCGATTTCATGCTGCCCGGGTTTGATGGGCATGTTGTCGATGGGCGTGACGCCGACGCGCACCCCGTCCACCAGCACGGTGACGCGCGGCACGTCCGACGTCACGGTGGCGAAGCCCGTCGCCGCCTCCAGGGACAGCGTCACGTCCGTCGTCTCGCCCGGCGCCACCACGACGCGCTGGGTGAAGTCCGAGTAGCCCGGCCTGCGGGCCACGACGGTGTGCTCGCCCGGCACCAGCTCCAGCGGAGCCTGGGGGTTCACCTCCTGGTCGTCCACGGTGACCTTCGCCCCACGCGCGTTGCTGCCCAGCTTGAAGGCCAGGAAGGACTTCGCGGGCTCCGGGGCCACCGCGGGCGTCTTCGCCGGCTTGCCCTTGCCCTTGCCCAGGCGCTCCTTCTTGGGCGCGGGCTTGCGCTTGGTGGTCGTCGGCTTCGGCTTCGCCGGCTTGGGCGTCACCTTGGACTTCGACGGCTTGGGCTTCACGGGGGCGAGGAGATCATCGTCGTCCTGCGCGAACACCCCGGAAGGAATCGCCAGGGCGGCGACAAGCGACAGGACAGCGAAGCGGCGAAGGCTCATGTCGTTCCGAAGGTTAGAGAGTCATCCCAGTGGAAGCAAACACCGTCCCACCTGGACGGCGGTTGGGAGAATATCCGCGCCCCATGCACCGCGCCCTCGTCACCCTCCCCCTAGGCCTCTGTGTCCTCTCCCTCGCGGCGTGTCCGGCCAAGGCCCCTCCCCGGGT
>NZ_RAWG01000472.1 GCF_003611735.1 Corallococcus sicarius | reverse complement strand
ATTAAAAGCCGGCGCGAGAACCCCCTCGTCACCTGTCCCCCCTGATGGTTCCCCTTCCCCTGGAGTGAGATGAAAAAGCGATTCCTGACGCTCACCGTCCTGACGCTGGCAGCCAGCAGCGCCATGGCGGAGGACCGCCTGAACCCGTCGGACCTGCGCCGTGTGACCAAGGCGCGCGAGTCCCTGGTCCCCGCCGTCGCGAAGGCGTTCGGGCCCAAGGCCCGCTTCATCCACCTCTTCGGCCAGGGCCGCGGAATGCTGGCGGGCGTCGTCGCGGAGATCCCCGCGGACGCGCTGGGCACGGACGAACTGCCGCTGCTGGCCATCATGAAGTACGACGAGTCCACCGGCGCGGTGCGCGTGGTGGACCGCGAGTTCAAGTACCGCGAGGCGCGCACGGTGGGCTCGGACGTGGCGCTGCTGGATGGCGAGGGCACGCTGCGCATGCGCGACGCCAACGGCAAGGACCGGGTGCTCGCCCGCGGCGTGGGCGGCGACCTGTTCCCCACGGCGAAGGGCGACGCGCTGGTGGCCACGCTCCTGATGAACAGCGAGGGGCCGCATGAGACGGCGGTGGGCATCATCGACATGAACGGCCGCGTGAAGGTGCTCGCGGACGGGCCCGGCGTGGACGCGACGCCCAGCATCTCCCCCGACGGGAAGACGGTCGTGTTCGTGTCCGGCCGCACCAGCGTGGCGTCGTTCTACGTGACGACGGTGGAGGGCGCGGAGGCGAAGCAGCTCACCAATGTCGGGCTGGAGAACTGGCAGCTGTTCGGCGGCCCGCCGAAGGAGTTCGTGCCCCCGCCCGTGTCCTCGCACCACATGGAGTGGTTGAGCGACGACGTGCTTCGCTACAACGCCGGCGGCGGCGCCTTCTGGACCCTCAACGTGCGGACGGGCCACGCGGCCCCGGATGTGGAAGGTGCGAAGTGATGCGCGCGACGATGAAGCAGCTCACCACGGCGCTGGCCTTCGTGCTGCTGGCCCTGCCGGCGGTGTCCTCCGCCCAGACGATGTTCCGCTTCCCCGCGTCGCAGCTCGCGGACCAGTGTGGCAACGGCGGCTGCACGGTGAGCGCGTACAAGGACTACGGCGGCAGGGACTATGCCTGCGGCGGCGTGCGCTACAGCGGGCACACCGGCACGGACTACGCGCTGGTCGGCGGGTTCAGCAAGATGGACTACGGCGTCTGGGCGATGAACGCCGCCCGCGGCTACGTCGAGGCGTCGGTGGATGGGTATTACGACCGGTGCAACTACTGGAACCAGGCCAATCCCTACGCGGCCTGCGGCCTCTACACGGCCAACTACATCATCATGCGGCACCCGGACAACACGCAGACCTGGTACTGGCACCTGAAGGCCTACACGCAGCAGTTCGCGCGCGGCACGACGCTGGCGTGCGGCAACTGGATTGCCCGCGTGGGTTCGTCCGGCGCCTCCACCGGCCCGCACCTGCACTTCGAGTACTTCGTCCCGGGCTACGGCACGGATGATCCGTACGCGGGCTCCTGCGGGACGCCCTACACGCGCTGGACGGCGCAGGGCGCGTACCGGGGCCTGCCCGGCATCACCTGCCAGTAGCCGCCAGCTCCGTTGCGTCCGTCCCCGGCGCTCAGGACGCCGGGGGCGGGCGCTGTTCGGAGCGGCGCCGCAGCCAGTTGCGCAGGAAGGCCTTCACCTCCGGGTGCTGGGACTGCTTGAAGTGGTCCGGCGGGCCGTACTCCACGACGCGGCCCTCGTGCATCAGGGCCAGGTTGTCCGCGGTGCCGAAGGCGGACGCCACGTCCGGGGTGATGACCAGCGACGTGGCGCCCAGCTGCTGCCGGCCCTTGGTGATGATCTCGTTCACGGCGGCCGTGGTGAGCGGATCCAGGCCGGCGGTGGGGTCGTCGTAGAGGAGGATTTTCGGCTGGAGGATGGTGGCGCGCGCGAAGCCCACGCGCTTCTGCATGCCGCCGGACAGCTCGCCCGGGAAGCGCGTGGCGGCGTGCGACAGGCCCACCTTCTCCAGCGTCTGGTTCACCGTCCGGGTGATGTCCGCCTCGGACGTCTGGGTCAGCTCGCGCAGCGGGAACGCCACGTTGTCGAAGACGTTGAGCGAGTCGAACAGGGCGTTGGCCTGGAAGAGGATGCCCAGCTTGCGGCGCATCTGGTTGAGCACGGGCTCGCTCATCCGCGCCACCTCCTCGCCCTCCACGCGCACCGTGCCCCGGTCCGGACGCATCAGGCCCATGATGTGCTTCATCAGCACCGTCTTGCCCGAACCGGACACCCCCATCAGCACGCAGGTGGTGCCCTCCGGCACCACGAGGTCCACGCCCCGCAGGGCCACCTGCCCGCCGAAGGATTTGTGGAGGTCCCGCACCTCGATGGTCAGCTTGGGCGCCGTCCCGCTGTTGCTGTCGCTCATGGCGCCCCCACCCTACTCCAGGGTCATGTACTCCGGCTGATACACCGACCGGTTGCGCAGCGGGGACGGTCCCCCGCTGTTCACGCAGTAGCCCGTGGGGTTGTCACAGCCGCCCTCCGGGTTGCCCCAGTACGCCGTGAGGTTCATCCACGCCAGGCTGCCCGTGTAGCTGCCGGCCGGCTGCCAGGGGATGACCACCAGGCTGTTCCAGGTGTCCCACGCGAGCCCCGCGCCGGTGTCGTCCGCGAGGAAGTCGCCGTTGAAAATCGTCTCGTAGATGTGGCGGGCCGCATCCGGGTAGAGGCCGTGCGAGCCCCGGGCGGAGAAGACCTCCGGGTGCCAGCCCGTGAAGAAGACCGCCTTGTCACCGAAGGGGAAGTCCTGCCCGTTGGCGTGCTGGCTCAGGTAGACCCGCGCGGGGCGCCCGTCGATGAAGCGCACGGTGAGGTGCTCCCAGTCGCCCACGTGGTTGCCGAAGGTGGAGTAGCCCCCCACGCAGCCCCAGGGCGAGTACCAGCCGATGCACACGCGCTTGCCATTGTTGTAGGGATAGAAGCTCCAATACAGCACGTCGGTCACGTTCGTCGGCTGGCCGCCCTGGGTGCGCGCGATGCGCTGTGCGTAGACGGGGACCGGGGTTTGATTGGGGCGCTGACCGTCCAGGAACTGCGGATCCGTGCAGGAGTCACAGCCCAGCGCCTGGTTCGTCACGAGGTGGCCGTTCTCCTCGTGGACGTTGGCCAGATGGAACTGCGTGGAGGACGGGAAATAGGACTCGTCCGGGTGGAGCCAGATGCGCGGCGCGAACGCGGCGACGGTCTGCGCGTCCACCGGCTGGCCTCGCAGCTCCGCGTTGGAGGTGGCGCTCTTGTTGAGGGCCCAATAGCGGTTGCCGCCGGTGTCGCCGTGGCTGGGACGGGAGACGAAGGTGGAGGCGGGCAGGGCTCGGTGGTCGCGCGCTGTCGCCTGCCACACGCCGATGTCGTCGTTGGCGCCGGAGCCGCTGTCGTCCCAGAGCCACGCGGGGTTGGCGGGCAGGACGTATTCGCTGCGCACGCAGCGGATGAGGTCCGTGGAGGGCTTGGAGTAGCCCAGCACGGCGACGTGGCCCAGGCAGGTGTAGCCCGCGGGTGCCACGGGTTCCCAGAAGGACACGTCGTGCGTGCCGCCCGAGCCGGAGTCGCTCCAGATCCACGTGTAGTTGGACGGTCGGGCCAGGAGGTCGCCCTCGCCGCGCACGAGGAACGTCGTCGCGGGGGCCTGTCCCCGGTCGGGCATGGCGACGTCGCCCAGGGAGAAGAAGCCCGGCGTCAGGGAGAGGTCGGGGCGCCAGACGGAGATGTCATTCGTCGCGCCGGTGCCGTGATCATCGTAGACCCAGGTGAAGCGGCTCCACGGTTTGAGCTCCAGGGCCTTGGGATAGCGCAGGGGCAGCGAGTCCGCGCTCAGGGAGAACTCGGCGCTCTGGTTCGAGAGCGCGGTCGCGGCGACGACCTTGAAGCTCCCGGCGGGCAGCGTGAGGGAGAGCCGCGCGTTCGTGCCGCCGCCGCTGTTGTCGTCCTGGGCGAGCACGGTCCCGTTCGCGTCCAGCAGGTAGAGCCAGGCATCCGCGGAGGAGGTCAGCGTGAAGACCACCGGGGTGCCGGTGGACGGAGCGTCGAGCAGGAACACCCGGTTGGACGGACTGGAAGGACTCTGGCCGCCCGAGCCCTGCCAGGCACCGTAGAGGGTGTTCGCCCATGCCAGGTCCGGCAGGAGCGAGGTCGTGGCGAGCGCGACGAGGGACAGCCATTGCTTGAGGGCCATGGGCGCCTGGGGAAGGAGGAGCGCACGACCCTAGCCCGGGTGCGAGGCCCGGGTCTGGAACGCCGGTTTCCAATCATTGTCGACAAAGATGTCTCATGACGACGCGTCCACACGCCTACCGCTGTTGGGCGACGATGAGGCCGCGTCGCACATCGACGGCGTAGAGCCCGCCGGCATCCGTGGCGGTGTCGTTCGGGTCGCACATTTCGGTGTGCGCGTAGATGCCGACCAGGACGATGCCGTCCGGCAGCTGCTCCACCGACACCTGGTACGTTCCGTTGCCATCCCGGAGATACGAGTCGCCGACGCACGCCACGACCATCGTGAGCGCTATCAGCCAGCGCAACGGTGCCAGACCTTCCCGGGTGGCCCCTGAGACGCGGGGAGCGGAGGCCCACTGTCGGACTGAACAAGGACACTCTGTCCTTCACCCGTGCCGGGACCATTCACAGGAGGCGTCGATGCTCATGCGCTGGGCCGTCGTGTTGCTGCTGATGTCACCCTGGGCCGGGGTGGCGCAGGAGGCCGTCGCCCCAGAGGACTTCGACGCCACCCTTCGCAAGCTGGAGGAAGCCCTTTCGGCGGACGCTTCCGGCGAGGAAGTCGAGGGCGCGGCGCATCCCGAAGAGGAGGCTTCTCCGCCCGTCACGTCCGACTCGACGCCGCCCTGGACGAGCCTGCTGCGCATGGAGGCGGCGCCGTTGACGTTGCTGCCTCGAAGGGGCACGGGCACCGACGAAGGCTTCGTGCAGTTGGAGCCCCTGGTGGCCTTGGGGAAGGGGGAGTCGTTGCGCCTCATTCTCGGGGCGCCGGTACGGCTGCGATTGTGGGGCGGAGGGGTGGGCGCGGGCCTCGTCAGGAAGGAGGACTGGGACACGCTGTCCGACTGGGGGCAGGTGGTGCGCCTCTTCACGGCGGGAGGGGACACGCCCCACTCGGTGTGGCTGGGGATGATGGAGGGCTACTCCCTCC
>NZ_RAWG01000471.1 GCF_003611735.1 Corallococcus sicarius | reverse complement strand
GCCAAGGCACCACCGCCACCCGCCGCCGCCGCGCCCAGGCCGGCAGCGGTCCCCGCCGCGGTGCCCTCGCAGGACCCCGCCCAGGTGCTCACCGGCATCCCCGGCATGGACTTCTCCAGCCTGCCCCCGGCGGCGAAGCGCGAGCTGGCCACGGTGTTCAGCGACGAGTTCTGCTACTGCGGCTGCCCCCACTCGCTGGGCGCGTGCCTCAAGCAGCACACGACCTGCAAGCACGCCAAGCGGATGGCCCGGCTGTCCGCGCGCCTGGTGTCCGAAGGCGGCCCGGCGAGCGAGGTCATCGTCACGCTGTCCAAGTACTACGCGTCCTTCCGCGAGCCCCGCACGGCGCTCAAGGTGGACCCCCGCATGTGCCAGGGCAACGCCAATGCCCCCGTGACGGTGGCGGAGTTCTCCGACTTCGAGTGCCCCTTCTGCGGCAAGGCCCGGCCCATCCTGGAGGGCTTCGCGAGGAAGCACCCCGCCGAGGTGCGCTTCTGCTTCCTGCCGTTCCCGCTCGGCATCCACCCCAACGCCGTCCCCGCCGCGCAGGCGGTGCTGTGGGCGCGCGACCAGGGCAAGTTCTGGCAGATGCATGACGCGCTCTTCGGCCAGCAGGAGAACCTCAAGCCGGAGGCGCTGCCCGCGCTGGCGAAGTCGGTGGGCCTGGATGGGGACAAGCTCGCCGCGGTGTTGAAGACGGAGCAGTACAAGGACGAGATTGAAGGCTTCCGCGCCCAGGGACGCACGGCGGCCATCACCGGCACCCCTTCAGTGTTCTTCAACGGACGCGCGTACGACCTGGGCTACCAGGAAGAGCAGCTCTCCCACAGCATGGAGGATGAAGTGGAGTGGCGCGCGAACAACAACGCGTGGGCCGCCGACTGACACCCAGGATGAGCCAACGCTTCCGCATCGATGGCGCCGCGCAACTGGTCCCCGAGGACCGGACCGGCATCCCCGCGCTCGCAGGACGCTCGGGCACCTACGCGCTGATGCCCACCGCGCCCGACCTGCTCGTCTTCTCTCGCACGCCGCCGGAAGGGGGCTCCATCCCCACGCCGCGCGTGGTGCTGTCGGGTGACGCGGGGGGCTTCCCGCTGTCGGACCTCATCGCGTTCCTCAGCCAGTCGCGTTGGAGCGGCGTCGTCCGGGTGCACACGCCGGGCGGCGAGCGCTCGCTGATGATCCGCGAGGGCGAGGTGCGCGGCGCCACGTCCGAGGAGCCCGCCGACCGCCTGGGCGAAGTGCTGGTGCGCCTGGGCTACGTGGACCGGGCCCAGGTGGAGGCGGTGCTGCGCGAACAGTCGCCGTCGAAGATGGGCCGGGCGCTGGTGGAGAAGGGCGTGCTGCAGGCGCACGACCTGTTCAAGTGCGTCACCCACCAGGTCAGTGAGATCTTCCACGCCATCGTGCTGTGCCGCGAGGGGGCGTTCTTCCTCATCGACCAACCCCTGGACGACAAGACGGGGCACTCCATCCAGCTGTCCACGCAGAGCCTGCTGATGGACAGCATCCGGAAGATCGACGAGCTCGCGCACTTCAGGAAGCGCATCCCCCACGGCCGCATGTACGTGGCGCGCAAGCGTCCGTCCGACGGCAAGCTGGAGGAGGACGAGGACCGGGTGCTCGCCATGCTGGACGGGCGGCGCACGGTGCTGGAGCTGGGGCACGCGGCCCGGCTGTCCGAGTTCGACATCACCAAGGTCGTCTTCCGGCTGCTGGAGGGGGGCTTCGCGGGGCTGTCGGACAAGCCGGTGGGCACGCCCGCCGCCGCGGCGCCGGAGAAGGCCGCCACGCAGCGCGCGCGTCCCGCGGTGCGCACCGTGGCGCCGGTGGATGCCCGCCCGGTGGCGCGCGTCTTCAACTTCATCTTCCGGGAGATCCGCGACGAGGTGGCCCGCCAGGGCATGGACCGCGAGTTCATCGCCGCGGCCAACGCGGCGCTCACCGGGCAGGCGCTGTCGTCGTCACCGGTGCTGGAGGGGCTCGCGTTCGCGGCGGACGGCAGCCTTCCGGAAGGCCGGCTGATGGAGGCCTTCGACAGGCATCGTGATCAGCTGGGCAGCGAGCCGCTGGCCTCCTTCCGTCAGGCGCTGAGCGACGTGATGTTCTTCCTGCTGTTCCAGGCCGGAGAGCTGCTGGAGTCGCGCGCGGACGAGGACCTGGCCCGTCGCGTGAAGGAACTCCTGGCCACGCTCGAGGCCCCGTGACGGACGCCGGCTTCCCGCGGCTGACCGCCGGCATCCCTGGGTGCGGGGGCGCCTTCAAGCTCTCGCCCGAGGACTTCGAGGTGGAGGAGCTGCCCGCGTACCTGCCGTCCGGCGAGGGCACGCACCTGTACCTCTGGGTGGAGAAGCGCGGCCGGGACACGCGCGAGGTGGTGCGCGCGCTGGCCACCGCGATGGGCGTGCGCGAGGACGACATCGGCGTGGCGGGGATGAAGGACCGGCAGGCGGTGACGCGGCAGTGGCTGTCCGTGCCCGCGAGCGCCGAGCCGCGCCTGCCCGAGTTCGCGCTCGACGGCGTGCGCGTCCTGGAGTCGAAGCGGCACGGCAACAAGCTGCGCACCGGGCACCTGAAGGGAAACCGCTTCCGGCTGCGGCTGCGCGGCGTGCAGGACGTGGGCGCGGCGCGCGAGTCCTTCGACCGGCTGTCCGCCGAAGGCGTGCCCAACTACTTCGGAGAGCAGCGCTTCGGCCGGGCCGGGGACAACGCGGACCTGGGCCGGATGCTGCTGCTGGGCCAGCGCCTGCCGAAGCGGCCGGACCGCTTCCAGCGCAAGCTGTACCTGTCCGCCTTCCAGTCCCGCCTCTTCAACCAGGCCCTGGTGCAGCGGTTGGAGGCGGGCACCTTCGCCACGGCGCTCCTGGGCGACGTGCTGCGCAAGGAGGAGACGGGCGGCCTCTTCGTGTGCGAGGCGCCAGAGGTGGATGGCCCCCGCGTCGCCGCGTTCGAGGTGAGCCCGGCGGGGCCCATGTTCGGCCCGAAGATGACCGCCTCGCGCGGCGAGGTGGCGGAGGCCGAGGCCCGGCTGCTCGTGGACGCGGGCGTCACCCTGAGCGACTTCGTGCGCGGCGGGGACGAGACGGAAGGCACGCGCCGCCCGTACCGCGTGCGGCTGGGCGCGCCGGACCTCACGGTGGACGGTGGGGACGCGGTGCTCACGTTCGAGCTGCCGCGCGGCGCCTACGCCACCGAAGTGCTGCACGAACTGCTCAAGGACGGCTGAGCCCGCTTCCCCCCCGGAAATGACTGCGCCTCCCAGGGCAGGAAGCCCGGGGAGGCGCGGGGTGCTGCGTCCGGTCCCCGCTCCGTCGTCGCGGAGCGGGGTGGGGCGTGAAGCGCTACTGCCGGACGACGTTGAACTCCGTGCGGCGGTTGAGCGCGCGTCCGGCCTTGGTGGTGTTGGGCGCCACGGGGCGCGCCTCACCGAAGCCCACGGCCTCCATGCGGCCCGGGTCGATGCCGCGCTTGAGCAGCTGCGCCAACACCGCGTCGGCGCGCTTCTGCGACAGCTTCAGGTTGGACGTGTCGTTGCCCAGCGAGTCGGTGTGGCCCTCGATGCGCACCTTGCGGATCCACGACGCATCGCGGAGCGCCTGCGCCACGTCGTCCAGGATGGTGGTGCTCTGCTTGCCGATGATCTTCGCGGAGCCGGACCCGAAGAGGATCTGCTTCTTGATCTCGATCCGGTCCTTCTTGACGATGACCATCTTGTACTGCTTGGCGCAGCCGCGCTCCTCCTTCACGCCCGGGTCGTCAGGGCATGCGTCCAGCCGGTCCACGATGCCGTCGCCGTCCTTGTCCGGATCCGGGCAGCCGCCGTTCTCCGTGGGGCCGGTCTCCAGCGGGCACTTGTCCTGGGCGTCCGGGACGCCGTCGCTGTCGTTGTCCAGGTCCGGGCAGCCGTCCTCGTCCTGGAAGCCGTCCTTGTCCTCCGGCTCCAGCGGGCACTTGTCCACGTCGTCGTTGATGCCGTCCCCGTCCTTGTCGACGATGGGGCAGCCCAGGTTCTGGAGCGGGCCCGCTTCGTTGGGGCACTTGTCGGTGCCGTCCACGATGCCGTCCAGGTCGTTGTCCATCTCCGGGCAGCCATCCTCGTCCTGGAAGCCGTCCTTGTCCTCTGGCTGGTCCGGGCACTTGTCCACGTTGTCGAGCACCGTGTCGCCGTCGCGGTCCTTGGGGGCCTCCGCCGGGCAGCCGTTGTTCTCCGCCACGCCGGCGATGAGCGGGCACTTGTCCTGCGCGTCCGGCACGCCGTCGCTGTCGTTGTCCGTGTCCGGGCAGCCGTCCTGGTCCTGGAAGCCGTCCACGTCCTCGGCCTGGTCGGGGCAGGGGTCGTCCTTGTCGAGCACGCCGTCGCCGTCGCCGTCCGTCTCCTCGATGCTCACCACCACCTGCTGCTGGGGCTGCTGCGCCTGCGGCTGCTGGGGCTGGGCCTCCGGGCGGTCGCGCACCAGCACCTGGCGGGGGGCGCAGCTCTTGGACAGCTCCAGGGCGCGCTTCACGGCGCCGTCGGCGGTGCGCACGTGCTGGGCGGCGCGGGTGCTGTTGCCCTGGCTCAGCTCCCCCCGGGCGAAGTCGAGGTTGGCCTCGGCGGTGGCCAGATCCGAGGGGGCACAGCGCAGGGCTCCGCCCCGGCGGGCGCGCTCCACGTCGGCGGTGAGGACCTCCGTGTCAGCGCGGATCTTGTTGCCGCTGACGCAGGAGAGGGAGGCCAACAACAGGGTGAGCAGCGCGGACTGGGACAGACGCTTCATCGGGGAGCGCTCGGGCGTCACGGGTTCGGGGGGCGGCCCTGGGAATCTGCGTTGGCGGCGGACATGGACTTCTCCCGCGCCTCGTTGGCGAAGCGGGAGGCCTTCACCGCGAAGTCGACGCCGGACTGGTAGTCCGAGTAGCCGACCTCCTCGCGCGCCTTCTGGAGGTAGAGATTGGCGGCCGTCCACTCGTACGGGGCTTCCTTCTCCGCTCCGGCCGTGCGCGCGGCCTGGATCTGCACTTCGGCGTCGAGGATGTTCGACGTGGACTTCACGGGGCCACATGCGGTCAGCACGCCCGCAACCGCCATCAGGAGCGACTGCTTCGTCATCACGTGTGCCTCGGTAAGACAGAGCGAAAGGGAATGGGGTCGGTCGTATCAATCGCCCTCGGGGGGGTCAAGAATCGGGCGGTTCCCATGAAGCAGGGGGCCGGGCCTGGCTCTTATACACATC
>NZ_RAWG01000470.1 GCF_003611735.1 Corallococcus sicarius | reverse complement strand
GGACGACGCGGCCATGGCGGAGGCGCTGGGCCGGGTGGTGGGGGACGCGGGCTTCCGGGAGGACCTGCGGGCGCGGGCCCTGGTCCGGGCGGACGAGCTGTCCGCCGAGCGGGCGCTCAAGGCCTGGGAGTTGCTTCTCGCGGGCGTCTGACGCGGGCGGGTCAGGAAACCCTTGCCCCCCTTGTCCGGCTTCAACAGGATTCATCTCAAATGACGACGACGAACGAGACGCAGGGCCTCAACTTCCTCCAGGAGGTCATCGAGGAGGATCAGCGGACCGGGAAGCACGGCGGTCGCGTGCACACCCGCTTTCCGCCCGAGCCCAACGGCTACCTCCACATCGGTCACGCCAAGGCCATTGCCGTGAACTTCGGGCTGGCGGGCCAGTACGGCGGCAAGTGCAACCTGCGCCTCGACGACACCAACCCGCTCACCGAGGACACGGACTACGTGGAGTCCATCCAGCGCGACGTGCGCTGGCTCGGGTTCGACTGGGACGACCGGCGCTTCTTCGCGTCCGACTACTTCGACCGGCTCTACGCCTTCGCCGAGCAGCTCATCACCCAGGGCAAGGCCTACGTGTGCAGCCTGTCCGCGGAGGAGATCAGCCAGTACCGGGGGGATTTCACCACGCCGGGGCGGGACAGCCCGTACCGGACGCGCACGGTGGAGGAGAACCTGGACCTGTTCCGCCGGATGAAGGCGGGCGAGTTCCCAGACGGCAAGCACACGCTGCGCGCGAAGATCGACATGACGTCGCCCAACCCCGTGCTGCGCGACCCGCCCATCTACCGCATCCGCAAGGCGCACCACCACCGCACGGGCGATACGTGGTGCATCTACCCGCTCTACGACTTCGCGCACTGCCTGTCGGACGCCATCGAGGGCATCACCCATTCGGTGTGCACGCTGGAGTTCGAGAACCGGCGCGTGCTGTACGACTGGATCGTGGACGCGCTCATCAAGGGCGACCGGCCCTACCAGTACGAGTTCGCGCGGCTGAACCTCACCTACGCGGTGATGAGCAAGCGCAAGCTGCTCCAGATGGTGACGGAGAAGCTGGTGTCGGGCTGGGATGATCCGCGCATGCTGACCATCAGCGGCCTGCGTCGCCGGGGCTACACGCCCGCGTCGCTGCGCGACTTCGCCAAGCGCATCGGCGTGAGCAAGTCGGACAGCCTCATCGACATGGGCGTGCTGGAGCTGTCCATCCGGGACGACCTCAACGAAACGGCGCCGCGCGCCATGGCGGTGCTGCGCCCGCTCAAGGTCGTGGTGGAGAACTACCCGGAGGGGCAGACCGAGGAGCTGGAGGTCGCCAACCATCCGAAGAAGGCGGAGCTGGGCACGCGCAAGGTGCCGTTCATGCGCGAGCTGTACATCGAGGCGGACGACTTCCAGGAGGTGCCGGAGAAGGGCTTCTTCCGCCTCGCGCCGGGCAAGGAGGTGCGCCTGCGCTCGGCGTACTTCATCAAGTGCGAGCAGGTCATCAAGGACGCGGCGGGACACATCACGGAGCTGCGCTGCACGTACGACCCTGCGACGCGCGGCGGGGACTCGCCGGATGGCCGCAAGGTGAAGGGCACGCTGCACTGGGTGCCGGGCAACGCGCCCACCGCGCAGGTGCGGCTCTATGACCGCCTCTTCTCCGTGGAGCAGCCGGACCGGGACAAGGAGAAGGACTTCAAGGCGTTCCTGAACCCGAACAGCCTGGAGGTCGTCTCGGACGCGCGCGTGGAGCCGGCGCTCGCGCAGGCCCATCCAGGTGACCGCTTCCAGTTCGAGCGCCTGGGCTACTTCTGCGCGGACGCGAACGACTCGAAGCCGGGTGCGCCCGTCTTCAACCGCACGGTGACGCTGAAGGACTCGTGGGTGAAGGAGCAGAAGAAGTAGGCGTTGCTTCCCCGCAGGTGATGCTCGACCAGCGCAGGGCCCCGGGTGTCCGCGCCCGGGGCTTTGTCGTGCGTGGGGGCAATGGCGGGCCGCGCGCGGGATGGGCCATGCTGGCGCGAGGCCCTTCCTCCCTGCCTTCCGGAGAGCGTCCCGACATGGCACCGAACCCGTTGCCGCGCCCCTGGTCCCCGCCGACACACGCCGAGGTGGAGGCCATCGCGCGCATGGAGGACAGCGCCCTCCGCAACCTCCACATCACGCACTCGTACCACGTGCTGGTGGTGTCCTTCACCGACCTGCTGGGGGAGAAGGACGTGGGCTGGTGCGGCGTCGCGACGTGGGCGTCGAAGACGGCGGGGACGTTCATCCGCAAGGACGTGCTGCCCGCGATGCTGCGGGACATGCAGGCCCGGACGGACGGCATCCTGCGCTCGCTCGCCGGGATGCAGGCCCAGTTGCTGGGCGCCTGGGGCCTGTCCACGGGCGTGTTCTCCGTGCTGTCCCGCGTGGTGGAGCCGATGGTGGACGCGGTGGCGAAGCAGGTGGCCCTGGGCAACCGCATCGTGTTCCAGGAGCTGGGGCCCCTCTACGTGTCGATGCTGGAGCACCTCTCCCAGCCCGACGCGACGAGCCCCGCCGCGCTGGCGCGCGTGGTGTCCCGCCTGAAGCCGGGCCCGGTGGAGGCCGGCGGGCAGGAGCTGCTCATCCAGGCGGTGCGCGCCTACCAGGACGTGCTGCGCACGACGCACCCCAAGGCGCGCGCGGAGTTGGTGTTCCTGGCCAACGCGCTGGTGGGCTACCACGAGCAGGTGCGGCTGCAGGAGCCCGTCGTCGGCGCGCTGAGAGCCCCGTTGAAGGAGCTGTTCCTGGGCCAGCTGCTGGACGTGCTGCGTGCGCGTGGAGCCGGCATGCCGGAGACGTGGTTGCTCGCGGCCTTCACGCCGCTGGCGGAGCGGCTGGAGCGCTGCTGGCGCGAGCTGTCCACGCGCGCGCTGATGACGCTGGAGCTGCCGGACCGGACGCTGCGGCTGGGGCAGGACGTCCCGGCGCTGACGCCGACGGGGGACTTTCCGCCGGACCTGCTGCGGCTGGAGCACCCGGAGCTGCTGGCGCTGATGAAGCAGTTGGACAGGACGCCGGACGACACCGCGGGCAGCGCGGCCCGGGACTGGGGCTCGCTGCACGACCGGATGAACCTCATCGTGGACGTGTTTCGCGCCCGTCAGCAGGACCGGGGGCTCTACACGCCGCCCTTCACCCCGAAGCAGGTGGAGGCCTTCCGGCAGGGCCGGGTGCCCGAAGGGCGGCTCTGAGCAGGGCGGCTATGCGCGGGGCGGCGTCTCGCGGGTCATCTCGACCATGGTGGCGCGCCAGCCCAGCCGCTCGAAGAGGCGCCGCGCGGCTTCGTTCTTCGCGGCGGTGGAGAGCACCACGCGGGGCGCGCCCAGCTCCGTGAGCCTTTGCACCATGGCCTCCGCGAGCAGGCGGCCGGTGCCGGTGCCGCGCGCCTTGTCCTCCACCCAGATGTCGTGCAGGGCGCCGTGCTTGTCGAGCAGCATGTTCCAGTCCACGCCCTCCAGCCGGCCGTAGCAGTAGCCGACGACGTCGCCGTCCAATTCGGCCACGAGCACCACGGCCTCCTGGGGACGGCGCGCCTCCTTGCTCAACCACCAGCGGTAGCCGGCCTCCACGTCATCCGGGACCATGAATCGCTGCGGGTCGAAGCCGTGGTGCTGTCGCGCGAGCGCCGCGCCCATGCGGCCCAGGGCGGGTTCGTCCGAGGCCTTCGCGGGACGGATGGTGACGGGCATGGCGGTACTATGGCCAGCGCGGCCCGCGACTGTCGAAGCCTTCCGACGGGAGATGCGCGGTGCCGTGCGGTTCCCAAAGCCACGCCGAGCGGGCAGACTCGCCGGCCTCCATGCCCGCACTCGCACCCGAGCTCGAAGTGGCCCGGCGCATCGCGCGCCAGGCCGGTGACATCCTCCTGCAGGTCTACGCCACCGACTTCTCCGTCACGGACAAGGCCGGCGGCGCCGGCCCCGTCACCCTGGCCGACGAGCGCGCCAACGCCTTCATCGTGGGCGAGCTGCGCAAGGCCTTCCCGTCCGACGGCGTGGTCGCGGAGGAGAACGAGGACGCGTCCGACGCGAAGCGCTTCGAGCGTTGCTGGTACGTGGATCCGCTCGATGGCACGCAGGAGTTCGTGAACCGCAACGGCGAGTTCGCCATCCACATCGGCCTCGCGGTGGAGGGACGCGCGGCGCTGGGCGTCGTCTACCGCGCCGTCGGGGACGTCCTCTACTCGGGCGTCGTCGGCGAGCAGGGTTACATGGAGGACCCGCAGGGCCGCCGCGCGCTGCGCGTGTCGGACGTGGCGGAGCCGTCCGCGCTGCGGCTCGTGGTGTCGCGCTCGCACCGCTCGAAGACGACGGACGCGGTGGTGCAGCGGCTGGGCATCACCCGCGAGACGGAGTCCGGCTCCGTGGGCCTCAAGTGCGGCCTGCTCGCCGAGTCCCGCTGCGACCTCTACGTGCACGTCAGCGACAAGAGCTACCGCTGGGACAACTGCGCGCCGGAGGCCGTCATCCGCTCGGCGGGCGGCGTGCTCACGGACCTCTCCGGCACGCAGTACCGCTATGACGGCTCCGAGCTCCAGAACCACCGGGGCCTGCTCGCCTGCAACGCCGCGGCGTTCGACCGGGTGCTGCCCGTCGCCTCGCAGGTGGCGCGCGAGGCGGGCCTGCTGAAGTAGGGCAGGGCTTCAGCCCGCGTCCACCGCGCGGCGCAGCTCGCCGAAGAGCCGCGCCAGATCCGGGAGCTGGTAGCTGGCGTTGAGCCCGCTCGGATTGGGCAGCACCCACAGCCGGGTGTCGCCCAGGGTCTCCGGTTGCAGGCCGAACCGCGCCTTCGGCCGCGCGAAGGCGGTGCGGTACGCGCCCAGGCCCAGCACCGCGAGGAAGGCCGGGCGGTAGCGCTTCACCTTGCGCTCAAGCGTCTTCGCACCCGCCGCCAGCTCTCCGGGCTCCAGCAGGTCCGCGGACGCCGTGGCCCGGTCCACCACGTTGGTGATGCCCAGGCCCAGCGCCTTCAGCTCGCCCTGTTCGGAGGGGTGGAACCTTCGCGGCGTGAAGCCCGACGCGTGCATCGCGGGCCAGAAGCGGTTGCCCGGCCGCGCGAAGTGCACCCCCACCACCGCCGAATAGAGGCTGGGGTTGATGCCGCAGAAGAGCACGCGCAGGCCCGGTGACAGCAGGTCCGGCATGGAGCGGCCGGTGGCGGCGAACAGCTCGTCCTTCGTGGGCTTGTGGAGTGGGGTGGGCACGGGAG
>NZ_RAWG01000046.1 GCF_003611735.1 Corallococcus sicarius | reverse complement strand
GCCTTCAGTCTAAAGCCCGGCTCCCACCCTCGCCGTGTCCGGGGCTTCCGGTGTTCAGGACCGGCGGCGCCCCGGGGCCCTGGCGGGAGCGGGGGGCGCGAGCAAGGGCTTGGGGGCCTCCGTTCGGGGCCACCTGCCGCGCTGCGTCTTCGCCGCCTGCTCTGCGGCCGGCGACGTAGGGGGCCTTGCTGGGCCTGGTGTTGGGGGCCGCTTGTGGCGCCGCGTCTTCCGGTCACCGCCCGGCTACAGGCGACGCAGGAGGACCTGCTACCCCTGTCGTTTGGGCTGCTTGTCGCGCCGCGTCTTCGCTGCCTGCGCAGGGGGAGGTGCGGTCTGGGGCCTTGCTGCACCTGCCGTCTGGGGGCGCTTGCCGCGCGGATTCTCCACCGGAGTGGAGGCCCGCCTTCCGCCCCGCTTCGAAGCCCGGCCGGGCACAGAGGGGGCGAGCGTCCGCAGGCCTTCGGACTGGAGCCTGCGCCGCGCCTGGGCCGCCGGAAGTCCGGTGAAGTGCATGGCCAGCGCCAGCTTCACGCTGTCCCCCGAGGCGTCGAGCAGCGCCCGGGCCCGGGCCGCGGGCAGGTCCGTCAGCTCCGCCACCATCCGCGCCGCGCGGGCCCGCAGCTTCGCGTTCGTCGGGCGCACATCCACCATGCGCCCCCGGTACACCTTGCCCAGCGCCACGAAGGCCGCCGTGGTGAGCGCGTTCAGCACGAGCTTCGTCGCCGTGCCCGCCTTGAGCCGCGTGGAGCCCGCCACCACCTCCGGCCCGGTGCGCGCCAGCACCACCGTGTCCGCCCGCATGGCCCTGCCGGGCGGGTTGCAGCACACCAGCACCGTGCGGGCCCCCAGGCGCCGCGCCTCGTCCAGGGCGCCCCGGACGTAGGGCGTGGAGGAACTCGCGGAGATGCCGCACACCACGTCGCGCGCCGTTGCCCGGAAGGCGCGCACGGCCCGAGCCCCCGCTTCGACGTCGTCCTCGGCGCCCTCCACGGCGCGCGTCAGGGCCCGCTTGCCGCCCGCGATGGCCGCCTGGACACACGTGGCCGGCACGCCGAAGGTGGGGGGACACTCGCTGGCATCGAGCACGCCGAGCCGCCCGCTGGTGCCAGCGCCCACGTAGAGCAGCCGGCCTCCAACGCGCAGGGCTTCCGCCACGGTCCGGGCCGCCACGGCGATTGCCGGCAAGGCCTCACGGACCGCACGAAGGGCGATCAGGTCTTCTTGATGCAACCGTCGGACGACCGCCTCGACAGGGAGGAGGTCCAGGTCATCCGCGCGGGGGTGGAGCCGTTCGGTGGGCGGAAGCGCTGCTTGAGGCGCGCGCGTCATGCCCACCGGAAGGACCCCGGACTTCAGGCGGCCTTGGTCACCTTGCCCGCCTTGATGCAGCGGGTGCAGGCCAGAACGCGCTCGATGCTGCCCGCGACATTCGCCCGCAGCTTCTGCAGGTTCGGCAGGCTCCGCTTCTTGGTCTTGTTGTTCGCGTGGCTGACGTTGTTACCCACCAGCGGACGCTTCCCACAGAGGTCGCACTTCCACGCCATGACTGCTAACTCCTTGAAAACTGGGGCGTTCTACGGCAGCCCATAAAAGAGCGGCGGACCCTACCAGAAACAGTCCGAAAATCCAGCCGGATCCGTGACGGACCCCTACCCCTTGAGGGGATCCTTCTTCTTCAGCATGTCCTGCACCAGCTTCGCGGCCCGCATCCCCGCGAGCAGCTCGCCCTCCAGGCCCAGGCCGGGCAACACCTCGCGGCCCGCGAGGATCACGTTCTTGGCGGGCGTGCGCTGATTCAACCCCGTGACGCCCAGGAAGGCTTCCGTCTCGAAGCTGTAGAGGGGGTGGGGCATCAGGCGGCTGCCGCGCACTCCCCCGGCGTCCAGGTAGGGGGCCGACCGCAGCGCGCGGTGCTGCTTCGTGAAGGGCATCAGCCGGTCCAGGTGCTCGTCGATCTTCAGCGCCAGGGCCTGCAGGTGCTCCTCGCCCAGGTCGCGCGCGGAGGCCGGGACGAAGGCGCCGGCGCACACCACGCGCACGCCCTCCACGTCCTTGTGGGCCCCCGCGGAGGCGGCCGTGCGGGCCGGGTGCTGCTGCACGAGCAGCGGGCCCAGCTCCGGGTCCTGGGTGTCCACCAGCACCAGCTCGCCCATGCCGCGCGGGAGCGCCGCCTCCGGCACCACCCAGTTCACGGTGAACAGCAGCGACTTGGTGTTGGACTGGTCCAGGTGCTCCAGGAGGCCCCGGTGGTGCTTCTTGTCCGTCACCAGCCGGCGCAGCGCGCCGGAGTCCGTGGCCGTCACCAGGCAGGAGGCCCGGTAGAGCGTCTCCGAGCGCACCAGCTTCACGCCCGCGAACTTGCTGCCGTCGAAGGCCAGCTCCTCCACGATGAAGCCCGCCGGGTTGTCGCGGCCCAGCACGTCGCCGCCCAGCTCCGCGAGCCTGCGGGTGAGCGCGTCGCGCAGGGCGTCCATGCCGCCGGGGTAGGTGGAAGGCGAGGTGAGCACCTGCGACAGGGCCCGGGTGAGCGCCAGGGGCGCGGTGGGCTTCTCCAGGTGCACCAGGAAGGGCAAGAGGCCGCGCACCAGCGACAGCGCGGGGTCCTCGCTCGCGAGCCGGGGCGTCGCCGTGAGGCCGGGGTGTTCCTTGATGAGCCCCTTGAGCTTCCAGGACTCGAAGAAGCCGTCCGGGGGCAGCTGGGGGCCTTCCTTGAAGAAGGCGTCGGTGGCCTCGTGCTGGGCGGCGCTGCCCGTCAGGGCGCCCTGGATGCCCTCGCCGGCCTCGCCGAACTCGCGCGTCAGCTCCGCGCGGCGCCGGGTGGCGTCCGCCGTGAGGTCCACGCGGTTTTTGGGCAGGACGAGCTGGAGCTCCGGGACATGGGGGCGCAGCGCCCGGCCGATGGTCGTCGCGAGCCCCAGCTCCGCGAGGGCCTCCTCCACCACGGGCATCGCCTTGAGGGGCGGCGCGACGAAGGGGGCGTAGGGGAGCACGAAGCCATCGTGCTCGTAGCCGGGGCCCATGCCGTCGTGTTCCACCAGCAACACGCGGTGGTTGCGCTTCGCCAGGAGCGCGGCGGCGAGCGCGCCTCCGACCTGGCTGCCCAGCACGATGACGTCGTACACGTGCCGGGACGGGCCCGAGGGGAGCTTGAGTTTGGCGGCGGACGTCGACATGGCGGCCGAACACTACACAACGTCACCGCGTCTGGCGCCCTTTTGGCACGGGGGCTCCGGGTCCGGGGAACCCCCTAGCCGCCCCTTCAGGGCCGCGCGTCGAAGAGGCGCGCCAGCAGCGCGGGCGGCAGCGTGTCGAAGTCGGCGGCGGTGAAATGGGCGCCCGCCTGCTTGAGCTTCTCGGCCGTGGTGGTGGTGGTGATGCCCACCGTGACCATGCCGGCGGCGCGCGCGGACAGCACGCCGTTGATGGCGTCCTCGAAGGCCACGCACGCCTCCGGGGGCACCTTCAGCGCCTGGGCCGCCGCGAGGAAGATGTCCGGCGCGGGCTTGCCGCGCTTCACCTGTTCGGCGCCGACGACCACCGCGAAGAGGGGCCGCAGGCCGAGCCCGTCCAGCACCAGCTCGCGGTTGCCCTGCGGCGCGGCGGTGGCCACGGCCATGGGCAGGCGCGCGTCTCGCAGCCGGTCGAGGAACGCCCCCGCGCCCCGGTGCAGCGCCAGATAGGGTCGGTAGATGGCGCGGTAGTGGGACTCCTTCTCCTCCGCGAGCGCATCCAGCTCCGCGACGGACAGCGTGCGCCCGAGGAGCTCCGGGAAGATCTCCTCGTTCTTCTTGCCCGCGAAGTCGTTCTGGAACCGTTCGGCCGTCAGACCTTCCAGGCCCAGCTTCCGGGCGAGCGTCACCCAGGCCCGGTTGTGGAAGTCCATGTTGTCGACAAGCGTGCCGTCCATGTCGAAGACGGCGGCGCGCAGGGAGGGCGCTGCGGAAGTCATTTTCTCCCCATACCTTTTTTCGCCGCCGTGTCACCCCCGGAATCTCCCAAGCGTGCACGGTCGGGCCTGATATCCCCGCCGGCATGAGCGAGGACGTGCTGCTGGAGACCCGGGGAGCCGTGGGCCTTGTCACCCTCAACCGCCCGAAGGCGCTCAACGCGCTGTCCCTGGAGATGTGCCGGGCGCTGCATCCCCGGCTGGACGCGTGGGCGGCGGATCCGTCCGTGAAGGCGGTGGTGATCCGCGGCGCGGGGGGCAAGGCGTTCTGCGCGGGAGGGGACGTGCGCGCGGTGGCCGGGTCGCTCGGCCGTCCGGACGCAGGCGGGGGAGGCCCCCTGTCGCGCGAGTTCTTCCTGGCCGAGTACGCGCTCAACCATCGCATCCACCACTTCCCGAAGCCCTTCATCGCGCTGGTGGATGGCATCTGCATGGGTGGCGGGTTGGGGCTGTCGGTGCACGGCGGGTTCCGGGCCGTCACGGAGCGGCTGGTGCTCGCGATGCCGGAGACGGGCATCGGCCTCTTCCCGGATGTGGGCGGCGGCTGGTTCCTGCCGCGCTTCCCGGGCGAGACGGGGACGTACCTGGGGCTGACGGGCGCGCGGTGTGACGCGGCGGACGCGGTGTGGCTCGGGTATGCCACGCACCGGGTGGAGTCCTCGCGGCTGGAGGAGGTGGTGGACGCGCTGGTGGCCGCGGACTGGAGCGGGCCGGGCCACCACGTGGCGGCGCATGTCCTCGCGGGCTTCATCGCGGAGCCAGGGACTTCCACGCTCGAAGCGCGAGCGGACGTCATCGCGCGGTGCTTCCGGGGGGACCGGGTGGAGGACCTCCTCACGGCGCTGGAGCAGGAGGGGTCCGCGTGGGCGGAGGAGACGCGCGCCACGCTGCTGCGCATGTCGCCCACGAGCCTCAAGGTGACGCTGCGGCAGCTTCGCGAGGGGCGCGGCCAGGACTACGACACGATGGCGCGGGTGGAGTACCGCTTGAGCCAGGCGCTGACCGCGCGGCCGGACTTCCGCGAGGGGATCCGGGCCGTGCTCGTGGACAAGGATCAGAAGCCGCGCTGGAGCCCGGCCACGCTCTCGGATGTGACGGACGCGGAGGTGGAGGCCTGCTTCGCGCCGCGTCCCGGGGATGAGCTGGTGCTGCCCGCGCGGGGATGATCCGTTGGACTACAGGTCTTCGTCGCTGACGACGGTACGCCCGTCCGCGCGCAGCAGCGCGGTCGTGATGCCTTCGCCCGGCCGCAGCACGCCGGTGTCGTAGACGCGCTGGCTGCCGCACGAAGGACTCTTCTCCTTCAGCAGCGCCACCGGGACCTCGAACCTCCGAGCGGCGTCGAGCGCCATCCGGGCGCCCTCCTGGAACGCGGCGGTGCGGTCCTCGCGAGTGTCCCGGGTGAGGGCCCGCGCGCGGCCGGCCCAGACGTCCACGCCCGTGCCACCGGCCAGGTCCACGGGAGGGCGGGGGATGCCCATGCCCGCGCCAGCCTCCGGACAGATGGGGACCACGGCCTTGCCTTCCAGTGCCGCGAGCACCCGCTCCGAGCGCTGCGAGCGACCGTCATACCGACAGGCCTCGCCCAGCAGGCACGCGCTGACGAGGACCACGGGCGCGTCACGCAGGGCCTGTCGCCGCGCATCGCGGGCCGAGGACTCGGAGGCCTGCGTTGGCTGCGCCGCGCCGTCCGAAGCCTTCGTCGCAGCGGAGTCCCCGGAATCAGACCCCCGCGCCGCGTCCTGCTTCACTTCGGGGCACCCGGACTGCGCAGCGCGCGTCCATCCCCCGTGACGATGGCATCCACCCGCGTGCGCATCCCATCCAGCGTCACCGCGCCTGTCACGGCCAGCCGCACCGCGAGCGGATACAGCCGGTGCTCTTCCGCGAGGATGCGCGCACTGAGGCTCGCCTCGTCATCCTCCGGCAGCACCGGCACCGCCGCCTGCGCGATGATGGGCCCCGTGTCCGTGCCCGCGTCCACGTAGTGCACCGTGCACCCTGCCACCTTCACGCCGCGCTCCAGCGCCTGGCGCTGCGCATGCAGCCCCGGGAACGCGGGCAGCAGGGAAGGGTGGATGTTCAGCACGCGCCCGGGGAAGTGGTTCAGGAAGTCGGCGCTCACCAGCCGCATGAAGCCCGCCAGGCACACCCACTCCACGCCCGCGTCGGCCAGCACGCCGCGCAGCGCGGCCTCGAAGTCCGCCTTCGACCCGAAGCCCTTGTGATCCACCACCTCCGCGCGCACGCCCGCCTGCCGCGCGCGCTCCAACGCGTACGCGGTGGGCACGTTGGACACGACGCACGCCACCTCGGCCGGGAAGTCCTCCTGCCGGGCCGCGTCGAGCAGCGCCTGCAGGTTGCTCCCGCCGCCGCTGACGAGCACCCCCAGCCGCGCCCGTCGCGCGCTCATGGGTCGATGACCGCCGTGGCCTCGCCCTGGCCCGCTTCCACCCGGCCCACCTCGGACGCTTCCACGCCCCGGCCGCGCAGCACTTCCAGCGCCTTCGCCACGTCCTCCTTCGCCACCACGACGATGAGGCCCAGGCCCATGTTGAACGTGCTGAACATCTCGTCGCGCGCGACGCCGCCCGTCTTCGCGATGAGGTCGAAGATGGCCGGCTTCTTCCATGCGGCCTCGCTCAGCACCGCGCGCGTCCCGTCCGGCAGGCACCGGGGCAGGTTGCCCGGGATGCCGCTGCCGGTGATGTGCGCCATGCCCTTCACCTTCACCGCCTGGCACAGCGCGAGCGCGTCCTTCACGTAGATGCGCGTGGGCTCCAGCAGCGCGTCACCCAGCGGGCGATCCAGCCCCTCGGGCGTCACGTCCAGCGGAAGCTTCGCGTCGTCCAGCAGCACCTTGCGCGCCAGCGAATAGCCGTTGCTGTGCAGGCCCGACGACGTCAGCCCGATGAGCGCATCCCCCGGCTTCACCGTCTTGCCGTCGATGATGGCCGAGCGCTCCACCACGCCCACGCAGAAGCCCGCGACGTCGTACTCGCCCCGCGGGTAGAAGCCCGGCATCTCCGCCGTCTCCCCGCCCAGGAGCGCGCACCCCGCCTGCTCGCACCCCAGCGCGATGCCCTTCACCACCTCCGCCGCCGCGTCCACCTCCAGCTTGCCGGTGGCGAAGTAGTCGAGGAAGAAGAGCGGCTCCGCGCCACAGGTGAGGATGTCGTTCACCGACATGGCGACGAGATCGATGCCCACCGTGTCATGGCGCCCCGCGAGGAAGGCCACCTTGAGCTTGGTGCCCACCCCGTCGGTGCCCGCCACCAGCACCGGCGCCTGGTATTTGCCGGGCGGCAGGGCGAACAGACCGCCGAACCCGCCCACCCCGGCCAACACCTCGGGGCGCGTGGTGCGCGCGGCATGGGGCTTGATTCGTTCGACGAACGCGTCGCCGGCCTCGATGTCTACTCCGGACTGCTTGTAGGTCGTTCCCACGGGCCGGCCTTGTATCCCTCCCGGAGCCCCCTGTCTCGGGCCTCGGAGCCCCCGTGTCAGGTTTGCGGCTACCATGCCCCCCGGCATGAAGACCGGCCTGTCACGCCACCGCTTCGAACTGCTCGCCCTCCTGGTGGCCGCGCTCTTCTGTGGGCTCCACGCCTGGGTGGAGGCCACGCCCGCCATCGGCCTCGTGGCCGAAGGCGCTCCGCCCGTGCCCCTCCTGGTGCGCGGCGTCCACGTCCTCGAAGGGCGCGTCACCGACCTCCAGTTCCAGGTGCGCGGCCCGAAAGCCCCCCATCCGGACGTCATGGTGGTCGCCGTGGACGAGCGCAGCGTGCAGCGCCACGGCCGCTGGCCCTGGCCCCGCGAGAAGCTGGCCCTGGCGGTGGATCACCTGCGCGAAGCGGGCGCCACCGCCATCGGCCTGGACATGGTCTTCGCCGACGCGGACCCCGGCACCGCCTCCCAGGTGCGCGCCGAGGCCGCCCGCACCCTGGACCGCGTGCTCCAGGAGACGCCAGAGGCCTTCACCGTGGCCCCGGCCCTCGCCACCTGGAGGAAGGAGCTGGCCGCGAGCGTCACCGCCACCGGGGACGCCGCGCTGGCCGCCGCGCTCGCGCGCACGCCCCAGGCCGTGCAGGGCGTCATCGTCTATCCGTCCGGGGATGAGGCCCTCTTCGCGGCGCAGGAACAGGAGCGCGCCCCGCTGCTCGCGCCGCACCTGCTGCGCCGGTTCTTCAGCCCCCTCACGCCCGCGGCCGTCATCGCGCGCGACTTCGCCGGGGTGCCCGGGTGGCGCAACCACTCCGCGCAGACTCCGTTGCCGGAGCTGGCCCGGGCCAGCGCTCGTCTGGGCTTCTTCAGCGCCGTGCCCGACGCGGACGGGACGCTGCGCAGGCTGCCTCCGCTCGCGAAGCTGGAAGGGGCAGGGGGCTTCCTGCCGTCGCTGGATGTGCAGGTGGCCGCCGCCTACGTGGGCGCGGAGGCCGTGGAGCCGATGCTGGACGTGGACACGGGCCGGCTCGTGGGCCTGCGCCTGCGACGGCAGCACCATGCGCACCGCTACGTCCCGCTGCCGGAGTCCGAGCCCTTCCTCCTGATCAACTACCCGGGCGACGCCAGCGTCTTCCCCACGCTGAGCCTGGGAGACGTGGTGGACGGCCGGTTCGACGCGGCCTCCGTGCGCGGCAAGGCCGTGCTGGTGGGAATCACCCTCACGGGCAACTTTGATCAGCGCGTGACGCCGTTCCGCGAACTGGAGCCCGGCGTCTTCGTCCACGCGGCCGTCCTCTCCAACATCCTCCAGCAGGACTTCCTCACCCGGCCCGCGCTGGCGTGGCGGCTGGAGGCGGCCTTCATGCTCGCGGCGGCGTGGCTCCTGGCCCGGCTGCTGACGCGCGTGCGCACCGCGTGGATGCTGGTCGCGGCGCTGGTGCTGGTGGGCACCTACCTCCAGGTGGATCAATTCCTGTTCGGTATCGGCGTCCAGGTGGCCACGGTGGTGCCCGTCGCCTCGCTGATGACCACCGCCGTGGGGCTGCTGTTCCTGAGCTACCTCTCCGTGGACCATGAGAAGGCCCGCCTGCGCCACGCGTTCCAGCACTACCTGGACGCGAGCGTGATGGAGCAGGTGCTCGCCCACCCGGAGCGGCTCAAGCTGGGCGGCGAGCGCAAGGAACTCACCGTCCTCTTCTCCGACATCCGCGGCTTCACCACGCTGGCGGAGCGGCTGCCCCCGGAGCGGCTGGTCGCCCTGGTGAACGCGTACCTCACGCCGATGACGGACGTCGTCTTCCAGCACGGGGGCACGCTCGACAAGTACATCGGCGACGCCATCATGTGCTTCTGGGGCGCGCCGGTGGATCAACCGGACCACGCGCTGCGCTCCTGCCGCGCGGCGCTCGCGTTCCTGGACACGCTGCACACGCTCAACGCCCGCTGGCGCGAGGCCGGCCAGCCGGAGGTGGACATCGGCGTGGGCATCCACACCGGCTTCATGAACGTGGGCCACATGGGCACGCTCGGCCGCTTCAACTACACCGTGATGGGCGACGCGGTGAACCTCGCCTCCCGCCTGGAGGGGCTCAACAAGGAGTACGGCACCCGGATCCTCATCTCCGAGCACACCCACGCGCTCGTGAAGGACCACGTCACCGCCCGCCGCCTGGGCGCCGTGCGCGTCAAGGGCAAGCGCGAACCCGTGGGCCTCTACGAGCTGCGCGCCCTGGGAGCCGCTTCCCCCGCGGACGCGGAGGCGCTCGCCACCTTCGAGGACGCGGCGGCGCGCTTCTCCGCCCGCGACTGGGACGGCGCCGGGGCAGGCTTCCAGGCCGTGCTCGCCCGCTGGCCAGAGGACCCTGTCTCCCTCCGCTACCTGGCCGCCGTGGCCGCCCACCGCCTCCAGCCGCCTCCCGAGGACTGGGATGGCGTCTTCACCGCGACGACCAAATAGGTCGGGCCCGGGGGCAGGCGGCCCAGGCGGCCTCGCGATATCGCTCTCGCGATATTTGACCGGTGGGGTGGGGGCTGATTGACTCGTTGGTCAGATGGGCGCCGAGGAAACCCTCTTTCAAAGATTTGGCAAGGAGTTCCCCAAGGGCACCGAGCTCTTCCGTGAGGGAGAGATCGGCAAGGAGATGTTCGTCATCCAGTCGGGGAAGATCGCCATCTCCAAGCGCGTGCGCGACGTGGAGAAGGTGCTCGCCGTGCTGGGGCCGGGCGAGTTCTTCGGGGAGATGGCCATCATCTCCAACAAGCCCCGGAACGCCTCCGCCGCCGTCCACGACGACGCGAAGCTGCTCGTCATCGACCCCAAGACGTTCGAGGCGATGATCCGCGGCAACGCGGAGATCGCCGTCCGGATGATCAAGAAGCTGGCCGAGCGCCTGTCGGAGGCGGACGCGCAGATCGAAAACCTGCTCCACGGGGATCCGGCCAGCCGCGTGGTCCACCAGATCCTCCAGGCCTGCCAGGCGCGCGGCCGGCCGCTGGAGGAGGGCGTGGAGATCGACTTCGCGGTGCGGGAGATGCCCCGGCAGATCGGCGTGGGCGAGCCCGCCGTGCGCAGCATGTTGGACCGCATGGAGCGCGCGGGGCTCATCGAGCGCAGCGGTGACAGACTGACCGTGTATGACACGGCCCGGCTGCATGACTTCCTCAACTACCTCGAGATGAAGTGGAAGTTCGGAGACCTCTAGCGTGAAGCTGCAAGTCCTCGGGTGCCACGGCGGAGAGCTTCCCACGTGCAGGAGCACCTGCTTCCTCGTGGATGACGTGCTCGCGCTCGACGCGGGCGCACTCACCGGGACCCTCACGCTGGAGCAGCTCTGCAAGGTCGACGACATCCTTGTCGGCCACAGCCACTTCGACCACGTGAAGGACCTGCCGCTGCTGGCCGACCTGGTCATCGGCCGCAGGGACAAGCCCGTCACCATCCATGCGTCCCGCGAGTGCGCCAAGGCGCTGCGCGAGAACATGTTCAACAACGCCCTCTGGCCGGACTTCACCCGCATCCCCACGCGGCTCAAGCCCGTGCTCGCCATCAAGACCTTCCGCGCCGGCAGCACCTTCCAGGTGGGCCCCTACACCGTGAAGAGCGTGCCGGTGAGCCACCCCGTGGAGTCGTGCGCCTTCATCATCTCCGACGGGAAGTCCTCGCTCGCGATGAGCGGCGACACCGGCCCCACGGACAAGCTGTGGAAGGCCCTCAACGCGACGAAGGACCTGAAGGCCCTGCTCCTGGAGGCCAGCTTCCCCAACAGCCTCCAGGCCCTGGCGGACATCTCCGGCCACCTGACGCCCGCCACCGTGGGCTCGGAGCTGCGCAAGTTCGACCGCAACGGCGCCCAGGTGATGCTCTACCACCTGAAGCCCGCCTTCGTGACGCAGCTCAAGAAGGAGCTGGCCCCACTGCCCGTCAACGTCCTGGAACTGGGAGAGACGTTCCAGTTCTAGCGCCGCCATGACGCCCGGCTGGCGCAGGCCGTGCCGCGGCGCGCCGTACGGGGGTATTGACGGTGGGCGGCAGGCGGATTAACCCCTGGCGCCCTCATGGCCTGGTTCTCCAAGAAGCCTCGTATCGCCGTCGACGCCGAGCCCGCAGCCGAGCCCCAGCCTTCCCGCATGCAGGGCCTGTGGGCCAAGTGCGAGAGCTGCGACGAGATCATCTACCGTCAGGAGCTGGAGAAGAACTGGATGGTGTGTCCGCACTGCGAACACCACCACGCCTGGACGGCGCGCTCGCGGCTCGCGGCGACCCTGGATCCGGACTCCTTCGAGGAGTTCGACAAGGACCTGGAGCCCCTGGACCCGCTCGGCTTCACCGACACCAAGAAGTACAAGGACCGGCTGAAGGCCACGCGCAAGAACCTGGACGAGAAGGACGCGTTCATCTCCGGCGTGGGCCGCATCGAGGGCCACCAGGTCTCCCTGGGCTGCTTCCTCTTCGAGTTCATGGGCGGCTCCATGGGCTCCGTGGTGGGTGAGAAGGTGACGCGCGTGTTCGAGCGCGCCTATGAGCTCAAGTGCCCCGCGCTGGTGTTCTCCGCCTCCGGCGGCGCGCGCATGCAGGAGGGCATCTTCTCCCTGATGCAGATGGCGAAGACGTCCGCGGCCATCGCGCGCTTCCGCAACGGCGGCAAGCCGTACGTGTCGGTGATGCTCAACCCCACCACCGGCGGCGTGGCCGCGTCCTTCTCCTGGCTGGGCGACATCATCCTCGCGGAGCCGCACGCCCTCATCGGCTTCGCGGGCCCGCGCGTCATCGAGCAGACCATCCGCCAGAAGCTGCCGGAGGGCTTCCAGCGCTCGGAGTTCCTGCTGGAGCACGGGATGATTGACGCCATCGTCCACCGCAAGGAGCTGCGCACGAAGCTGGGCCAGCTCCTGGGCATGCTGGGGTAGGGCGGCCGCCCGTTATGGACGCGGACGCGCCCTCCACCCCCGAGGAGGCCCTGCGCTTCTTCCAGGCGCTCAACCCCTCCGGCATCAAGCTGGGGCTGGAGCGGGTGAAGGACGCGCTGGCCTCGTTGGACCACCCGGAGCGCGACTTCCCGGCGCTCCACGTCGCCGGCACCAACGGCAAGGGCAGCACCTGCGCCTTCGTGGCCAGCGCGCTCCAGGCCGCGGGCCACCGGGTGGGGCTCTACACGTCGCCGCACCTGGTGCGCGTCAACGAGCGCATCCGCGTCGCGGGAGACGACATCTCCGACGACGTCTTCGGGCAGCGCATCCTGGAAGTCCTGGAGCGCTACCCCTCCGCGCTGTCGGATCCGATGACGTACTTCGAGTTCGGCACCGTGGTCGCCCTCTGGCACTTCTCCCGCGAGCGCGTGGACGTGGCGGTGCTGGAGACGGGGCTGGGCGGACGGCTGGACGCGACCACCGCCGCGAACCCCCTGGTGACGTGCATCACCCCCGTGTCCTTCGACCACATGGAGTACCTGGGCCACACGCTCCGGGAGATCGCCGGGGAGAAGGCGGGCATCTTCAAGCCGCACGTCCCAGTGGTGCTCGCACGCCAGGACCCCGAAGCCCTGGACATGCTCCTGCTGCGCGCGGAGCACCTGGGCGTCCCGGTGCGCCTGGAGGGGCGCGACTTCGAGTTCGCCGTGCGCGACACCGGCAGGCTTGCGTACCAGGGGCTCGCCTGGACGCTCGAGGACCTGACGCTGTCGCTGCGGGGGCCCTACCAGCGCCAGAACGCCGCGGTCGCCCTGGCCTGCCTGGAGGTGCTCCAGGCGCAGGGCGTGGCCGTAACGCCGGAGGCCGCCCGCGTGGGACTGGCCACCGCGCGCTGGCCCGGCCGGCTGGAGGAGGTGGCGGCGCGCCCCCCGGTGGTGGTGGACGGCGCCCACAACCCGGCGGGCGTGGCGGTGCTGCTGGAGGCCCTGCGCGCGCTCTACGCGGGCCGGCCGCTGCACCTGGTGTTCGGCGTGGTGGCGGACAAGGACCGCGGACCGATGATGCGCGCGCTCTTTCCGCTCGCGACCTCCGTGCACCTCACGCCCCTGGACACGTCGCGCTCGCTTCCCCCGGAGCGCTACGCTGACGAAGCGCGGGCCTTGTGCTCACGCGTCGTCGTGCACGGCTCCCTGGAGGAGGCGCTCGCCGGAGCCCGCGGGGACGCGGACGCCACCGCGGACGGGCTCGTGTTGTGCACGGGCTCATTGTTCCTGGTAGGAGCCGTGAAACGATTGCTCGCACGAAACCTTGGCGCGATGCAGCACCGGCAGTAACTTTGAAACATGCGCTTGCCGGACTGGAGATCGGCCCTTCCGGGCCCTCCGATGCCCACCGTCGATGAAGTCGACTTCCGGCAACTGTACTCAAAGACGAACTACGTGGTGGAGACGGCGGACGGATGGTCGCTTGTCATCACGCGCTACCGGCCGGTGAAACAGGCGTTCGCGCAGCCGCTGTTCGGTGAGCCACTGTTGCTCGTGCACGGCTTCTCCCAGAACCGGCACACCTGGACCAGCGGACAGTTCGTCAAGAACCTCCTCTTCTTCGGCGTGGACATCCACATCCTGGAGCTGCGCGGGCACGGCAAGAGCTCCATCGCCTTCCAGAAGGAGCGCGCCGAGCGCTTCAAGCGCCCGCTGCCCCCGGACCTGGACTACGGCTGGGACCTGGACAGCTACTTCCTCTACGACCTGCCGGCGGCCGTCTCCGGCGTCAAGCGCATCACCCGGCGCGAGCGCGTCTTCTACTGCGGCCACTCCATGGGCGGCATGCTGGGCTACGGCTACGCCGGCATCCACGACGACTTCGAGGGGCTCATCACCATTGGCGCGCCCGCGGACCTGGGGCGCGGCTTCATGCTGCTGCGCCTGCTCGCGCACGGCTCGCCGCTCCTGGCGAGCGCGGTGGACATGGCGCTGGGGGGCATGAACCTGAACCGCCGCGCGAGCGCGCTCGGCAAGGGGCTCCTGGCGAAGGGGGCGGGCGTCTTCAGCCCCAGGCTCCAGAAGCGCCTGGAGACGGAGGCGCCCAGGTCGCTCGTCTTCAACGCGGTGCCGGTGGACGTCGTCCTCAAGTTCGTGGAGCGGCAGCTCGCGCAGGCGGATGAGTCGCCGCTGTATCAACGTTTCACGCGCAAGCTGAACCGGCTCGTCAACACCGAGCGCGTCAGCCGCGACGACATCCGCTGGCTCTTGCGCGAGGGCGGCGAGCGCGAGCCGCGCAAGGTGATTGAGCAGTTCGCCCGGTGGATCCGCCGGGGCGAGATGGTCTGCTACCGCACGGACTACGACTTCAAGCGCGGCTTCGGGAAGATTGAAATCCCCATGGCCATCATCTTCGGGGACCTGGACCCGCTGGCGTCGGTGGAGTCCACCCGCAGTGTGTATCGCGCCGCCAAGAGCGAATACCTCCTGTGGCGGCCGGTGAAGGGCAACAGCCACGTCGAGCTCACCATGGGGCACGACATCCGGCAGATCTGCTACGACATCAAGAACCTCATTGAATACACCCGCACGCACCGCACGCGTTCGCCCGTGCTGCCGCGCTTGCGTTGAAGCCCGGACGTTCCCGCCGGCCTGAAAAGTTGGAGCCCCCCGGCTGCGTGCTAGCTTCACGCCCCTCTGGCGAACGTCAACGGGAGTGGTCGATGAAGGCCTATGCGGTGTCGCTGCTCGGATGGGTGCTCGTGCCCCTGGTGGCGCTGGCGCAGCAGTCGGCGCCGGCGGACCTCAACACCATCACCGGCATCACCGTCAGCGGTGGGACGGTGGAGATCAACGGCAGCAAGAAGCCGGACTTCAACAGCTTCACCATGACGGATCCGCCCCGGCTCGTCATCGACGTGTCCGGCGCCGTGTTCCAGGGCGTGGAAGCGGAGCTGCCGGTGGCCAACGGCACCGTGACGGGCATCCGCACCGCCATGTACGGCACCGAGTCCGCGTCCATCGCGCGCATCCTCATCGGCTATGAGCGCGAGGTGGAGACGGACATCCAGTCCGCCGGCAACAAGCTGGTGGTGAAGGTCCTGGGCGCGGGAGGCGGCACCGCGGTCGCGGCCAACACGCCGCCCGCGCAGCAGCAGGGCACGGCGGAGATCGCCTCCGCGACCAACACCCCCGCGGGCGCCAATGCCCAGGACGCGGCCCGCGCCGCCGCGTCGGACCGGGACGCGCAGGACAAGGCCGCGAAGGCCGCCGCCGACGCCGCCCGCGCCGACCGCGAGAACCAGGAGAAGGCCGCCGCCGAGGCCGCCGCCCGCGCCAAGGAGGACGCCGAGTCCGAGCGCAAGAAGCAGGAGGAGGCCCGGCTCGCCTCGCAGCGCCAGGACGAGGAGCGCCGCGCGTCGGAAGAGGCCGCCATCGCCGAGCGCAAGCGCCAGGAGGAGGACGCCCGCGTCGCCGCGAAGCGCGCCGAGGACGAGCGCCGCGCCACCGAGCAGGCCGCCGCCGACGCGAAGCGCCAGCAGGCCGAACAGGCCCAGGCGTCCGCGAAGAACACCGCCGAGGAGCGCCGCGCCGCCGCGCAGGCCGCCGCCGAGGCGAAGCGCGCCGAAGCCCAGGCCGCCGCCCAGGCGAAGCGCGAGCAGGCCGAACAGGCCCGCACCGCCGCCGCCGACGCGAAGCGCCAGCAGGCCGAGGAGGCCCAGGCCGCCGCCCAGGCCCGCCGCGAGGAGCAGCAGCAGGCCCGCGTCGCCGCCGCCGAGGCGAAGCGCCAGCAGGCCGCGGAGGCCCGCGAGCGCCGTCAGGAGCGCACGGTGGCGTCCCGTGAGTCCACCGCGCGTCCCAGCCAGGGCAGCGCCGCGCGCGAGCCCCGGGAGAGCGGGGGCGGCGCCACGTCCTCGCGCCGCAAGACGATGACGCTGGTGGGCTTCCAGCAGCAGCCGGACAGCTCGCGCGTGTTCGTGCGCACCAACGAGCCCGTGCGCTACAACGTGAGCGACGCTGGCAACCAGGTGGTGCTGGAGCTGGAGAACACGCGCGTGGTGGAGTCCAACAACACGCTGCCCCTGGACACGCACTTCTTCCCGTCGGCGGTGTCTCGCGTGGAGGCCGTACCGGGCGCGGGCCACACCGTGCGCGTGGTCATCCAGCTGAAGCAGGGGGTTCGCTACCAGACACGTCAGGAAGGCGGGCTCATCACCCTCGACTTCCCGCGTCCGGGCCGGTAGGACGGGCAGGGCGCCGTTGCCGGCACGGCGCCCACCGCCGACTCACCCCGCATGACCTTCCTCGCTCCGGTCGCCCTGACGCTCCTGGTGTCGGCCCAGATTCCGCTGGCCACCCAGGTGGAACTGCCCACCGGCGAGGTCGTGGAGCTGGCGGCCGACTACGTCGTCTACGAGTCGGACATCCTCACCGCGCGCGGCCACTGCGAGCTCAGAAGCGGCCCCAACGTCCTGCGCGCGGACGAGGTGACGTACAGCGAGGCCACCCAGGTGGCCACCGCCACCGGCAACGTGATGTTCGTCAGCGGCATGATGGCCGCCATCGCGGAAGACGTGCGCGTGGACCTGCGCTCCAACGAGGCCAGCGTGAAGGGCGGCCTCTTCATGCAGAAGAAGGGCGTCACCCCCGAAGCCCTCCAGGCCGCCAAGACGCCGGAGGAGCTGCGCAAGCTGGGGGAGACGCCCGTCCTGATGAGCGGCACGCGCATCCGCCGCACCGGGGAGGCGGCCTTCTCCGTGGACGGGCTCGCCTTCACCCCGTGCCAGTGCGGCCCGGGGGAGCCCGGCTGGCGCGTGGAGGCCAAGGAGGCCAACGTCGTCATGGGCGAGCGGGCCATCCTCACCTGGCCCGTGGTGTACGTGCGCTCCGTGCCGGTGTTCGCGCTGCCGTGGTTGTACCTGCCCCTGGCCGAGCGGCGCACGGGCCTGCTCATCCCCCGGCCCGCCAACTCCGGCCTCAACGGCTTCGCGCTGGACGTGCCCGTCTTCGTCACGCTGGGGGAGAGCTACGATCTCACCTTCACCCCGGGCTACTTCACGGGCGGCGGGGACGTGGTGAACCCCCAGTTCGTGGACGCGGAGGGCAACCCCATCCGCGAGACGCGCCCCAACGGCGTGCAGGGGCCCCGGCTCCACACCGAGTTCCGCTACGTCCCCAGCGACCGCACCCGGGGCCGCGCCACGCTGGGCTTCCTCTACGACCTGCGGCCCCGCCTGGATCCCATCACCGGGGCGTTCATGCGGGTCTACGACCGCTCCAACCCGGATTTTCCGGTGCCCACCCAGCAGATCGTCCAGGACCGGCGCGGGCTGCGCGGCGAGGCGTCCTGGCAGCACACGCAGGAGCTGGGCGACGGCTGGCGCGACCGGGTGGACGCGTACTTCGTGTCGGACGGCTTCTACACGCGCGACCTCACCGCCGACGTGCTGGTGCAGAACTACAGCTACCTGCGCAGCACCGCCGTCGTGTACCAGCGCCAGGATGACCGCTACCTGGGCCTGGACGTGTCGCTGCGCCAGGACCTGCGCTACCCGTTCCGCTTCTTCAAGCCGAACACCATCCCCGCGGAGGCCACCGCGAACAACGTGGCGTTCGACCCGCACGGCCCGACGACCTTCCAGCGGCTGCCGGGCATCACCTTCGCGCTGCCGGACCGGCCCCTGTTCGGCGGGAGCGCCACGGGCGGGCTGCAGGTGGAGTACAGCCGGCTGACGCCCCTGCGCAGCGCCTTCGCGGATGACGGCCGGGACGGCGTCTTCACGCCCCTGGGCCTGTGGCGCCCCGCGTCCGTGCCGCTGAACTTCAACTACTTCGCGCTGCCGAAGGACGACCTGGAGGGCAACGGCCGCTTCGACCCCACGGAGCGCGAGGCCCGCGACCGCGTCTCGCTGTTCCCGCGCCTGTCCACCTCCTACGGGCTGGGGCCCTGGGCCCGGCTGACGCCCTCGCTGGGGGTGCGCCAGGACGTCGCCGTGGGCGAGTTCTCCGGCCGCACCTCCCAGCGCGGCTACCCCCTGGTGGACCTGGTGCTGGACTCGCAGCTGGCCCGCACCTTCACGGACAAGGACACGCTCTACCGCCACACGCTCTCGCCGTCGGTGAGCCTGCGCTACGTGCCCGGTGGCTGGGGCCGGGGCTTCACCGTGGCGCGGCCGGAGGGCTCCAGCGCCGTCCCGCTCATCTACGACGAACTCGACTCCGCCGTGCCGCTCCAGTCCGACGGCCGCGTGCGAGGCTTCCTCCACGCCGTGCTGGCCGTGGACCAGACGTTGCGCGTGCGCAAGGGCCCCACGAACCGCGAACCGCTGCGCCTGCGCATCGGTCAGGGCTTTGATTTGTCCCGCCATGCCCCCGTCGCGGGCGGTGACACCGTGCGCGGCAGCGTGCTGCGCGACACCTTCGCGCGCCTCTCCGCCAGCGCGGGCGTGCTCACCGCGGGCGGGCTCGTGCGCATGGACCCCACGACGGGGGACATCACCCAACTGGGCGCGGACTTCACCATCGACAACGGCCGCGGCAACGCGCTCTACGCGCGCTATGACGACCTGCTCGCCGTGAAGCAGCTCTCCCTGGACCGGGGGCTGGATCCGTTCGCGCAAGGCCCCGACTTCGTGCGCCGGGGGGTGGACATGCTCGTGGGCGACGCACCCCGGCCCCTGCCATCCCACACCGACCAGCTCGACCCCTCTCCGACCGAACGGGCCCAGGCTCTCACTGTCGGTACGCGAATCAAGCTCGGATTCGGGCTCGGGTTGCGATACGAAGCGTTGGTGCAGCCTCTGTATAAGGACTTGAATTCCCAGGAAAGTCAGCCCCTTGCACAGCAGACCTTCGGCGTGTCCTACGGACCGGCGTGTGACTGCTGGCGAATCGAGGGGGTGGTCATCCTGCGGCGCAATCAGTCGCCGGAATTCGCCGGACTCAACCTGAGTGTCGCCGGTTTCGGGTCCTTTGGTTCGGGCGGGTAGGAATCACCCGCCGTGCGCGATGGTTGCACTCACCTCGGAACATTCCCCTCCCCCAGGAGTCGTCTTTCGTGTCGGACCTCGGAAAAAGAATTGGCCAGCGCATTCGCGAGCTTCGCACGCAGCGCCCGGAGCGATGGACGCAGGAAGAGCTCGCAGAGCGGGCACAGATCAGCGTGTCCTTCCTGTCGATGATCGAGCGCGGCGAGCGTGTGCCTCATGTGGAGACCCTCGCGGCGCTCTCCAATGCCCTCAGTGTCAGTCTCGGTGAGCTCTTCACGGGCACCGAGCAGACCCCCGCCCAGACGGAGGACCTGCTGCGTCCCCTGTCGGACTTCGCCCGCGCCCGGGGCCTCAACGCCCGCGACGTGGACCGTCTCCTGGGCGTGGCCCGGGTGATGTTCAACGGCACCCCGGCCTGAAGTCCCTTCAGTCCGGCCCCTCGACGTGAGCGCCTTCCGCCCGCCTCCCCCTCGGCGTGGCGGGGGGCCCCACGTAAGGATTGACCCCGGGGCCCTGCGTCCGTAGCGTGGCTGACTGATTCTTGAATCAATCAGCCGGGAGGACGCGTGGGCCAGCAGAAGTCGGCGCCAGAAGGCGGGACGCGGGAGAGCGAGCGTCGCCGGACCATCCTGCGTGCCGCCATCGACGTGTTCGCCCGCAAGGGCTACCACGGCTGCCGCATCGCGGACGTCGCCAAGGAGGCGGGCGTCGCGTACGGGCTCGTCTACCACTACTTCAAGAACAAGGATGAGCTGCTGGAGACCGTCTTCGAGACGGGCTGGAGCGGCTTCATCTCCCGCGCGCGCGTGGTCGCGGAGAGCGAAGGCCCGCTCGCGGAGAAGGTGCGCCGCATCGCGGACGTGGCCTTCGAGGCCTACCGTGTCGACCCGCGCGCGGTGAAGGTCCTCATCCTGGAGATCGCCCGCAGTCCGGCGGGCGCCCGCATCAACCGGCAGACGGCCTTCGTGGACGTCATCCGCCTGAGCGCGCAGATGTTCACGCGCGCCCGGGAGACGGGTGAGCTGCGCCCGGACGTGGATCCGCTGCTCGCCTCCGCGCTGCTCTTCGGCTCCATCGAGATGGGCCTCACGGCCTTCGTCGTGGGGCTCGCGGACGCCCGCGACACGGTGATGCTGGAGCGCGCCAAGGCGCAGATCGCCGACTCCTTCCTTCACGGCGTCCTCGTCCCCCGGAGTGAGCTGCCGCAGGGCAGCGAGCTTCCGAAGAGCGAGGCCCCTCCAGAGGTGTCCACATGGAAGCGGGAGAAGTCCGGTACGAAGTCCAAGGCCCCCAAGCGCACCTGACCATCGACCGGCCCAAGGCGCGCAACGCGCTGTCGCCGGGTGTCATCCAGGGGCTGAGCGACGCGCTGGAGCGCGCGGACGCGGACCCCGCGGTGCGCGTGCTCGTGCTCACCGGCGCGGGGGAGAAGGCGTTCTGCGCGGGCGGGGACCTGGGGCAGCTCTCCGGAGACGGCGGCTTCCTGGCGACCCACGAGGGACGGCGCGCCTATGGGCGGCTGCTCACGCGCTTCCAGGACGTGCGCAAGCCCACCGTGGCGCGGGTCAACGGCCACGCGCTGGCGGGTGGGCTGGGCCTGGTGCTCGCGTGCGACCTGGCCGTCGCGGTGGAGGGCGCGGACCTGGGCACCCCTGAAATCGACGTGGGGCTCTTCCCCATGATGATGATGGCGCTCCTGCAGCGGCACCTGGGGCGCAAGCGCGCGCTGGAGCTGGTGCTCACCGGGGACCGGCTGCCCGCGCGCGAGGCCCTGGCGCTGGGGCTGCTCAACCGGGTGGTGCCGGCCGCGGAGCTGGACGCCACGGTGGCCGCGCTCGCGGGGAAGCTCGCGGGCAAGAGCCAGGCGGTGCTGGCCCTGGGCCGGCGCGCCTTCTTCACCGCGGAGGACCTGCCGCTGCCGGCCGCGCTGGAGTTCCTGGCGTCGCAGCTGTCGCTCAACGTGCTCGCGGACGACACCGCCGAGGGCGTGACGGCCTTCCTGGAGAAGCGGCCCCCGCAGTGGAAGGACCGCTGAAACCCCTTCGCAGCTCTTTCCCCCCGGCTTCTCTCCCCGGCTTCTCCCCCCACGACTTCTCCTGAAGGAGGTCTCAATCCATGGCTTCGCTGAACGACAAGGTCATCGTGACGTGCGCGCTGGACGGCGTGCTGACGAAGCGCGAGCAGTGTCCCTACATCCCGTACTCGCCAGTGGAGCTGGGCGAGGAGGCCCGCCGCGCGTACGAGGCGGGCGCCGCGGTGGTGCACATCCACGCGAGAGACCCCGAGACGGGCGATCAGTCCTGGAGCAAGGACATCTACCGGCAGATCCGCGACGAGGTGAAGAAGCGCAGCCCCATCATCGTGAACTTCTCCACCGGCGGCTTCAACATGGGGGTGGAGGGCGACGACGAGAAGCGCTCGCGCCTGGAGTACGTGCACGAGGTGGGGCCGGAGATGGCCGCCCTCAACATGGGCTCGATGAACTACGCGAAGTATTCAGAGAAGCGCAAAGGCTTCGTCTTCGACTTCGTGTTCCCCAACCCCTTCTCCGACATCCTGCTGGCCGCGGAGGCGATGAAGCGCGGCGGCAGCAAGCCGGAGTTGGAGTGCTTCGACGTGGGGCACATCCACAACGCGCAGCCGCTGCTGGCCATGGGCGCGCTCAAGCCGCCGCTCCAGTACAGCTTCGTGATGGGCGTGCTGGGCGGCGTCGCACCCACGGCGGAGAACCTGGCGCACATGGCGCGGCAGGTGGGCCCCACCGACACCTGGGAGGTGATTGGCATCTCCCGCGTGCAGTGGCCGCTGGTGATGGCCGCGCTGGTGCTGGGCGGCAACATCCGCGTGGGCCTGGAGGACAACTTCTACCTGGACACCCACGGCAAGGAGATGGCCAAGGGTAACGGCCCGCTCGTGGAGAAGGCCGTGCGCATGGCCCGCGACGCGGGTCGCGAGCCGATGACGCCCGACGAGGCGCGCCGCGCGCTATCGATTCCCCAGGTCTGGTGAGCTGGCGGCGACGCCCGGCGTCTCCTGCGCGCCGAAGAAGTCCAGCTTGAGCAGCGTCTGGCCATCCACCCACCGGTCGTCCGCCTTCACGCCCCAGTGGAGGTGGGGACCGGTGACGCGGCCGGTGCTGCCCACGAGCCCCAGCTCCTCGCCCACCTTCACCTTCGCGCCGTCCTTCACGCGGATGCGCGACAGGTGGAAGTACGCGGTGTAGAGCCCCGCGCCGTGGTGCACGAGCACGGTGTTGCCGGAGGCGTAGTTGTCGCGCGCCATCACCACCGTGCCGTCGTTGGCGGCGAACACCGGCGCGCCCGGGTCTCCGTCCAGGTCCACGCCGAAGTGTTGGCTCTGCAGCTTGCCGTTGAACGAGCGCCGGTCGCCGAAGGGCGCCGTCACCGTGTCCTGGCGCGGCCACGCGAAGTTCTGCCCGAACAGCGGCGTGCGGAAGGGCTGCGCGAACGCCGCGGCGAACGCCTTGCGGTCCGCCTCCATGCGCGCCTTCACCGCCTTGGGCGGCGACACGTACTTGCCGGCCACGCGCAGCTCGCGCTCGCGGTAGCCCGGCGCGCCCACCGCCACCGAACCGGACAGCGCCACCGGCAGGCCCCGGCCGGGGGCCGTCACGTCCACGCTCACCGTGCCGGCGGGCTGTTCCACCGGAAGGCCGGTGAGGGCGGCATAGCCGTCCTGCCACGCGAAGAAGCGCAGGGGCCGGCCATCCAGCGTCCCGGTGGGGAGCCCGGACGCGCCGCGCACCGTCACCAGCACCGGGTCGCCCGGCTTCGCGCTGACGGGCTGGAGCAAGAGGTGGGGGCCGCTGGTGGGTTTCACCGGCAGGGGCGCCATCTCTCCCCGGACGACGGCCGGAGGGGAGGCGGGCGACGGAGTGGCCAGCACCGAGGGACCGGAGGCGAGCAGGGTGAGGAGCAGGAAGCGGGACGCGGAATGATTCCGGGCGGGCATGGGCGCTTCTTTACACCACGCGCGCGCGGAACCTTCCCGGAGCGGCATCACGGGCGTGGGTTGTCTGCTTCTCTGCTTTGAAGGGCTCGTCCGGATGCCTCCTGGTGGACGTCTGGAAGGCCGTCCCGGAGGCAGGCTGCGGAAGCGTGCTGTTGTCGGTACTTAGGTGCCCTGGGAGGCGAAACCCTGTCCTGGGTCGGACGGAGGGCAGGCAGGCGTGGCGGTTCCTCACGGTCAAGGCGTTACGGACGGCGAAGGGCTCCCTAGCTTCAGTCCATCAACGCAGCGCATTGATTTTTGGAAAGGAGAGCGCGCATGCCTCGCTCCTACAGCTTCGACCACTTCCAGGTGCCCAAGACGCTGCCCGTGCAGAAGCGCGGCCTTCGCCAGCGCGACAAGGAACAGCTGGCCCAGTCCACGCGCGTGACCGTGGACGACCAGGAGGGCGTCCACTACGGCAAGAGCCACGCCCAGACGGAGGAGATTTTGATGGCGCGCAAGATGGAGCTTCAGCTGGAGGAATTGGCCCGTCCGGAGCCGGACGCCAAGTTCTCCCACGCGCAGCCGGCCCGCGCGAACGCCAAGAAGCGCAAGGAGGCCGCGGCGCCCGCCATCGGGACGACGGCGCCCATCGGCGCCCTGCCCACCACCAAGGAGCCGCTGCCCTCGCAGGGCCGGCTGTCGGATCTCGTCAGCGATGCCCGCCTGCAGCTCAAGGCCATCCAGACCGGCGTGGGCGACGTGGCGTCGGCCGTGCAACGGCTGGCGTCGCTGCCCCTGGGGGTCGTGCGTCTGGCGGCCCGCCGGCTCATCCCGGCCTGAGAAAGGGGAGGGTGAACGACGCGTGGAGCTGACCCTCGTCTCCTACAACATCCACAGCGGCATCGGCGTGGACGGGGCCTTCGACCTGTCCCGCGTGGGCGCGGTGCTCCAGGAAGTGAACGCGGACATCATCGCCCTGCAAGAGGTCGGTGACTTCCGGGGCAAGACGCCCCGGGAGGACCAGCCCGAACACCTGGCGGAGATGCTGGGCATGCACATGGCTTTCGGGCCCAACGTGGTCCGCAACGGCCGGCGCTACGGCAACGCCATCCTCAGCCGGCTGCCGGTGCTCAAGTCGAAGAACTACGACCTGAGCGTGCCGGGCCGCGAGCCCCGGGGGGCGCTGCGGTGCGACCTGGACCTGGAGGGCGGCAAGCAGCTCCACGTCTTCTGCCTCCACCTGGGCCTGTCGGTGAGTGAGCGGCGGCGGCAGGAGTCGCTCCTGCTGTCCGCCGACCTGCTCCGGGACGCCGCGCGCAAGGACCCCATGGTGGTGTGCGGGGACTTCAATTCGTGGGGCAACGGGCCGGTGTCGTCGCTGGTGCGGGAGGCCATCCACGACGCCGCGTTCGAGCTGGGCGCCGCCGCGCGCACCTACCCGACGCGGCTGCCCCTGTTCCGGTTGGATCGCATCTACGTGGACTCCGGGGTGCGGCCGGTGTCGGTGACGCCGCACCGCACGCCGCTCAGCCGGGTGGCGTCGGATCACCTGCCGCTGGTGATGCGCTTCGAGGCGCCCATCGCCGTGCAGCCGCCTGTCGCTCCGCCGGTGCAGCTGATCGGCTAGGCTCACGCGGGTCCGGAGGGTTTTCGCGTTGAGTGGCCGACGCTTGCGAACGCCGGACAGTTTCGCCGCGGCGTGGTTGTCGCGGCGAGCGGGGGTGCCTAGGTTGGCGCCCACGCGCACAGGATGTGAGCGTCGGCCGGAGAGCGCATGCACGTGGGCAGTGAACAGACGGATCGCGGCGTCGCCGCACTCGTCGGGCGCATGGCGGACGGCTTCAGCAAGCTGGTGACGCAGCACCTGCAGTTGGCGCGGCTGGAGATCGCGGAGGACGCGAAGGCGATAGGCCTGGACGTGGCGAGCATCGCCGTGTTCGTGCCCTTCCTCCTCGTGGGCTACGCGTTCGTCTGCGGCGCGCTGGCGGCCGTCCTGGCCACGTGGCTGGGGTGGGCCGGGGCGCTCGCGCTGGTGGGCGGGTTGAACCTGGGAGGAGGCGTCTTCGGCATCCTCCGCGCGGTGAAGCGCATGAAGTCGCGCCAGATGATGGATGACACGGCGAGTGAGCTGTCGCGCAGCATGGCGGCGCTCACCACGACGCGCCCCCCCGAGGCGGCGCCGGGCGTGAATACGCTGAAGAACGGCACGGAGAAGGCTTTCAAGGAGCCGCAGCATGGCCGCTAGCAATGGACAGCTTCCGCGCAGCAGCGCGGCGCTTCGCGAGGAGATCGAGCGCACCCGGGCCGACCTGGCCACGTCGGTGAGCGCGCTGCGCGAGGAGGTGGCGGTGGCCACCGACTGGCGCCAGTGGGTGCGGCGTCATCCCTACGCCTGCGTGGGGACCGCCTTCCTCGTGGGGTACGTGGTGGGCTCGCGGCGCTCGCGTTGAGTTGAGCGCCTGCGGGGCCGGATGAGCACATTTCTGGAAGCAATCGAGAACCAACGCACAGAGCAGAGGGCCTTCATGGAAATCAATCCGCAGCAGATGGCAGACCGGGCGCGGCAGCTTCAGGATCAGGTGTTGCCGCAGGTGGACGAGGCGCGGCAGAACCTGGTGGACCTGAATCGTCAGGTGGTGGGCTTCATCCGGGCGAACCCCGGCACGTGCCTGCTGGGTGCCATCGCGGTGGGTTTCCTCGTGGGCCGGATCGCCTCGCGCTAACCGCCCTTCGGGGACGGTTCAGGAAGGGAGCACGACCATGACGAGTTATTCGGGTACGACGGGCAGCAACGGCTCGGCGGAACACGGCGATGACGCGGGCTTCGGCCAGCGCGTGGATCAGCTGGGTTCGGACGCGCAGCAGTTCATCGACAACGCGCGCAGCGCGGTGGCGGACCTGGGCCAGAGCCTGGACCTGAAGGGCCGCGTGGAGCGCAACCCCTACGGCACCCTGGCCATCGCCGCGGGCGTCGGCTACGTGCTGGGCGGTGGCCTCTTCACGCCGCTGACGGCGCGCATCCTGAAGCTGGGCGTGCGGCTGGCCGCGCTGCCCTTCGTGAAGGACGAACTCCTGGGCATGGCCGAGTCGGCCTTCCAGGGCTACCAGTCCGGTCGCGGCACGCCGCCCCCGGGCAGCGTCTAGTCATTCTCAACGCCACACGGCTTTCCCACTGAAGCAAACCCCCGGAGTCGGACATGCTGAGCCTGAAGGACCTGAAGAAGCTGGACCGTGACGACCTGCTGGACCTGGTGGGCCTGGAGACGCGGCGCACCACCGCGGAGACGACGCTGCCCGCGCTGGGCATCTTCGCCGCCGGCCTGCTGGTGGGCGTGGGCGTGGGCCTGCTGATGGCGGACAAGCCCGGGCAGCAGCTGCGCGGCGACCTGCGCACGAAGCTGCAGGGTGGCCAGGACAAGCTCGTGGGCGCCATCAACAGCGCGCGCGGCACGGAGACGCAGACCGCGGCCACCGGCTCCACGGTGCCCCCGGGTTCGCGCACGACCTGATTCCGGGTTGGCGTTGAAGTCCACGGGCCTCTTCCCGCTGTACGCGGGGAGGGGCCTTTGTGTTTCCGGGGCAGGCGGTGACAGGGAATGAACTAGGATTCACGGCATGTCCCGTTTTCGTCCCGTGATGTGGGTGGCATTGCTGGCGGTGTCCCTGGTGCGGTGCACCGTGCCGTCGCTGGAGGACCTGTGGCGCGAGAAGGAGTTCTGCGCGGCCGGGGCTGCGGACTGCGGGATGCTGCAGATGTTCGTGGACGCGAAGGGGTTCGTGCCCGGGTGTCTGCGGTTCGTGGCGAAGGACGATGGGAGCAAGGCCACAAGGACCGTTTCAGTTCCGTACCGGGGGACGGCGCTGCAGGGGAAGACGTTGGCGCAAGGGTTCTCTCCGCCGAAGGACTGGAGTCTGGCGGTGTCGGTCTCCGTCGAGGCGTTCGAGCAGGCGTGCGACGGGCCCGCGGTGACGACGAAGACCGAGCGCGTCGCCCTTCGCGAGGGCACCGTCGTCCGACTGCCGTTGACATTGGTCGCGGCGGACGCGGATGGGGATGGCTACGTCAGCATGGGGACCGGTGGGACGGATTGCAATGACACGCTGCCGACGGTGAACCCCGGGATGGCGGAGCTTTGCAACGCCAAGGACGACAACTGCACCGGGAAGGCGGATGACGGGCTTGGAGTGGGAGAGGCCTGTACCACGGGCGAAGGGTGCACGGGCGTCCGGAGCTGTGGAGAGAACGCCGCGGTGGTCTGTGTCGCACCTGCCGTGCAGTACGCCTGGGCCGACGAGGATCGGGACGGTCATGGAGACCTGCAGCAGGGGCAGGTGTCTGTCTGTAGCGCGACACTTCCCCCGAACCGTTTGCCGCTCAGTGCGCTCCATGACGACTGTGATGACCGTCAGGCCACGGTGAGGCCGGGCGCCTCGGAACTCTGCAACAGTGTGGATGACAATTGTGTGGGAGGGATTGACGAGGGCTTCAATATTGGCGGCAGTTGTCTCAACGCGCAGACGCAATGCTTTGGTTCAATTCAGTGTGATGAAAGTGGCGCTGGGGCCCGGTGCCAGGCTTCGAGCCCGGCATCCACCTGGTATCCGGACGAAGATGATGACGGTCGTGGGCAAGGCGATGCTGGGGTGAAGTCTTGCGCGCGTCCGGCTGGGGCCTTCATCCTTCAAGAAGGGGACTGCGACGACGGCAATCCGTTCATTCATGCCAATGCGCGCGAACTCTGCGACGAGCAGGACAACGACTGTGATGGCCTATGGGATGAGTCGGGCGCATGTGTCATGCCTCCTTCCTGGTCCCTGCGGACCGTGGTTGATGCTGGAGTTGACTGGTTCGATGTCGCGACCTATGGCGACGGTGGTGTGTGGATCGTTGGCTCCAACTCAGCACGTGCTGTGAAAGAGCCATCGCACTCTGGCTTCAGCGCGCTCCCTGGCGCCTGCTCCACCGGAGGTTTTCCTGATTCCCTTCTCAGTGTCTGGGCACATCCTCAGACAGGCGTTGCCTATGTCGGGCGTGAAGAGGGGCAATTGATTGTACAGAAGCCCTTCAGTTCAGATTGCGGCCCCTGGACCTCACTGATGGGGAACGCAGCCAATGTGACGGGACTTCAGGGGTTCGTCAGGGCGGGCCAGGGCGTTGAAATCCATGGCGTCACAAGCGAACTGAGTGGGCCAAGAGGGGCTGTGTTCACCTGGGACGGGGGGGCCTCGTCGGTGGGTCCTTCGCAGGTGATTGACGCAGGCCCCCTACGGGACATCAGCGGTGTGTCGCCCGAAGTCATGTTTGCCGTGGGGGGGGAAGACTCCTCGATGATATTCCGGTACTCACCGTCCCAGAGTGTCTGGCTCCCCGAACCGGGCGTGCCCGCGACTGGACGATTGAATGGGGTCCAGGTCGTCAGCCCGAGGCTGGCATACGCCGTTGGAAGTGCCGGCACACTGCTGTCCTGGAACGGTGTGACGTGGAATGTCGCCGCTGGGCCGCCCGACGCCATTGACAACTTCACGGAGGTGCTCGCCTTCGGGAAGAATGCCATTTATATCGTCAGTGAGTCAGGGCAAATCCATTGGTACAACGGGGAAGGCTGGCGCATCGTGGGTTTCGGCTCTTCCATGTATGGAATCGCTGGGAACAGTCCGGAAGACATCTGGGTCGTAGGTCGGTTTGGCTACGTCCACCGCTATCCCTATTGGCCCCAGTGAGCAGGCCTTCGCACCAGGAGCACGCACCGTGAGCGCCGGGAAGAAGCCACCGTCGTCCAAGTCTCCCCCGCGCCCGTTGCGTCACGACACGCCGGTGGATGTTCCGGCCGTGGAGGCGCCCCCTCCCACGGCGAATACAGACCTGGCCCCCCGAAACACAGACGGTCCAGAGTCCACGCTCGGCCAGCTCCGCACGCTGGAGACACTGGAGTCTACCTACGACGCCTGGGCGGAGCTGAAGCGCGACCATGCGGCCTCGCTCATCCAGTTCCGTGAGGAACAGGCGCGCCTCGCGCAGCAGGGCTCCTTCCTCCTGGGCGCCGTGCGCGCGGCCGGCATGGACCCCGGAAGCAACACCCCGGGCCTCCAGCCGCAGGGCGCCGCCAGTGACTTCCTCCGCGACGCGGAAGCGAAGCTCGCCAGGGCCCGCGACGCCGTCACCCAGCGCGAAGCAGAGAGCGAAGCCCGCTATCAAGCGGCCTTCACCGAAGTGCGCACCACGCTCCTGGATCGCGTCCGCCGCTACCTCGCGAGCAGCCAGCCCCACCTCACGCTGCTCCTGCGCCGCGTAGGCGCGGAGCGCTCCATCCTCCACGTCGCCCGCGTGGGGCCGGATGAAGCCGTCCTGCTCTGCTACCTGCTCACGCAGCGCGTGCCGTCCCGCTACGGCTTCCTCTTCGACGACTCCACCGAGGACCTGGCGCTCGCACCCGCGCCGCTCTACCCGGAGGAGTCCATCCCCGCCGACGCCGTGCGCCCGGACGCGCAGGGGCTCCTGCGCGTCATCGACGCCAGCGTGGACGTCCTGCCGCTCAAGGGCTTCGTGCCCCTGCGCGTGCCTCGCCCGGGAGGAGGGGAGGACTTCTTCCGCCTCCTCCAGCGCGGCGCCGTGATGGAGGTCGAACTCGCGGAGGGCCCGGACTTCCGCAGCATCCTCACCCGCGAGGAGGCGGAGCGCTTCGCGGGCCACCTGCTGCGCCTCAAGCTGGAGGGGCGCCTCGGGCTCGACATCGAGACGGGGTAGCCCGCCTCAGTTCGTCCGGAAGATGCCGACCTCGGACGTGCCCGCCAGGACGACGCTGCCCAGGAAGAGGTTGTCGGACTCCGCGCCGCCCATGCGCACGGCCTGGAAGATGACCAGGTACGTCTGCCTCGGGTTCGGGAACGCGGTGGCGGGAATGGTCACGCGCGCCTCCCGGTAGGCCTGCGGCACCGCCGCGAGCTGGAGGAACTCCACCGGCGTCGTCGGCGCGTTCGAATACGTGGGCTCACCCTTCTGCCCATCCGAGCCCACCGGCACCACCGTCACGAAGCCCAGCGTGCGGTCCTGGTTCGCCGGAGGCGCCGGACGGTCGAAGCTGAACGCCGTGTTCGCCGCGATCCGCACGAAGCCCTCGGGAGGATGGAACGCGGGGAGGGCCTCCTTCGTCGGGGAGTCCTTCACCTGCGCCTCGTACCGCGTCCCGCCCTGCGTCGCGATGAACGAATACGTCGCCCCGGACGCGTACGTCAGCGCGTCCGTCGAGCTGCTCGTCACGCCGTAGCTGCCGCCACCCTGGGCGTTGAGGGGCACCGCCGCCGCCGAGCCCGCCTGGAGCGTCACGGTGGCGCCAGCGAGGCCCTCCGGCTGCGAGTTCTCCCCTGACTTCGTTCCGAAGAAGAGGAACGCCGCCGTCTCCCCGGGGAACGACACCACGTCGCCTCCGTCCGGCCCTCCGTACGTCCCCGCGTCGTAGCCCGCGAGCGCGGAGGTCGACACGTCCACCTGCGGCGTGGCCAGCAGGGTGCCCACCATCACGTGGTCCGCGGCGAGTTGGTTGCCCGTCTTCTCGATGTCACAGGCCAGGGGCGACAGCAGGGAGACGGCGGCGACGGCGGACAGCAACAGGCGTTTCATGGGCGGCTCTGGCTCTTTCAAAAGGGAAGCGGTGGGGCAGCCAACCATACCGCGCGTGTCCCCCGTAGGCGCTCGGCCCCGAAGCGGTATCCTGTGGGCCGCCCGTGCAACGTCTCCGCATCCACTCCGCCGGCCGCCGCTTCATCCAGCGGCTCGGCTTCTCGCTCGTCCAGGCCGCCCTGTTCGGTTGCCTGCTGGGGCTGCTCGTGTCCCAGCGCGTCTCACGCCCCGTGCGTCCGGACGACACGCCGGGCCCCTCGCTGTCGCCCTCGGGCGTCGTGGACATGCTGTCGGGCTGGCTCGACGGCGGCGAGCGCGTCTTCTACGACTGGCGCATCCGCCAACTCGGCGAACGCTCCGAGCGCTCCGACCGCGTGGTGCTCGTCTCCATCGACGACGACACCCTCGCCGAGGCCCAGCAGGGCCCCCGCGCCGACATCGCCGCGTACCCGTGGCCGCGCCAGGTCATGGGCGGCATGGTCCACCGGCTGGTGGAGGAGGGCGCCTCCGTGGTGATGCTGGACTTCGCCTACCCGGAGCTCAGCCCGCGCGCCTGCGTCACCCCCGCCCGCACCGGCCGCGGCGCCCTGTCCCAGGACGACGACGCGCTGCGAGCCCTCCTGGACCAGGACCCCGACCAGTCCGTGCTCGCCTTCCGCTGGGGCGCGGAGGGCACCCGCACCCTACCGCCCACCGGCCGCCTGTGGCCGTACCGCGTCCGCCTGGGCAGCTACCCCGGCCCCACCGAGGCCCGCGTCCGCGCCCAGTCCGTGCTCGCGCTCCAGCGCCCCGCCTTCCTCATCCCCGCCGGCCAGGGCCTGGAGGTCTGGGCCGGCGTCGCCGACGAGGGCGAGGGCCGCAGCCTGGGCGAACAGCTGGGCACCCTCTCCGCGTCCATCCAGGAGCGCCGCGCCGCGGATGACGCCTTCCGCGTGGCGCCGGTGGACCTGTTCCTCTCCCTGGCCTCCGTGCAGGTGACGGGGCTGGATCCGGAGAAGCTCCAGGAGGTGCGCCAGCTCCAGCACCCGGTGACGCCGCTGTTGGGCACCTCCAGCGGCTATGGCGCCACCACGCTGCCCGCGGACCCCGACGGCGTCGTGCGCGGCGTGCCCCACCTCGTCGCGTACAGCCCGCACGGGCGCGAGCGCCACGTGCTGCCCTCGCTGCCGCTCGCCGCCGCCATGCGCCTCGCCGGCACGCAGAAGCTGCGGTACGCCGACGGGCGCCTCCACATCGGGGACAAGTACTCCGTGCCCATGGATGCGTCCGGCTACAGCCTGCTGCGCTGGGAGGCCCCGTCCGCCACCCGGGGCGCGCGCGGCCCGCTGGCCCGCTCCATCCGCGCGTGGAACGTGCTGCTCAACCTCTTCGACACGCAGGCGGAGCGCCCCGCCCGGTTCGACCACGACCTGGACGGCCGGGCCGTCATCCTCACCAACACCAGCAGCTACGCGCCCGAGCGGCGGGTGACGCCCATCGGGCCGGGCATCGCCAACGGCGCCATCCTGGGCCAGGCGCTCGCGAACATCCTCAGCTCGGACGGCATCACCCGCGTGGCGCCCCGCATGGACATGCTGGCCACCATGGGGCTCGCCTTCATCGGCGCGTTCCTGGCGCTGTCGTTCAGCTGGCTCTTGCGCTCGGTGAGCGGCGCCGTGCTGTTCGTCGGCGTGGCGCTGGCCGCGGGCGCGGGCTACGTCGCCGCCGCCGGCTGGCTCTTCGTCAACGAGCGCCAGTGGATCGCCGTGGCGGGCCCGCTGTGGTCCATGGGGCTCGCGTTCCTCGTCACCACGATCTACGCGTTCCGCACGGAGCAGGACGTGCGCGACTTCGTGCACAGCGCGCTCGGCCGCTACGTGAGCCCGGAGGTGGCGCGGCTCGTCGCGCGCGACGTGAGCCTGATGCGTCCGGAGCGCCGGAAGATGTCGGTGTACCTCTGCGACATCGAGGGCTTCACCCGCCTGGCGGAGACGCTGCCCCCTGAGCAGCTGGTGCCCCTGCTCAACACCTTCCTCACGGAGATGACCGCCGTGGTGCGCGCCACGGCGGGGCAGGTGGACACGTACATCGGTGACTCGGTGCTGGCCTTCTGGGGCGCCCCCGTGCGCACGGACCGCCACGCGCACCTGGCCTGCGAGGCCGCGCTCAAGCTCCAGGCGGTGCTCGCGCAGAAGCAGCCCGTCTGGGAGAAGCAGTTCGGCCACCGGTTGTCGGTGCGCGCCGGCATCGACACGGGCGACCTGCTCGTGGGGGACATGGGCAGCGAACTCAAGTCCCACTACACCGTCATGGGTGACGCGGTGGGCATGGCCGGCCGGTTGGAGGGCGCCAACAAGCAGTACGGCACCCAGGTGCTGGTGGGAGAGACCACCGCGCAGCTCGCGAGCGACGCCTACGTCTTCCGCGAGGTGGACCGCGTGCTCGTGCGCGACCAGCCCAACCCCGTGCGCATCCACGAGCTGCTCGGCCGCCGGGGTGAATTCTCCGGAGAGAAGCAGGCGGGCATGGCCCTGTACGAGAAGGCCCTCACGGCCTACTACGCGCGCGACTTCCTGGTGGCCCAGGAGCTGTTCCGCCGCTGCGGCGTGGAGCACGGCGACCCGGTGGCCCGCGTCTACGTCCAGCGCTGCCAGGGCCACATCCAGACGCCGCCCCCGGCGGACTGGGACGGGGTCATCCGCTGGCGCCGCCGCGCCTCCGACCGGGGTTAGTCGTCGCTGGAGTCCGGCCCGCCCAGCTTCGCGGTGAAGAACCGGAGGATGTGCGCGTGCTCGAAGACGACCTCCTCCGGGCGCTCCGCGAGGTGGGCGTGCTCGGGGACGATCATCAGCGACACGTCCTGGCCCCGCGCCTCAAGCGCCCGCACGAAGACGTCCGCGTCCGACAGTGACACCTTCGGATCGCGACCGCCCAGCTTGAGGGCGATGGGGCCCTGCACCCGGTCCACGTAGGTGATGGGCGAGATGGCGCGCAGGCGGTCCGCGTCGGTCTCCGGATCGCCGTACTCTTCCGCCCGGGCGCGACGCAGCTCCGGAGGCGCCTGACGGAGGAACGAGCCCAGGTCCGTCTTGGCGGCCAGCGCGAAGCCCGCATCGTAGCTGCCCGCGAAACGCGTCATGCCCACCAGGGTCTGGTTGCCCCCGTAGCTCCAGCCCAGGATGCCCAGCTTCGGCGCCACCCCGTCCCGGGTGAAGCGCGCGCGCAGGCAACGGCTGCTCGCCTCCAGGTCCGTGGCGGCCGACATCCGGAGCGCGCCGTTGTCCGCGCGGGCCCAGGCCTCACCGCAGCTTGTGCCCCGCACCGCGGGCTCCGCGTAGATGAAGCCTTCGCGGAGGAAGAACTCCGGCCGCCAGTGGTAGCCCGGCCGGGGACAGGCCGACGAATGGAACACGAGCACGGGGCAAGAGCGCCCCTCGCAGGCGGGCGGGATGCGCACCTGGATCCGGAAGCGGACGTCGCCGTTTTCACAGGCGAGGTCCTCCACGGGCGCGGCGCTCCAGCGCAGGCGCTGGCCGGAGTCCGCGAGGAGGACCGCGAGTCGCTCCGCCAGGGCCCTGTCCGGTTCACGCCGGGGGTAGCGCCGCAAAAGCTCCTGCCGGGAGACGCCGCCCTCGACGAGCGCCGTCCCGACGACGCGCGGGCTGTCCGCATCCGCGTGCGCGCCGAGCACCCGCGGGGGCGCCGGGGGCGGCGTCACGGGACGCGAGCATGCGCTGAAGGCCAGGAGGCCTCCGACGAGCAGCCAGGGGGCAGGGGACGGCTGTGCACGCAACAAGGCTCACCTCCGGGAAGAGGATGGAGGCCGGCACACCGTCCCGCTCAGTCGTCGTCGCCGGAGTCGGGCTGTCCGAACAGCTCGCGCACCGGCACGTCGTCCTGGATGTGCTCCGCCATCACGCGGCGCATCTTCTCCGCCGTCATCCCGGAATAGTAGACCTCTCCGGGCCACCCCATGAGCTGGTAGTCCTCCGGGGACAGCAGGTCGCGCTTGCGGCCCGTGTCCTCGCGCACCACCACGTTGGGCCCCATGTGGCAGAAGCCGTAGCAGCCGCCCCGGTACAGCTCACAGCGCGCCTGGAGCCCGCGCGCCTCCAGCTCCTCGCGCGCCGCCACGTGCACCGCGTCCGAGCCGCCCTCGCGACAGCTCGCCCCCTTGCACACGGACAACCGGTAGCGCTTCATCGCCGGGCCTGCCGTGCCTGGTTGCCGCCAAGTGCATTGAAGAGCTGCAGCGTCACCAGATGACCCCAGAAACGGCGTCGGCCCGCCCTTCCGTACTGAGGGAAGGAGGCGGGCCGGGAGGCGCGTGTGAAGGGGCGGTGGACGACCCGCCCCGGAAGCGTGCGGCGAAGAGGCTACTTGAGGAACTTCGTCACCTGGATGGGACCCTGCTGCGTCACCACCGTCTGACCACCGGCGCCCACGGCCTTGGCGTGGCCATGACCATGACCACCGCCGTGCCCCGCGCCCAGCGAGTGCGGCGTCTTGAGCTCCACCAGGCCCTCGCCGATGCGCGTGTGCGCCTCCTTGTGGACGTGGTGCGGCTCCGCGGAGCTGTCGCGCTTGTTCCACGGATCCGACGGGTGCGAGACGGGCGGCCCCTTGAGCAGCTTCGGGATGTCGTAGACGAAGTTCTGCCGCGTGTACTCGGAGGGCGTGTGCATGTACGTGTCCATGCGGATGGCGTCCTTGGGGCACGCCTCCACGCACAGGCCACACACGATGCAGCGCAGCTCGTCGATGACGAACTGGGTCGGGTACTTCTCGATGACCGCCGACTCAGAATCCGGGTCCGCCGTCTCGTACTCGCCCGCCTCGATGTAGATGCACTGCGCCGGGCAGATGGTCGCGCACATGTAGCAAGCCACGCAGCGCGGCTTGCCGTCGTCACGCGGGACCAGCCGGTGCAGACCGCGGTAGCCCTCCGGGTAGATGGGCTTCTCTTCCGGGTACTCCACCGTCGTCATCAGGTTCATGCCCGTGCGGTCCTGAACCTGGGGGTTCGTGTCGCGCGTGCCGAACATGTTGCGGAAGAAGTGACGGGTGGTGATGGCCAGCCCGCGCAGCAGCTCGGGGATGTACATCCGCTCGCGGATGTCCGTGCGCGGGTCCTGGGAAGCATTGAACGCCATGGTGTCTTGTCTCGCTTCCGGCGAAGGGCTTGTGCCGGACAGGCGCCGTTAGTGCGCGCCGGCCGGGGAATGGGAGTGGGGGTCCGCGTGCGCCGGCAGGCCGTGCGCGCCACCCGCGGGCAGCCCGTGGGCGTCGTGCCCATGGCCGTGCGCGGTGTCGTGCGCCGCGCCCGCCTTGGCACCCTTGGACATCGTCAGGGCCACGACGAAGCCGATCTCCAGCAGGCCCACCACCGCCAGCGCGCGCAGGGACGGATCCCACAGCACGAGCGCGCCGCTGATGAACACGTTCGCCAGGCCCACGGGCAGGAGGATCTTCCAGCCCAGGTTCTGGATCTGGTCGTACCGGAAGCGCGGGAAGGTCCAGCGGATGACCAGCTGCACCCAGATGAGCAGCACGACCTTGATCCAGAACACCGTGCCCAGGATGGTGCCGTAGACCCAGCCGTGCTCCTGCATGAAGGGCTGCGACGCCAGCCACTCGCCGCCGAAGGGCAGGTGGTGGCCGCCGAAGAACAGCGCCGTCGTCACACCGGCCAGCACCACGACCTCCATGAACTCGGAGATCATGAACATGCCGAACTTCATGCCGGAGTACTCCACGAAGTAGCCGATGATCTCCGACTCGCCTTCGGGCGCGTCGAACGGCGCGCGCTTGGTCTCCGCGAAGGAGGCCACGAAGAAGGCGATGAAGCCCAAGGGCTGGATGAAGATGCCCCAGGCGGGCAGGCCCAGGTCGAACGCGCCGTCGGAGCGCCACAGGTAGCGCGCCTGTCCGGTGCCCGCGACGGTGCCGAGCGCGCTGCCCACGTCACCCACCAGCGCGGGCATCTGCACGGAGGAGAACGCCAGGAACAGGCCCACGAGCGACAGGCCCAGCGCGACCTCGTAGGAGATCATCTGCGCGGAGGCGCGCACGCCGCCCAGCAGGGCGAACTTGTTGTTGGAGGACCAGCCGGCCAGCGACGTGCCGTAGACGGCGAGCGACGCGATGGCGAGCACGTACAGCATGCCGAAGTCCGGCGTCGCGACCACCATGTCGATGGTCTTGCCGAACACCGTCACGGACGGGCCCGCGGGCACCACCGCGAACAGCGCGAACACCGGCGCGAACGCGAGGATGGGGCCCAGGTTGAAGAGGAACTTGTTCGCCGTGCCGGGGACGAAGTCCTCCTTGGTCAGCATCTTCAGCACGTCGGTGATGATGTGCGGGATGCCGCCCAGGGAGCGGTTGCCCAGGCCCGGGATGGCCAGGCGCGCGCGGTTGGGGCCCACGCGGTCCTGCATGAACGCGCTCCACTTGCGCTCGGCGAGCGTGAGGAGCGTGGCGATGATCATCACGAAGGTGAGCATCAGGAAGAGGATGTTCGTGAGGCGGCTGGCGCCGTCGAACAGGTATTCCTCCGCCAGGTAGCCCACGAGGTACGCCGTGGCCACTCCGCCCGCGAGGGCGAAGATGCAGAAGGCCATGGCGAACAACATGGTCAGGATGCGGCTCATGGTCAGATGCCCCTCACGCGCGGCGCGCCGAATTCACGGTAGCCCGGCGGACGGCCGTCGGCTCCCGACGGCAGCGGATTGATGCCCGGCTTCTCCCGGTCCGGCGGAGACGCCTTGTCCCAGTTGAACTCGGCGAACTCGGCCACCTTCGCCGAGTACGCCCGCCACACCTCGCGCGCGGACGTGTGAGCGGCCTCGCCACCCAACTCGCGCGTCAGCTCCGCAGCCCACTTCCAGTGCGGCACCGCGTCCCCCTTGGGGGGGTACGCCTTGCGGAAGCGCTGGGTGATGCCGTCCTGCTGGGTGAACGTGCCCTCGTCCTCGATGTGCGCGCTCGCCGGCAGCAGCACCGTCGCCTGCGCCGTCACGGGGGACTCGTTCTGCGCCTGGGCGACGAACACCTCCAGCTTCGCCGCGACCTCGGCGAAGCCAGCCGCGTCCACCGGCACTTCCGTGCCCACCGCGTACAGCGCCTTCACCTTGCCGGCGCTGATGGCGGCCGTGAGCTCCTCGAAGGGCTTCACGGTGAGCCCCAGGCCCTTCGCGACGAGCGCGAGGCCCTGGCGGTTGGGGTTCTTGTCCGCCGTCATCAGGTAGTGGTCGGCCTGGCCCTGCGGCCGGCCGCCCACGAACACCGCCGTCGCGCCGAGCGTCACCTTCGCGAACGTCAGGCCCGCGAGCAGGTCCTCGTTGGAGGCGAGCGGCGAGGCCAGCACCGCGAGCTGCGAGGAGCCCACGAGCGGCTTGAGCGCCTTGCCCGCGGCGACGATGGCGTCCCTGCGCGTGAGCGCCGGCTGCACCGTGTCGCGCGGTCCCGTGCGGCGGCCCACCTGGGCGGCGAGCACGCGGCCCACGTTCAGGTCCTTGTACGACAGGCGGCCCTGGTCGCACATCCAGCTCTTGTTGATGGCCTCGTTCTCACGCGGGCGGTAGCGGTAGGTGTCCTGGGACATCCAGTCCGCGGAGATGCTGCAGCCGCGCGAGCAGCCCGTGCACACCGACGGCGTGGCGGACAGGAACCAGGAGCGCGCCTTGAAGCGGAAGTCGCGGCTGAGCAGCGCACCCACCGGGCACACGTCCACGGTGTTGAGCGAGTAGTTGCTGTCCAGCTCGTTGCCCGGGAACACGTCGATGCGCTCGTGGCTGCCACGACCGAAGACGCCCAGCTGCGGCTCCTTCGGGATCTCGTTCATGAAGCGGACGCAGCGCGTGCAGATGATGCAGCGCTCCTGATCCAGCACCACGCGGGGCCCCAGCACCTTGCGCTTGGTCTTGAGGGCCTTGGTGCCCTCCAGGCGCGAGGGCCGGTAGTCGTACTTCATGTAGTAGTCCTGCAGCTTGCACTCACCGGCCTGGTCGCAGATGGAGCAGTCGACCGGGTGGTTCAGCAGCAGGAACTCCATCACCGCGCGCTGCTGCTCCTTGACCTTGGGGGTCGTGGTCTTGATGACCTGACCCTCGGCCATGGGCGTCTGGCACGCGGGGACGAGCTTGGGCGCGTTGGACGCTTCAATGAGGCAGATGCGGCAGTTGGCCGCGATGGAGAGGCGCGGGTGGTAGCAGTAGTAGGGGATCTCCGAGCCGACCTGCTTGGCCGCCTCGATCATGTTGGTCCCCGGCTTGACCACCACTTCCTTGCCGTCCACCACCGCCGTCACGAAGCCCGGGTTCTTGGGCTGCGGCTTGGGCGGAGGGCCTCCGGCCGGCTTCGGCGGAGGCGTGCCGGTGGGGCCACTGGCCGCCACCGGCGGGGTGTCCATCTTCGCGCCGGCGGGCGGGTTGGACGGCTCCGAGCCGACCTTGGCCGCGGGCGAGTCGGTGGGCGCGCCCTTGGGGGGCGTCTGCGCGTCACCGGTGGGCTTCTTCGTGTCGTTGTCGCTCACTGCTCGACCTCGCCGCCGATCATGTTGATGGTGTCAAAGGTGGGAACGAGGTCCGCCAGCATCTTGCCCTGGATGATGTGCGGCAGCGCCGCCAGCACCGGGAAGCCCGGGGCACGGACGTGGACCTTGTACGGACGGCCGCGGCCGTCGCTCACCAGGTACCAGCCGAGCTCCCCGTTGGAGGCCTCGGTGGCGTCGTAGACTTCACCGGGGGGCACCTGGATGCCCTCCATCACCAGCTTGAAGTGCGCCATCACGCCTTCGATGGTGCCGTACACCTCCGGCTTGGGCGGCAGCGCGATGCGCCAGTCGTCCACGATGATGGGACCCGCCGGGATGGTGTCCAGCGCCTGCCGCAGGATGCGGATGGACTGGCGCATCTCCTCCAGGCGCACGAGGTAGCGGTCGTAGTTGTCGCCGTGCTCGCCCACCACCACTTCGAAGTCGAAGCGCTCGTAGACCCAGTACGGGTGCGTCTTGCGCAGGTCGTGGTCCACGCCGCACGCGCGCAGCGCGGGGCCCGTCCAGCCGTAGTCGATGGCGTCCGCGGCGGAGATGACGCCGGTGCCCTTGGTGCGGTCCACGAAGATGCGGTTGCGCGTGAGCAGCCCGTCCATCTCCTGGAGCAGCTCCTCCGTGCGGGTGAGGGTCTTGTGAACCTTCTCCACCCAGCCCTCGGGCAGGTCGCGGTTGATGCCGCCCACGCGGCCGAAGCTGGTGGTGAGGCGCGCGCCGGTGAGCTCCGTGACGCGGTCCTGGAGCAGCTCGCGCGCCTCCATGCCGTAGAGGAACGGCGCGAAGCCGCCCATCTCCAGGCCGGTGGCGCCCACGCACGTCAGGTGGTCGGTGAGCCGGTGCAGCTCGCTGCCGATGACGCGGATGTACTGGGCGCGCTCGGGGATCTCCAGGCCGATGAGCTTCTCCACGGCGTTGAGGAACCCGAAGTTGTTCATCATCGCGGACAGGTAGTTGAGCCGGTCCGTGTACGGCAGGCACTGCGTCCAGGTGACGTTCTCGCAGCTCTTCTGGAAGCCGCGGTGGAGGAAGCCGATCTCCGGATCGATCTTGACGATCGTCTCTCCCTCCAGCTCCACCTTCAGCCGCACGGTGCCGTGCGTGGCCGGGTGGGAGGGGCCCATGTTGATGACCATGTGCTTCGACTGGAGATGTGACTCGAGCTCCGACTCCTCGTGGGCGAACCCATCCGTGTCGGGGTTGTAGCTCTGCGCTTCGGGCTTGTGGCTGTCGGCCATGGGAGGTCTCGTCAGGCGACGCCGCTGGTGCCGGGGCCGCGGAAGATGTCCTTGATGGGGCGCTCGGGGATCAGCGGCTGGCGGTCGCGCAGCGCGTAGTCCTTGCGCAGGGGGTGACCCTGGAACTCGTCGTACAGCAGGATGCGGCGCAGGTCCGGGTGGTCCACGAACCGGATGCCGTAGAAGTCGAACGCCAGGCGCTCCCACCAGTTCGCGCCGCGGTACAGCGGCGTGAGGGAGGGGACCTCGGGACGCGTCTCCGTGACGCGCACCTTCAGCCGCACGTGCTCCTTCCGGCTGAGCGAATAGAGGAAGTAGACGATCTCGAAGCGCGGATCGTTCTCCGCCAGGTGCAGCCGGTCCACGGCGTCCGCGGAGCCGAACAGCTTGAAGTCCAGCTCCGGGTCCATCTTCAGGAACGTGGCGACCTTCGGCAGCCACTCCGCATGGATGACGGCCCAGGCTCCGCCAGCGCGGTCGACATAGCGCTCCGCGACCGCCTCGGGAAACTGGGCGGCGACCCGGTCCAACGCGAAAATGCTCAAGGGGGGCCTCGATTTACGACAGAGGAAACCGCGGCTTTATAAGGACCGTTCGCGGGAGGCGTCAACGTAAACCCTCAACCATGTAGGCCACTTAGGTGGGCCAGTAGCCCGCGTCGCGATCCACCCTGGCAGGCCGCAGGCAGGCGCCAGGGGCTTGGACGCCGCCCGGCTGCTGCTCAGGCCGCCTCGCCGGGGCCCAGGGCCGGGGTGCCCTCGTCCACGACGGGGATGAAGGTCACCACGGGCTGGCTCTTGCCAGGGACGATGGCGGTGGGGGCAGGGGCCCACCGGAAGGCGTCCCCCGCGCGCTCACGGGTCGCCTGGGAGACGAGCACCGGCACCCCGAAGCCCTTGGTCAGCCGCTCGATGCGGTTGGCCAGGTTCACCGTGTCACCAATGGCGGTGTACTCCAGGCGTCGGGAGGGGGAGCCGATGTTGCCCAGCACCACCGGCCCCGAGTGCACGCCCACGCCCATGCGCAGGCCCTGCTCGCCCCGGGCGGCGCGCTCGGCGTTGACGGCCTCCAGCTCCCGCACCATCTCCAGCGCGCACCGGGTGGCGCTCCGGGCGTGGTGCGCGTCCGGCAGGGGCGCGCCGAAGTACACCATGAGTGCGTCCCCGATGAACTTGTCCAGCGTTCCGCCGTGGCGGAACACCACCTCCACCATGCGCCCGTAGTACTCGTTGAGGATGGTGACCACCTGCTCGGGCGGCAGCCGCTCGCTCAGCGAGGTGAAGTCGCGCACGTCCGCGAAGAGCACGGACACCTCGCGCAACTCCGGAGGCGGGGAGTCGCGGTCCTGGAGGCGCTCGGCGACGGCGGGGGAGAAGTAGCGGCCCAGGCGCGCGCGCTGGAGTTCCTCCTGCGTCACGGCGGCGGACAGCCGGCGGATGCGCTGGAGCAGCCGGGCCGCGCCCGCCGCCGTCATGCCCAGCATCACCGCGCCGGCCACCTGGGCGCCCACTCCGATGCCAGCCTCGCGCTGGAGCAGCACCTCCGCGACGATGGCGAACGCCATGACAATCAGGGTGACGGACTGGCGCAGGCCCAGCGCGGACAGCAACACCAGCGCCGCGAAGATGCCCAGCGTGAAGCCGGCCACGCCGCCCGGTGAGGGGGACACCGGCAGGGCCAGGTGCTGCAGCACGTACACCGCGGGCACGTCCACGAGCGCGACGGACAGCGACGCCCAGCGGGAGATGCGCGTGGAGGTCGTCACCGCCACGGCCACGAACGAGGTGCAGACGAGGTACAGCGCGAACGGCCCCAGGTAGATGTCCCAGTCGCGCAGGTCGCGCGCGCGGCCCAGGTAGACGGTCATCCCGAACAGGACGCCCACCGCGGCCAGGCGCACCCAGGCCAGATGGCGGCCATTGGCTTGACGCTCCACGTCGAGTGCTCGGCGCACGGACTGCTGGAGGCTGTCGCTCGGCTTGGCGCTGGATGACAAAGGGGTCCCCCCGGTCGACCAGAGCGGCGACTCGGAACAATCCGGGGCCATCTTGTAACGAGGCGGCCCCGGACGCACATCCTGGAGTTCCAGAAAGCCCGGAGGAACACAAACGTGGCCAGGAGCGGCCCGGGCAGGGTAGACGCAGGGGCCATGTCCGTGCGGTCCGTTGCCTCCTTGCTCAGCGCTGCTTCCGGGCGCTTGGCCCTGGGCGCCTCGTTGGGGCTCCTGTTGTTCGTCGCGGAGACGGCCTGGCTGCTCAAGGCCGGCGTCGTGGGCGTGGACATCCCGCTGGACGGCCCCTACGCGGCGCTCGCAGCGGCGGTGCGTCCGCTGCTTCCGGGCGTCGTGCTGCGCGTGGCCGCCGTCTACCTCCTGGCAGGGGGACTGCTGGGGCTCGGCGCTGGGGTGCTGGCCCTCGCCTGGACGCGGCGCGGTGGCTGGCGGGCCGCGGGTTTGACGGTCCTGCACTGGTGGGCCCTGTTGTTGTTCTGGGCCTGGGACCGGGCCCTCGAGAGGCCCGCCCTCTTCGACGACCTTCCCGCGCTGAAGCCCGCGCTGGCGTGGCTGGTGGATCACGGCGAGCCCTGGCAGGCCCGCGCCGCGGCGGGGGCGTGGGTGGGGGGCTGTCTCTTATACACCTCTCCGAGCCCACGAGACCGGAGCCTATCTCGTATTCCGTCTTCTGCTTGAAAAAAAAGCAACCGACGGTATCGTCCTCAGCGAACGC
>NZ_RAWG01000469.1 GCF_003611735.1 Corallococcus sicarius | reverse complement strand
CCAGCCCACCCTCCCCGATATCGTCTCCAGCGACGGGCTCTCCTTCCACCTGGATCAGGCCTACGCCTCCCTGGCCGACATCCGGCTGACGCTGGGCACCGGCCGCACCTGCGCGGACGTGAAGGACTCCCTGGCCTCGGGCGTCGGGTGCGAGGACGCAGCGGATGGCGAACGGAGCGTGCTGAGCCTCGCGGGTCCCTTCGTGTTCGACCTGGTCCATGGGACGCTGGTTTCGGTCAATGGCAAGCAGGTTTCGGAAGACGAAGACGAAGATGCGCTGGAGATCCCGCCGGGCATCTACGCGAGCATCCGCTTCCGCTTCGATACCCTCGTGTCGGGGGGTGAGGGCTTCAGGGCCCGGACGCGCCTCTTCAAGGATTCGAAGGAATGGTCCATGGAGCTGACCGTGCCTGCCGGGGAGACGCTGGGCTTCGAGTCCACCAATCCCATGCTGGCGGTGAAGGAGGGCGGCTCCCTGCAGGTGACGTTCCGCCAGGAAAAGTGGATCAAGGACCTGCCCCTGGCGTCGTGCTACCAGCAGGGGGACCTGACGCTGGCGGACTCCGTCCTGAGCCTGGACGCGGCCCGCGGTGAGTGCCAGGGCGCCGGGGACCGCATGCGGACCAACCTCCGCACCCATGGCGGAATGAGCGCGCGCTCCTTCTGAGGTCCGCCTGCCGTCACTTGTGGACCACCACCCCTGACAGGAAGCGGTTGAGGAAGGACAGGAGGACGAAGCCCCACAGCAGCAGGCTCGCGACTCCCAGGACGATGCCCGCGAGCGCCTGCCCCCCACGACCGATGGGCGGGTGGGCCTCCGGGTCCACGCGCCTCCACGCCACCGCGCCGCACAGCACCGCGAGCGGCGCGAACACCGGCATGAACACCCCGCTCAACCCGAAGCTCAGCGCATGCCGCGCGAGCGGGTTGTTGCGGCGCACGTTCCACAGCGCCTGCAATTCCCCGGGCGTCACGTCCCGCCGGAAGAAGAGCCGGTTGCGCACGTCGCGGTGGATGACGACGGCGGTGATCAACGCGGGCACCGCGCACACCACCACCAGCGAGACCTCCTCGCGGGAGTCGGGCCCCAGAAGGACGGCCATGACCACCGGCGTGGCCAGCAGCGCATGCCGGGCCCAGGAGCGTCCCAGGAAGAAGGCCACGCCCACCGGGACCGGGGCGAAGAAGGCGAACAACAGTCGCAAGGCGGTGGGCGCGCGCGGGTCCAGGGCGGAGACGAGCCCCAGCGCCAGGAGCCCCAGGCTCACGAGCCCCACCGTCCACGCCCACCGGTCACGCCGGCCCCAGAACTCCAGGCGGAAGGCCTCCAGGTAGTTCACCTCCGGGCGCGCCTCGCAGGCCGCGCAGAACATGCGGCCCTCCAGCCCCGGCACGACCTTCACGCAGTCCGCGCACACGAAGCCGCCGCAGCGCGAACACGTGCCGGCCGCGGACATCTCCGGGTGGACGGCGCAGCGGGCCAGCGCGGAAGAGGACACTTCCAGGGACATGGCCGCAGTGTCGCACGGCGAGCAACACCCGGCACCCTGGTGCCCACCCGGTCGCCTTCGGGCTTACAGGCCCCGGGGCGCGTGTTAAGCGCGCGAGGCACTGTCCTGAACCGTGGAGGAGAACCTTGTCCCGATTGAAGGCCCTCGCCGCCGCAGCCCTGTTGCTGGGGACTCCGGCGCTCGCCCAGCAGCCCGAGGCGAAGCCGTTGGAGCCCGGCCGTGAAAACCTGGCCATCCCGTATGAGAAGTACACGCTGCCCAACGGCATGGAGGTCATCCTCTCCGTGGACCGCAAGCTGCCCGTGGTGGCCGTCAACATCTGGTACCACGTGGGTGCCTATGACGAGCAGCCGGGCCGCACCGGGTTCGCGCACCTCTTCGAGCACATGATGTTCCAGGGCTCCAAGCACGTGCCGGACGACGTGCACATCGGCCTCTTGGAGCAGGCGGGCGCCAGCGACCTCAATGGCACCACCAGCTTCGACCGCACCAACTACTACGAGACGGTGCCCAGCAACCTGCTGGAGACCGCGCTGTGGTTGGAGAGCGACCGCATGGGCTTCCTGCTGGACGCGCTCACGCAGAAGAAGCTGGAGACGCAGCAGGAGGTGGTGAAGAACGAGCGCCGTCAGGGCGTGGAGACCGCGCCCTACGGTGAGGCGCAGGAGAAGGCGTGGCAGGCGCTGTTCCCGGCGCCGCACCCGTACTCGGGCAACGTCATCGGTTCCATGAAGGACCTGAACGCGGCCACCGTGGACGACGTGAAGGCGTTCTTCCGCACCTGGTACGCGCCCGCCAACGCCACGCTCGCCATCGTGGGCGACTTCGACGTCGCGAAGACCAAGGCGCTGGTGGAGAAGTACTTCGGCACGCTGCCGTCGGGCCCCAAGCCCCAGCGTCCGGTCGTGGCCCCCGTGAAGCACACGAAGGAAGTGGTCATCCGCCACGATGAGAAGGTGGCCACGCTGCCCCTGCTCTCCATGGCGTGGCTCACGGCGCCGTACCTCAAGCCCGGCGACGCGACGGCGGACATCCTCGCCACCGCGCTGGGCACGGGCCGCGCGAGCCGCCTGTACCGCCGGCTGGTGCTGGACAAGCAGCTGGCCCAGAGCGTGGAGGCCGTGCAGCAGAGCCAGGGCGCGCAGTCCGTCTTCTCCATCGAGGCGGTGGCCCGGCCCGGCGTCACCACGGACGCGCTGCAGAAGGAGATCGACGCGGTGCTCGACGAGGTCCGCAAGGACGGCATCACGCAGGAAGAGATTGTCCGCGCGCGCACCCGCTTCGACACGCGCCACCTCGCGGGGTTGCAGGCCGTGGGCGGCTCGGGCAGCAAGTCCGACACGCTCCAGAGCTACAACCAGTTCGTGGGCGAGCCCAGCTACGTGGCGCAGGACCTGGCGCGCTACCAGGAAGTGACGGCCGCGCAGGTGAAGCAGTTCGCCACCGACGTGCTGCGTCCCGACGCGCGCGTCACCCTCCACGCGGTGCCGTCGAAGGCCGCGCCGTCTTCCGGTTCGGGCAAGGAGGCCCGTTGACCATGCACCGCCGAATCCTCACTGCCCTCCTCACGCTGACCGTCTCCGCCTGCGCCACCACGAAGCCCGCGGAGCCGCCTCCCGCCGAGCCGCCTCCGGCGCAGCAACCCTCCACCCCCGCGCCGGACGCGGAGGCGTTCCGCGCCACGCAGCCCAAGCCGGGCGCGCCGCCGGAGCTGGTGCTGCCCACGTTCGAGAAGGCCCAGCTCGACAACGGCCTCACCGTCATCATCAGCACGCGCAAGGAATTGCCGCTGGTGTTCGTCGGCATCGCCTTCGCTTCGGGCGTGTCGCAGGAGCCCCCCGCGAAGCTGGGCGTGGCGGACCTGTCCTACCGGATGCTGCTGGAGGGCGCGGGCAAGCGCGACACGGTGGACCTGGACAACGCCTTCGGCGACCTGGGCGTGTCCCCCGCGCTGTCGGTGGATCCGGACGGCGCCTTCGTGGGCGCGCGCGTGCTGACGCGCAACGTGGACGCAGCCATGGACCTGCTGGCGGACGTGGTGCTGCGGCCCACGTTCGACGCCAAGGCCTTTGAGCGGCGCAAGAAGCAGCAGCTGGGCGAGCTGGTGCGCCGCATGGGCGACCCGAACTTCCTCGCGCAGCAGGCCTATTACCAGGCCGTCTTCGGCAAGGACCATCCGTATGGCCATACGTCCGGGGGCACGCCCAAGACGGTGCAATCGCTGACGCTGGCGGATGCGAAGAACTTCTACAAGAAGAACACCGGCCCTCGCGCCGCCGCGCTCATCATGACGGGTGACGTGACGCTGCCGCAGGCGATGGAGTGGGCGAAGAAGCACTTCGGCGGGTGGAAGGGCGGGGCTGTCGCGCCCAAGCCACCTCCCGCGCCTCCCGCGCCTCCGCGCGAGCAGGTGCGTCTGGTGCCCAAGCCGGGCCTGGAGCAGACGGTGGTGCTGGTGGGCCGTCCCGGCCTCGCCGCGGGCCACCCGGACGAGTACGCGCTGGAACTGGCCACGACGGTGTTCGGCGGCTTCTTCGGCAGCCGGCTCAACATGAACATCCGTGAGGACAAGGGCTACAGCTACGGCGCCAACGCGAGCCTGGGCACGCGCCTGGGCGTGGGTCCGCTCACCGCGTACGCGGCCGTGCGGCAGGACGTGACGGGCCCCGCGCTCAACGAGTTCATCAAGGAATTGTCCGGCCTCAAGACGAAGCCCATCACGGAGCAGGAGCTGGCGGCCGCGCGCGAGGGGCTCATCCGCGCGTTCCCCGGCGCCTTCGAGACGGTGGAGGGCCTGGGCGGCAGCGCCGCGCAGCTCTACTTCCACCGCCGCCCGATGGACGAGTTCAAGCGCACCGTGGAGGGCCTGCGCGGCGCGAGCGCCGCCGAGGTGCAGCGCGTGGCCGAGGCCTACCTGGACCCGGCCGCCATGCAGGTGGTGCTCGTAGGGGATCCGCTCGTCATCCAGGAGCAGGTGAGCCCGCTCAACCTGGGCAAGCTGACCCTGGTGGAGACGCCGGGCCCGGAAGCGACTCCCGCGTCCAGGCCCTAGACGTCTTCTCGAAGCCGTCTGCTCAGGCCGGGGCTCCGACGTGTGTCGGGGCTCCGGCCTTCTTCATTCCCGGGTGGGTTCGCGGTCGGTGTCTTCGTTGCGGGCCTCGGCCTTGAGGCGGCCGCGCTCCTCGCGCTCCTCGGCGTCCACGTCATCGAGGACGCTCTGGGGGTTGTTCACGTCGCCGCCCACCGGGGCGTCGCTGTCGAAGGCGAACTTCTGCTCCTCGGTGGAGTGCTTCACGTCGTCCCCGTACAGGGGCTTGGTGTCGTCCGCCTCCAGGCCCCCCTCCACGCGGTCCTTGGCGAAGCCGGGCTTGTGGGCGCCAGCGTCCTTGTCGCTCTTCTTACGGGTGGCCATGGATTGCTCCCAGGTAGGTCAACAGGTGACACGCCCTGAATGTCGGCAGCCTCGGGGCGGCGCACCACGGTGGGCTCCGGAGGTCGGGGGCCCGGTTGCCCGCCCCCTCACCAGGAGCGCATGAAACGGCTAGACTGGTGACTCCATGGGCGGACGGAGCGCGAACAGCCTGCGGCACGAGGGGACGACGTCCTCCGCCGGCACGCGTACCCTGACGTGCCGCGCGCAGATCTCCTTCACCACCGTCTTGAACAGCGCGCCGCGGTCCGCCGCCAGCTCCAGCGTGTCGTAGCGGATGGCGGCCTCGAAGACGCCGGGGCCCGTCTCCGTGTGGAAGCCTTC
>NZ_RAWG01000468.1 GCF_003611735.1 Corallococcus sicarius | reverse complement strand
CCCCCGTCCCCCGCCGCACTGTCGGCGGGTGGACGGTCGCCCGGGCCACCCCCCGGGACGCTGCGGAGCGGACTTCCCGGGTGTGCCTGGGTCAGATAGTCGGGCCCGTTTCTTGATGGCGCCCGCGACTCGGGGTAAACGTTCGTAATCTCTGGTGCAACGAGGGTTGGAATGGGGCTTATCAGCTTCACGGGAGTCAAGGTGTTCTCCACCACGCTCGCGCGCGATCGCGAGAACATGGGTGAGAACATCACCAAGTGGCTGAAGGAGAACTCCGGCGTGGACATCGTGGACAAGATCGTCACGCAGTCCTCGGACAAGGAGTTTCACTGTCTGACCATCACGCTCTTCTACCGTCACAAGGTCTGAAGCTCCGGGCCTGCGGCTGAAGGGGTGTGGATGCGAGGGCGCTTCTCCCTGGAGACACCAGGGTGGAGCGCCCTTCATCGTTTCGGCATTTGGGGTTGCGGACCGGGCAGGGTTCCACCACCTTTGGGCCTCTATGCGACCCATGCGGGGCTTCAATGGCGGAGGAGGCGGCGGTTTCGGCGGCGGCCTCGTCGGCCTGGAATCGATGGCCGCGAAGCTGGCGGTAGGGCTGGTGGCCTTCTCCGTGCTGTATCTGGCGACGCGCGGCAGTCAGGGCGCGCTGTTGCTGCTCAACCCCGGGGAGGTGCTGGGGCGCCTGCGGGTGTGGGAGCCGTTCACCTACGCGTTCATCGCCACGGATCCGCTGGGCATCATCTTCGGCGGCATCATCATCTGGTCCATTGGCGGCTTCCTGGAGTCCACCTGGGGCCCGCGGCGCCTGCTGCTGGCGTCGGTGGGCATCACGGTGCTCGCGGGCTTCATCACGGTGCTGCTGGCGCTCGTGATTCCCATGGCCAGTGGCTACGCCGGCGGCACGGTGATGACCACGGTGCTGTGGGTGGCGTACGGGCTCGTCATTGGCCGGGGGCAGACGAACTTCTGGGGCATCCCGCTGACGGGCTACTGGTTCGCGGGCATTGGCGCGGGCTTCACGCTGCTGCGGCTGCTCACGGCGCCTGCCTGGCAGTTCCTGGCCCCGGAGCTCATCAGCCTGGTGCTGGTGTTCGCCTACGTGCGCGGCGTCAGCCCCAAGCGGCTCTTGCTGCACCTGCAGCACTGGCGGCTGCAGCGCCAGCTGAGGGACCGCTCCAAGCACCTGCGCGTCGTGGGCAAGAACCGCCCGCCGCCGGACCGCGACCAGTTCCTCAACTGAAGCATCCCCGGTGGGCCGTGCGCGTCCCTAGTGCGCGGCCTCCGGGTGTCCGTACTGCTTGAGCTTGCGGTAGAGCGTGGCCACGCCGATGTCCAGCTGCTCCGCGGTGCGCGAGCGGTTGCCGCCGTTCTGGGCCAGCACCGCGAGGATGTACTCCTTCTCCATGTCCTCCAGGCGGCGCGGGTTGCCGCCGGGCACGAGGCTGGGCGGCGCGGCCCGCACCTCCTCGGGCAGGTCCTCGCGCTCCACGCGCGGGCCCTCGCACAGCACCACCGCGCGCTCGATGGCGTTGCCCAGTTCGCGGACGTTGCCCGGCCACGCGTAGCGCAGGAGTTGATCCGCGGCGTCCGGGGACAGGCCGCCCACGCGGCGGCCCAGTCGCTCACCGGCCTCGGCCAGCAGCAGCCGCGCCAGGGGGAGGATGTCCTCCTTGCGCTCGCGCAGCGGGGGGATGCGCAGCTCGATGACGCGCAGCCGGTAGAAGAGGTCCTGGCGGAAGCGGCCCAGGCGCACCTCGTCCGAGAGCTCCCGGTTGGTGGCGGCCACCACGCGCACGTCCACCTTGCGGTTGAGGTTCTCCCCCACGCGCCGCACCTCGCGCTCCTGGAGGACGCGCAAGAGCTTCGCCTGCATCGCGGGGGGCACCTCGCCCACCTCGTCCAGGAAGAGGGTGCCGCCGTGGGCCGCCTCGAAGAGGCCGGGCCGGTCATGCGTGGCGCCGGTGAAGGCGCCCTTCGCGTGGCCGAACAGCTCACTCTCCAACAGGCTCTCCGTGACGGCGGCGCAGTTGACGGCGATGAAGGCCTTGTGGGCGCGGCCGGACTCGTCGTGGATGAGCCGGGCGATGCGCTCCTTGCCCACGCCGCTCTCGCCGGTGACGAGGATGGTGGTGTCCACCTTCGCGGAGCGCCGGGCCAGGTTGAGCACGCGCTGCATCGCCTCCGCGCGCGCGACCATGCCGGCCGGGTCCTCCGTCACGCCGGACACGCGCGCCAGCGACTGCCGCTTCGCGCGCAGCTTGCGCTCCGCCTGCCGCAGGGCCTCCGTCACCTGGCCGAGCACGCCCTCCATGCACTGCGTCTCATAGAAGCGCATCACCTCCGTGCACTCGGTGCTCCACTCCTCGGCGGGGCGGCCCACGATGTGGCAGGCGGCGTCGCCCTTGCCCACGCACTTGAGCTCCGCGCAATAGATGGGCTTGCCGTTGCAGTAGCTCAGGTAGCCGGACGCGAAGCCGGTGAGGCTCCAGCACACCGGTTGATCCGCCTGCCCCAGGTGCAGCAGGTGCTGCTCCGCTTCATACGAGTCGCGCCACTGCGCCTCCGCGAAGGGCTCCGGCCCGTCCTGGTCCGTGCGCTCGATGCGCTCCACGCGCACCTGGCCCATCAGCGTGTGCAGCCGGCCGCCCGCGCGGCGCCAGTGGGACTCGTCCGTCCACGGCACCGCCGTCCGCATCGCCTCCGCCGTGCGCCAGCCGTGCGCGTAGCCCAGCCGCGTGAAGATGCCGCGCGCCGCCGTCATCCCCATCATCCCGATGAGCTCCCCGCGCAGCAGCCCCAGCGCCACCGGATCCATCAGCAGCGCCCGCTGCCCGGCGAAGTGGATGACCCCGCCCTTCGGCTCGAACGCCAGCAACTCCCTCAAGTCCAGGTCTTCCAAGCCCGCCACGGTGACTCCCAGAACGTTTCAGACTGAGAGGCCTCTCTATCATTCTGAGAGCCATTTCGCAGGGGTGGAATGGTTTTCTGCCTGATTTCAATGGTTTGGCGTTTCGGGTGCGTTGGTCCTGGGGTTGCAGTGGAAGTCGCTCATGAAGGCGACCGGGGTGGACAGACGCGAGGTGCTGCAGGGAGTGGCGGCCGCTGGGGTCGCCGGGGTGATGGGGCCCGGGCCCACGGTTGCCCGGCAGGTGGCGCCGGCGCTGTTCGTGTCGCACGGCTCTCCGATGACGGCGTTGGACACGGACGCGTACCCCCAGGCGCTCAAGCGCTTTGGTGACGGGGCGGGGCCGGTGAAGGCGCTGGTGGTGGTGTCCGCGCACTGGGAGACGGACGCGCGCGTGCATGTCACCGCGACCGCCGCGCCGCCGCTCGTCTATGACTTCTACGGCTTCCCGGAAGCGATGTACCGGCTGCGCTACCCTGCGCCCGGCGCGCCGGAGCTGGCGCTGGACGTGGTGTCGCGGCTGACGTCCGCGGGCATCCCGGCGGTGGGGGAGGCCGCGCGTGGCCTGGACCACGGCGTGTGGGTTCCGCTGATGCATGCCTTCCCGGAGGCGCGCGTGCCCGTCATCCAGGTGGCGCTGCCAGCGGACGCGACGCCCGCGATGGTGGCGAAGATGGGTGAGGCTTTGCGCCCGCTGCGCGCGGAGGGCGTGCTACTGATGGGCAGCGGCGGGGTGGTGCACAACCTGCGCCGCGTGAATTTCAGTTCCAAGGCGGCGTCCGTGGAGGCATGGGCCGCCGAGTTCGACGCATGGGTCGCTGGAAAACTTGCGGCACGTGACTACGTGGGGCTTCAGTCGTGGAGGGATGCACCGAATGCGCGGCTCGCGCATCCTTCTGCCGAGCACTGGCTGCCCATCTATTTCGTCCTCGGAGCTGCCCTCCCCGAGGACCGTCTCACCCCCGTGTTCGAGGGCTTCCATCACGGAACCTTGTCCATGCGCAGCTTCGCGCTGCGCACCTGAACCTCGCAGTTCGCAGTCCCAGGAGTCCACACCATGAAGATGTCCATGAAGTCCGTCATCACCCTGATCGCCGTTGCCGCCCCCTCGTTCGCCTTCGCGGCCGCGTATGACATCGACGCGGCGCACTCCTCCGCGGATTTCTCCGTGAAGCACATGATGGTGTCCAACGTGAAGGGCAACTTCAAGGTGAAGTCCGGCACGATCAACATCGACGACAAGGACGTGACCAAGTCCACCGTCGAGGCCGTCCTCGACGCGACCACCGTCAACACCGCGGAGCCCAAGCGCGACGAGCACCTGAAGAGCCCTGACTTCTTCGACACGGCGAAGTACCCGACCATCACCTTCAAGTCGACGAAGGTCGCGAAGGCCGGCAAGGACAAGCTGAAGGTCACCGGCGACCTGACGATGCACGGCGTGACGAAGCCCGTCGTGCTGGACGTGGTGGGCCCGACGCCGGAGATCAAGGACGCGTTCGGCGGCATGCGCCGTGGCGTCGAGGCGACCACGAAGCTCAACCGCAAGGAGTTCGGCCTGGGCTGGAACAAGGCGCTCGAGGCCGGCGGCGTCGCGGTGGGCGAGGACATCTCCATCGTGCTCGCGCTCGAGCTGACCCCCAAGAAGGACGCGGCGGCGGCTCCTGCGGCTCCTGCGGCTCCCGCGGCTCCCGCGGCGCCCGCGGCGAAGGGCACGAAGTAAGTCGCTTCCCTTCGCCGGCCCTCGGGTCGGTGAAATGAAGAGAGGGGTCTCGGTGACGAGGCCCCTCTTTTTTATGCGGTGCTGCTCCGCCCCGGTGGGCCGCGTCAGCCTTCGGCGACGGCCTGCACGCTGGAGCGGTAGATGAAGATGCGCGCGGTGTTGGTGCGGGTGTCGGCGGGGACGACGAAGAAGCCCGGGGTGGGGCCCTTGAAGTCCTGGGAGAAGCCGGCGACCTGGCGGCCGTCGTTGAAGGTGACGCGAATCTTGGAGCCCTCGGCCTGAGGCTGACGCGCGCCCGCGGCGAGCATGAAGAAGATGGCCTTCACGCGCTTGCCGGGGATGCGCTCGGGGGCGAAGCCGCTCTGCTGCTCCAGGGAGATGACGTCCTCGAGCAGGTCCGCGTCGCGGATGGTGCCGCGCTTCACCTGGCCTTCGATGGTGTGGATGATGACGCGGTGTTCGCCCTCCACGAAGGAGTGGGTGGACGGTGCGAACCCGGCGCTCGCCACGAACAGGGCGTCGTCGGTGGGGCGCAGGTGGTTGGCCACCGGGGTCGCGGGGGTCGCGGCCTGCACGGGCACCGCGGGGCTCCGGAGTGACGCGCTCACGGCCACGGCGGCGGGGGCCGCACGGGCGGCGAACGAC
>NZ_RAWG01000467.1 GCF_003611735.1 Corallococcus sicarius | reverse complement strand
GTGGCGTCAGGCGTGCGCGCCACCTGCTGGGCGACGAGGTCATGAATCAGGCCCCGGCTCAGCTTCGTGCCCGTGTCGTTCCACTCCACGAGCAGCGTGTGACGCTCGTCCGGCGTCAGCATCGGCAGCTCGGCGACCCGGGTGTCGGGGCTGGCCACCGCGGACTCCAGCAACACCTGGAGGTGCTTCACGAGCCGCTGGATCGTCTCTTCGCGGAAGAGGTCGGCGCTGTAGGTGATGGCGCCTTGCAGCCCGTCGGGTGACGTGGCGAAGGCGAACGTGAGGTCGAACTTCGCGGCGTGGTCCTCCACCTCCACGGGGTGGATGGACAGCGCTCCCTGCGTCGTGACGGGGCTCGGCGTCCGCGTGTTCTGGAGCAGGAGCATCGCCTGGAAGAGTGGCGTGCGGCTCAGGTCTCGCTGCGGGTGCAGCTCCTCCACGAGCTTCTCGAACGGGACGTCCTGGTGGGCCTGGGCTCCCAGGGTCGTCTCCTTCGCGCGGGCCAGCAGCTGACGGAACGTGGGCGCGTCGTCCAGGCGGGCGCGCAGCGCCAGCGTGTTCACGAAGAAGCCGATGAGGCCTTCGAGTTCCGCGAAGCGACGTCCCGCGATGGGCGTCCCGATGACGACGTCATCCTGGCCGGAGTAGCGCGCGAGCAGGGCCTGCGTGGAGGCGAGCAGGACCATGAAGAGCGTGGCTCCCTTCTCCTGGCCCAGAGACTCCAGCGCCTGGCTCACCGACACGGGCAGGCGGAAGTGGACGGCGCCACCTCTCGTGGACTGCACGGGCGGACGCGGGAAGTCGGTGGGCAGCTCCAGCGCGTGCGGCGCGCCCGTGAGCTGCTGCTTCCACCACGACACCTGGCGCGCCAGCACGTCGCCCTGCAACCACGAGCGCTGCCACACGGCGTAGTCGGCGTACTGGACGGGCAGCTCGGGCAGGGGCGAGGGCCGACCCTGACGGAAGGCCTCGTAGAGCGCGGACACCTCGCGCACCAGCACCCCGGTGGACCAACCGTCGGAGACCACGTGGTGCAGGTTGAGGAGCAGCACGTGCTGACGCTCGGAGAGCCGCAGCAGGCGGGCCCGCAGCAGCGGACCCCGGGCGAGGTTGAACGGCGTCCCGGCTTCTTCCTGGGCCAGGCGCCGGGCCTCGGTCTCCGCGGCTTCGTGCTGGCTCAGGTCCACCACCGGCAGCCGGAGGGGCGTGGCCGGATGGAGGTGCTGCACCGGCGCGCCGCCCTCTTCATGCAGGGTGGTGCGCAGGGCTTCGTGACGGCGCACCAGCTCCGTGAAGGCCTGCTCCAACGCGCTCACATCCAACGTCCCATCGAGCCGGAGCGCGGACGGGATGTTGTAGGCGGACCCTCCAGGCTGGAGCTGCTCGAGCAACCACAGCCGCTGCTGCGCGAAGGACAGGGGCAGGGATGCGCCCGTCCTCGGCGTGGCGACCAGGGCAGGCAGGGCCGTGGCGCTGCTGGCCTGCTCCACCCGCAGGGCGAGCTGCTCCAGGACCGGGGCCTCGAAGAGGGCGCGCAGCGGCAGCTCCACTCCGAAGGCGGAGCGGACGCGCGACACCACCTGCGTGGCCAGGAGCGAGTGGCCACCCAGTTCGAAGAAGTGGTCCTTGCGGCCGATGCGGTCCACCCGCAGCACTTCGGCCCACAATCCCGCGAGCCGCTTTTCCGTGGTCGTGTTCGGGGCGACGTAGTGCTCACCCCTCGCGGCGCGGGCCTCCGGCGCGGGGAGGGCCTTGCGGTCCACCTTGCCGTTGGGCGTGAGGGGGAACGTGGCCAGCGTGACGAACGCCGAGGGCACCATGTACTCGGGCAGCTTCTGCTGGAGGTGGGTGCGCAGCTCGCTTGCGTCGCACGGCGACTCCGGCACCACGTAGGCGACGAGGCGCTGATCTCCGGCGACATCCTCGCGGACCAGGACCGTGGCGCTCTGGATGGCGGGATGGCTCCGGAGCGCGACCTCGATCTCTCCCAGCTCGATGCGGAAGCCTCGCAGCTTCACCTGGAAGTCGATGCGGCCCAGGTACTCGAGCGTGCCGTCTTCCCTCCAACGGGCCTTGTCTCCCGTGCGGTACATGCGCGCACCGGGCTCGGTGCCGAAGGGGTTCGGGACGAAACGTTCGGCGGTGAGGTCCGGGCGGTCCAGGTAGCCCCGCGCGACGCCTGCTCCCGCGATGAAGAGCTCTCCGGGCACTCCCACGGGCGCCGGTTGCAGGGTCGCGTCCAGCACGTAGGTGCGCGTGTTGAGCAGCGGTCCTCCGAGCGTGGGCTGCGTCCCGCGCCGGACCGCGAAGGCGGTGGCGTCAACGGTGCACTCGGTGGGGCCGTAGACGTTGAAGGTGCGGGTGTGCTCGGCGGCGGCCAGCACGTTCCAGGTCGCCTCGTCGAGTGCTTCACCGCCGGGCACCAGCAGGGCAGGGGCGGCCTTGCCTTCCAGCAGGCCCGCCTGGATGAGCAGGCGCAGCAGGGACGGCGTGCAATCGATTGCATCCACCCGGTGATGCCGCTGCCACGCGACCATGGCCTCCGCGTCCTGACGCGTGGCCTCCGGGACGATGCACAGGCAGTGACCGTCGAGCAGCTGGACGAGCTGCTGGACGGAGGCGTCGAAGGCCAACGGCGCGTTGACGCTGACCCGCGTGCCGGTGGGCAGGCCCTGGTAGACGGTCCGCCGCAGGGCGCGGTGGAGGTTGATCACCGCGCCGTGCCGCACCATCACGCCCTTGGGCGTGCCCGTGGAGCCGGACGTGTAGATGACGTACGCGAGGTTTTCGGAGGTGGCGAGCGGCTCCGGATTGCTCGCGGGCAGCGATGCCCAGGGGGCTTCCTGTGCATCGATGCACACGACGGGCAGGCCCTCCGGCAGCCACGACGTGCTGAGGTGCTGCTGCGTGAGGAGCACCCGCGCCGCGCAGTCCTGGACCGCGAAGGCGCGGCGCTGCTCGGGCCACGAGGGATCCAGCGGGACGTAGGCGCCGCCTGCCTTCATCACACCGAGCAGGGCGACCACCATGTCCACCGAGCGCTCGAAGCAGAGCGCGACGCGGACTTCGGGTCCCACGCCCACGGAGCGCAGGTGTCGGGCGAGCTGGTTCGCTCGGGCGTTGAGCCGCGCGAACGAGAGCACCGTGCCCTCGTGGTTGACGGCGGGGGCGTCCGGGGTGAGGGCGGCTTGCTGCTCGAAGGCGGCGGGGAAGGTGGTGGTGGCCGGCTCCCCGGCGGTGTCGTTCCAGGCGTGGAGCAGCTGCTGGCGCTCGTCCGGCGTCAGCAGGGGCAGCTCGGAGAGGCGCTGGTCCGGGCGGGCGATGAGGCCCTCCAGCAGGACCTGGAAGTGGTTCGCCATGCGGCCCGCGGTGACCGGGGAGAACAGGTCGACGCTGTACTGGAGCGCGCCGATGAGTCCTTCCTGGGTCTCGCTCAGGTCGAGGGAGAGCTCGAACTTGGTGAGCCCCTCTTCGTCATCCCCGAGCGGATGCAGGGACAGCGAGGGCAGGGCCAGGGCCTGCACCGGCACGTTCTGCATCGCGAAGAACGCCTGGAAGAGCGCCGAGCGGCTCAGGTCCCGCTGGGACTGGAGCTCCTCGACGAGCTTCTCGAACGGGACGTCCTGGTGTTCGAAGGCTCCCAGGGTGGACTCGCGCACCTGGGCCAGCCACTCGCGGAAGGTGCTCGCGCCGTCCACGCGGGCGCGCAGCACCAGCGTGTTGACGAAGAAGCCGATGAGGTCTTCGGTCTCCGTGTGACGACGGCCTGCGATGGGCGTGCCGACGAGCAGATCGTCCTGGCCGCTGTAGCGGGACAGGAGGAGCTGCCAGGCGGAGAGGAGCACCATGAAGGACGTGGCGCCTTCACGCTGGGCCAGGGATTCGACGGCCCTGCTCAGCTCCTTCGACAGGCGCACCGGCACCCGGCCGCCCCGGTTGGAGAGCACCGGCGGACGGGGGAAGTCGGTGGGCAGCTCCAACTGCGTGGGGGCTCCCGCGAGCTGCTGCTTCCACCACGACACCTGCCGCTCCAGCACGTCGCCTTTCAGCCACTGGCGCTGCCACGCGGCGTAGTCGGCGTACTGCACGGGCAGCTCTCGCAAGGGCGAGGGGCGGCCCTGGCGGAAGGCCTCGTAGAGGGCGGCCAGCTCGCGGACCAGGACTCCGCTGGACCAACCGTCGGAGATGACGTGGTGCAGGTTGAGCAGCAGCACGTGCTGCCGTTCGGAGAGTCGCAGCAGGCTGGCTCGCAGCAGCGGTCCACGGGCGAGATCGAACGGGCGCCGCGCATCGTCGTGGGCGCGGCGGCGGGCCTCGGACTCGGGGGCCTCGTGCGTGCTCAGGTCGAGCGCGGGAAGGCGGAAGGGCGCGGGCGGGTGGATGTGCTGCACCGGCGTGCCGCCCTGGTCACCGAGCGTGGTGCGCAGGCTTTCGTGGCGGCGGACGACCTCCGTGAAGGCCTGCTCCAACGCGGCCTCGTCCAGCGCTCCCTCCAACCGGAGGGCGAACGGCATGTTGTAGGCGGACCCTCCGGGCTGGAGCTGATCCAGGAACCACAGGCGCTGCTGCGCGAAGGACAGGGGCAGCGGCTCGCCTGTCCGGGGCGTGGGCCGCAGTGCGGGCAGCGCGGCGCTCTGACCGGTCTGGTCGATGCGCTGGGCGAGCTGCTCCAGGACCGGGGCCTCGAAGAGGGCGCGCAGTGGCAGCTCCACGCCGAACGTGGCGCGGACGCGTGCGACCACCTGCGTGGCCAGGAGGGAGTGGCCTCCGAGTTCGAAGAAGTGATCCTCGCTGCCCACGCGCTCGACGCGGAGCACTTCGGCCCAGAGCGCGGCGAGCTGCTGCTCCGTGGGCGTGCGCGGGGCGACGTAGCGCTCACGCTGCGCGGTGCCTGCCTCGGGAGCAGGGAGGGCGTTGCGGTCGAGCTTGCCGTTGGGGGTGAGGGGGAAGGCTGCGAGGGGAACGAAGACGGCGGGCACCATGTACTCGGGCAGCTTCTGCAGGAGGTGGGCGCGCAGCTCGTTCGGGTTGGGGTTGGAGGCGACGACGTAGGCGACGAGCCGCGCGTCACCGGAGGGAGCGTCGCGGCGTGCGAGGACGAGGGCCTGCTGGACGGCGGGGTGCTGGCGCAGGGTGGCTTCGATTTCGCCCAGCTCGATGCGGAAGCCGCGCACCTTCACCATGAAGTCGGTGCGGCCCAGGTACTCCAGCTGGGCGTCCGCGCGACGGCGCACGAGGTCGCCGGTGCGGTACATGCGGGCGCCAGGGACGGGACTGAAGGGGTCCGGGATGAAGCGCTCGGCGGTGAGGTCGGCCCGGCCGAGGTAGCCGCGTGCG
>NZ_RAWG01000466.1 GCF_003611735.1 Corallococcus sicarius | reverse complement strand
GGACGTGGCGGGGGCGGGTGGGCAGCCTTGCGCGCCGTTCCACCCTTCATTGCTCGAACCCAGGAGTCCTTCCCATGAAGCTCAAGGCACTGTGCCTCTCCGTGTCGCTGCTGGCCCTCCCTGGCGTGGCCTCCGCGCAGCTCTCGCTGGACTCCCTCAAGAAGACCGCGGGCGACGCCAGCAAGGGCGCCGTCGAGAAGCGCGTCAACACGAAGCTGATGGACGAGGGGCGCAAGAACCAGTGCAGCTTCAAGTCGGGCACCGCCGAGCTGGACGCCGGCTGCGACGCGAAGCTGAAGAAGCTGGCCGCGGCCCTCATCGACGCCAAGAAGCAGCTCGATGGCGCCGGGGCCAAGAGCTACAAGTTCGAGGTCTCCGGCCACACGGACTCGTCCGGTGACGCCGCGAAGAACAAGAAGCTCAGCGAGCAGCGCGCGGAGACCATCGTCAAGGAGCTGGTGGCGCGCGGCGTGCCCCGCAACGAGATCATCGCCGTGGGCTTCGGCTCCGAGAAGCCCCTGGTGAAGCCGGATGACACGGCGGCCAAGAAGGCGAAGAACCGCCGTTACGAGCTGCAGGTCCGCCTGTAGTCGCCCAACGTCCGGACACCCTCCCCCACGACAAGGGCGCGCCCGCCCCTCCGGATCCCTGGAGGAGCGGGCGCAGTGGGGGCGTCACCCGTGCTGGCCGCAGCGCCCGTCCCCTCACCGCGACTCAGTCCGCGCTGACCTTCGCGGGCTGCCACCGCTGACCCGAGCTGTAGTTGACCGGGATCCACCGGTAGCCCCGCCACTCCGAGGCCAGCCGACCCAGTCCGGGGAAGGGCATGTGCGCGAAGCCGAGCAGGTCGCCACGCTTCGCGGCCTCCGTGAACGCACGCGCCCGCTGGGCCGCGGCCGCACGCTCGTCGACATCGTAGGCGACCGTCACCGACGGCTCGCGCAGCTGCACCGAGCCGAAGTGCATCAGGTCACCCCACAAGGCCAGCCGCTGCCCCCGGCTCTCGACGACGTAGACGCTGTGGCCGGGCGTATGTCCCGGGGTCGCCACGGCCCGGATGCCCGGGACGAGGCTGTCCCCGTCTCCGAACGTCTTCAGCTTCCCCGCGACCCCGTACGGCTCCACCATCGCCTTTGCCTCTTCGAAGTACTTCGGGTCCACCGTTCCCTTCGGCCGGGGGTCGCGACCCAGCCAGAAGGCCGCCTCGCGTGCGTGCACCTGGAGGATGGCATTGGGGAACGCCCGGCGCGTGGCGGACATGAGCCCACCGGAGTGGTCGGAATGGATGTGCGTGAGCAGCACCAGGTCAATCTGCTCGGGCTGGTAGCCCGCGGCCCGGAGGCTCTGCTGGAGCTTGCCGCCCACGTCGGGGCCGAAGAAGCCGCCCACGCCCGTGTCCACGAGCACGAGGGCCGTGCCGGTGTTGATGAGGAACGCGTTGATGGACAGCTCGACCGGATCCTGGAGGTGGTCGCGCGAGAGCAACTCCTCCACGCGATCCGGCGTCGTGCGGGTGGCCACCTCGGCCACCGTCTGGGGAACGGTGCCGTCGGACAGCGCGGTGACCTCGAAGTCACCGAGCATCATCCGGTAGAAGCCCGGTGCCTGGGTTCGCACCTGGGGCGCGGCCGCGTGGACGGCGGACGGAAGCAGTGGGGCCACGGCCAGGGCCCCCAGCGTGAGGGTACGGGAGACAGCGAGGAAGACACCGCGGGGAAGAGGTCTGTGCATGGGCGAGGAGATACCGCCCGGCATCCCCTGGGATAAACGGGCGCTCCTCACACATTCCGTTTCACCCCTGAAACAATCCGGGGGCGCGATGGGGCACCGAACGCGCTATGCCGTGCTGGAGGTGGAAGATGGACAGGTTCACGGCGATGGAAGCCTTCGTCCGCGTGGTGGAGAGCGGCACCTTCACCAAGGCCGCCGACGCGCTGGGCCGCCCGAAGACGGCGGTGACCCGGCTCATCCAACAACTGGAAGCGCAGCTGAAGGTGAAGCTGCTGCACCGCACGACGCGCCGGGTGACGGTGACGCCGGAGGGCATGACCTACTACCAGCAGGCGTTGCGCTTGTTGGGCGAGGTGCGGGAACTCGAATCCACCTTGTCGCAGACCCGACGCGGCCCCCGGGGGCGCCTGCGGGTGGAGTCGAGTGGGACCATCTCCCGACTGCTTATCGTCCCCGCGCTGCCGACGTTCTACGCGCGCTACCCGCAGATGCACATCGAGCTGGGCGTGAGCGACCGCGTCGTGGACCTGCTCTCGGACAACGTCGACTGCGCCATCCGGGGCGGCCATGTGAAGGACGAGTCCCTGGTGGCACGGCACCTGGGCGACCTCTGCTATCTCGTGTGCGCGTCACCGAAGTACCTGGAGCGTCACGGCATGCCCCACCACCCGACGGAGCTGGCGGGCGCGGCGCACGCGGTGGTCAGCTACTTCTCGTCGCTGAGCGGCAAGGAGCTTCCCATCGTCTTCACCCGCGACGGCGAACGGCTCGAGGTCCAGGGCCGCAGCCTGCTCACGCTCAACGAAACCAACGCGTACCTCGCCGCCGGGCTCGCGGGCCTGGGCGTCATGTTCGCCCCCCGCTTCGTGGTGGAGCCGTACCTCACCTCCGGTGAGCTGGTGCAGGTGCTGGACGGATGGCACCCTGAATCCCGGCCCATCTTCCTGGTGTACCCGCCCGCACGGCAGCAGGGCGCCGGGCTCAAGGTCTTCATCGAATGGGTGATGGAGCTGTTCTCAAGCCGGCCGGAGCTGTGGCGTCATGACAGGTAACAACCCTCCACCGCCTCGCGTCCTGGCCGACGTCGTCGTGCGCACGCGCGCTCACGAGGGTGCGCTCGTGCTCGGCGCGGCGCTCTGCACCGCCTTGTTCGCGCAGGTCGCCATCGCGGTGCCGGGCTCGCCGGTGCCCATCACGGGACAGACGCTCGCGGTCGTCCTCACGGCCGCGGCGCTCGGCCCTGGACGGGGCACGGCCGCGCAGCTCGTCTATCTGCTGCTGGGGGCGGTGGGACTGCCCTTCTACGCGAAGGCGGCCAGCGGCTGGGGGGCGCTTGTCGGGCCGACCGGGGGCTACCTGGTGGCCTTCCTGCCCGTGGCCTGGCTCGTGGGGCTCGCGGCGCGCCATGGCATGGACCGGAAGCCGTGGACGGCGGCGCCTGTCTTCCTTGGGGGCCAGCTCGTCATCCTGGGCATCGGCATGGCCTGGCTCCGGGTGGCGGCCTCCCTCGATGCCGCCACCGCCTTCCACAAGGGCTTCCTCCCCTTCGTTCCCGGAGGCTTGCTCAAGGCCGTCGTCGCCGGGCTGCTCACGTCCCTCGCCTGGCGGCTGGTACGGGCTCGCGCCCCGGCTCCCTGAAGCTACTCCATCACCCGGACTGACTGACCGAGGGTGTTGCCGACACGCAGGATCAGCGCGTTGTACGTCTCGCGGTCCTCGATGCTGACCTGGGAAGCCCTCCTGGCGAAGACACCGAGGAATTCGGTGACCAGGGGCATGTAGGACTTCTGCAGGGCGGTCTGTGCATCCGCGGTGGTGGCCTGCTGGTAGCGCGTGCAGAGGTCCTTCAACGGGGCGGCCTTCGCTTCCAGCTCCGCGTCCTTGAAGGTCGGCAGGGGCGTGACAGGGGGAAAGTGCCGCTGCGGGGGCGGCGTGGCCTTCCGGTTCCTGGCGAAGGAGCCGACCTGTCCCTCGCCGGATTCGACGTAGCGGATGAAGGCGTCCTTGCTGAAGAGCTTGCTGTTGATGTTGCCCTTCGAATCCATGCCGACCCGGATCGTCTCCGGGAAGTCCTCGTGCACGCCGTAGGTCCAGGCCTTGTCGATGAACAGCTCATCGCTGAGGACGAAGGGACCCTTGAAGGCAACCCCGTCAATCTCGATGGTCTTTTCGCCCGGCCTGAAGGCCTTGGCCGTCGTCTTGTTGGTGGCGTACACCTCGTTGATGGTGACGTAGGGACTGAAGGTCGGGTTGATCAGCCCGCCGCGCCCCTTCGCGTACACCAGGAACTTGAGCGCGCCGGTGGTGGGGGACTCCATCGTGTGCAGCCCCGCGCGCAGCGAGAGGTCCTTGGCGGCGTGCGGTTTGATCTCGTGGGGGGTGCCGTCGATGTTGACGCTGATGGCGGCGTCGGTGGGGTTGTCGATGGAGAAGCTCACGCTGTCGCTCGAGCATCCACTCACGCCGACAAGAAGGCACAGCACCGCGAAAACTCGATTCATCAGTTGGCTGTAGCATGGCGGATCCGACTTCAGTCGGTTTCCGTCAACACGGCGATCAACGCACGGGAGGCCGCGGACAGGCTGCGGTGCGGGACGTAGATGACGGAGAAGGGGCGCGAGCGGCCCCGCAGGCGGGGCAGCACCTCCACCAGGGTGCGGCGGCGCAGGCGTTCGGCGGCGATGAAGTCGTAGGTCTGGCACACGCCCATGCCGTTCTCCGCGAGCGACACCACCCCCAGCACGTCGTCCGACACCCGCAGCGCGGCCTGGGGCGTCCAGTCGATGTCGCGCCCGTCCTCGCGGAGGATCCACGGCGACACGCGCCCGGTGCTGGGCATGATGAAGGTCAGACAGGCGTGTCGCTCCAGCTCCGCCAGCGACCGTGGCGTCCCGGCTTCCTTCAGGTAGGCCGGCGAGGCGACCAGACACATGGGCGCGTCTTCCAGCCGCCGCGCCACCAGCCCGCTGTCGGGCAGTGCTCCCAGACGGATCGCCAGGTCGAAGCCCTCCGCCACCAGGTCCACGTTGCGATTCGCGATGCTCAGGTCCACCTGCACGCGCGGATGCCGGCGCATGAAGGTCCGCAGCTTCGCCGGCAGGCGGTAGTGCCCGTAGGTGGTGGGCACGCTGAGCCGCACGCTGCCGGTGACTTCACCGCCCTGCCCCTGGATGGCGCGCTCGGCTTCAGCGATCAACCCGAAGGCCGTGCTCGACTGCTCCAGGTACAGCCGCCCCGCGTCGGTCAGGCCCAGGCTCCGGGTGGTCCGCCGCAACAACTGCACGCCCAGGCGCTGCTCCAACCGGGCGATGGCGCGGCTCACCACCGACGGCGTCGTCCCCAGCGTGGTGGCGGCGGCCGTCAGCGAGCCGCGCTCCACTGAAGCGATGAAGGCTTCCACGTCGTGCAGGTGGTCGAAGCGCCGGCCCATTCATGCCTCCATAGCAAGAGTGCCGTGCCCCAGAACCCATTTATCCCCTGCCCCGGTGACAATACTTTGCGTGACGAAGCCGGGCCCGAGCGTGGGCCCCTTCCCCAGGAGTCATGAACATGTCCGTCATGCTTGCCGCCTCCCTCTCCCTGGCGGGGCTCGCCGCCGCCCCCTCCCCC
>NZ_RAWG01000465.1 GCF_003611735.1 Corallococcus sicarius | reverse complement strand
GGCAGGGGCCTTCGGGGCAGGGTGCCCCGGCCGGGCCATCAGCCGCGGGTCGAAGAAGATCATCGTCGGCTCGGCCGCGAAGCGCTCCTCCTCCAGCTCCTCCGCATACACGTCCCGCATGAACGCGGCCAGGTGCGCGCTGGTGCCGTGCAGCTTCTCCTGCTGGAGGAACTCCTCCAGCGCCAGCTGCAGCTCCCCCGCGGTGCTGAAGCGATCATCGCGCTTGCGCGCCAGCGCCTTGAACACGATGGCGTCCAGCGACTTGGGGATGCCCGGCACCGCCTCCGACGGGGGGATGATTTTAAAGCCCACCACCGCCTTGAGCGTGGCCATCTCCGACTCGCGCTTGAACAGGCGCCCGCCGGTCAGCAGCTCGTAGAACACCGTCCCCAGCCCGAACACGTCCGAGCGCGCATCCAGCGGCTCGCCCCGCGCCTGCTCCGGGGACATGTACGCGTGCTTGCCCTTGATGGTGCCCACCACCGTCTGCGACAGCTTCCCCTGCGCCTTCGCCACCCCGAAGTCGATGAGCTTCACGCCGCCGTTGAAGCCCACCAGCACGTTCTGCGGCGACACGTCCCGGTGGATCAACGACAGCTTCCGGCCGGACGGACTGCGCGCGTTGTGCGCCGCGTCCAGCCCCGCCGCCGCCTCCGCCGCGATGCGGCACTTCAGCCCCAGCGGGAAGCCGCCCGGGTGCGCCGACGCGCGCGGCAAGAGCGACCCCAGCGGCTCGCCGTGCACGTACTCCATGGCGATGTAGTACTGCCCGTCCACATCCCCCATCTCGTAGATCTGCGCGATGTTCGGGTGGTTGAGCAGCGCCGCGATGCGCGCCTCGTCCAGGAACATCTGGAGGAACTCGTCGTCCTCCGACAGGTGGGGCAACAACCGCTTCACCACCAGCAGCTTCTGGAAGCCCACTGGCCCCTTCTGCCGGGCCAGGTAAACGGCCCCCATGCCGCCGGTGGCCAGCTTGCGCATCAACTCATAGCGGCCGAACGTTTCCACTCCGCCCGCGACGATAGCCGCGCCCGCGTGGATCTCAAAAGCCCGGCACTCCGGAAAACACGAACCGGGCCGGCCCCCCATGGGACCGACCCGGCGCGGTGCGTCACGAAGCTGCAACGCCCTACGGCGTCGGGGCGCAGATGCTGCGGTAGCGGATCTCCACGGACTGGCCCGGGGTGGGCACCGAGTCCTGGGCGAAGATGACGGCGTTGCGGCCCGCGTCGTACGTCCACTTGTCGGTGGCGAGGGTGCGGCCATTCACCCGCACGCTCATCTCCGCGGTGCCGTCCGGCTGGGCCGTGAGGGCAAAGTCCGCCTGGGGCTCACCGGCCTGCTGGATGATGGGGTCCAGGAACCCGCGGTAGTCGCCCTCGCAGATGGAGCCCACCGAACCGCCCGTGCCCTTGGCCACCGCGGCGAAGCGCGCCGCGCTGCCACCCGCCGTGGTGCAGGAGGTGTTGGTGGGGATGAGCGCGTGCAGGTTGCTGCGCTGGGACATGCCCGTGCCCTTCAGCGTCTGGAGGAACTGGATGTAGCTGTCGGGCTCGAAGCCGGAGTGGTCATCCTCGTCCGCCACCACCACCACCGCCATGCGGGCGGCGGCGCGGGTGAAGCCCAGGTTGCCGTCGTTGGGCTGCGGGGTGCGGACGTCGTCGGCCTGCTCGGACAGCGGGGCGGACAGGCCCTGGCGCATCGTCTCCAGGCCCTGCACCAGGTTGTGGCAGAGGCCCACCTCCAGGTTGGACTGGATGGTGGCGGCCGCGTTGGCGCTGCCGCCGGACACCACGCGGGCGCGGCTGCCGTTCACCGGGAAGAGGCGACCGGCCTCACCGCCGTTGGCGCCGCCACCGCACAGCCCGCCGCGCTGCACGAGGCCGGTGCTGGTGACGCCCACGCGCACGTCCACGTTCAGCTCCTTCGCGCGCTCCAGCCAGCCCGGAATCGCGGAGCGCAGGCGCTGCTGGAAGGTGTCCATGGTGGTGGTGTTGGAGACCACGAAGAGCACGTCCAGCTGGCTGTCGGTGCCCTGCGTGAAGCGGTCCACCTGGATGCCCTCGTGGTTGGTCTCCGCGAGCAGCGGGACGAGGAAGCCGTTCGGCTCCGTGTCCGCCTTCAGGTACATGGGGCTGAAGTGCTGGCCCAGCACGTTGCGGGCGTAGCCCACCTCCATCTCGAAGCCCTCGCCCGGCGCCAGGGTGCGCGGCGGGTTCACCGGCGTCATCAGCGAGAACTGATTGCTCGTGCCGTTGCCGATGACGGCGTCCGCCACGGTGACGGGCTCGCTGCAGCGGTTGGACACGAACGTCTTGCGCGGCTTCGCGGCGCAGTCGTAGCGGATGGGCCCGAAGTCCACGAAGGACGGCGTGGCCACGAGGCAGGACGCCTGCGACACGGCATGGATGGGCAGCGTCACCGTGGGGAAGGCCGGGTTGTTCACCGTGAGCATCAGCTCGCCGTTGAACTCACCGCCCGTGGTGGGCGCCTTGAAGGCAATCATGGAGCTGAAGGCCGTGTCGTAGAGCACCACGCCGCCGGTGATGGGACCGCCGGGCATGGAGAACACGCCGCCGCCGTCGTTGGACAGGTGCACGTTCTTGATGGCGCACTCGGCCCGGCCCGGGTTGCGGAAGTAGAAGCCCAGCACCGCGCCGCGGCCCGGCGCCACGTTGGCGAAGTCCAGCGACGGCTGGGGCAGCAGCTCATACACGCAGGGGCCGCTCGCACGGGCGCGGCCCGTGAGGGTGATGGCGCGCTCGGGCGTGAACAGGTCGTTGGAGCGCACGTAGAGCGTCGCGCTGAAGGGCCCCTCCGTCTTGGGCTCGAAGTAGACCTTGAGCTCCAGCGCGTCGTTGCCCGGGGCGATCTGCAGGCCGTTGGCCTCCAGGTTGGGCCAGGTGCCCGTCTTCCACGGGTAGTTCTGCGCGCCGCGCGTGGGCGTGCCCACGGTGAACTGCGCGCTGTCGCCGTCGGCGCGCACGCCGCTGAAGGTCAGCGGGCCGTTGCTGCCGGCGTTGGTGATGCGGATGACCTGCTCCACCTTGCCGCCCACCGGCAGCTCGCCGAAGTCGAGCGCCACCGGGGCCACGGCCAGGGTGGGCCGGCCACCTCGCGCGTCCAGCATCACGCGGGCCTCACGCGCCTTGTCGGACGCGTACGCCACCGTGAGGTTGCCCACGTTGGGACCGGAGAAGCGCGCGGCGAACTCCATCCGCATCTCCACCACCTCGCCCGGCTTCACCGTGGCGCCCTCGGGCTTGGACAGCGGCGAGAAGGCGCGGTCGCTGGTGGCCAGCGCGGAGATGGTGACCGGGCGCCAGGTGATGTTGCGCGCGCGGGTGAAGGACTCGGTGCGCTCGTGCACGGGAATCTCGTCGAAGGGCACCGGCGCCGGGTCGAACTCGAAGGCGCTCGCGACGGAGTTGCCCTTGAGGTCCACCACGGACGGGGTGCACGTCTCGCACGAGACGACCTCCAGCCGGGCGCCCATCTTCCCCAGCGCGCGCGGCAGGTACTTCGTGCGCACGACCTGGGTGCTGTTGGGCGGCACGGTGATGGTGTCCGGCGTGAACGGATCCGCCTGGTCGCCCGCGACCTTCAGCGTCAGGGGCAGGTCCACCGGGTTGGTGACGGTGACCTCCAGCACGCGGTCGCTGTCCACCTCCAGCGTCTCGTAGTCCAGCACCGGCGGGTACACGCCAATGGGCGTGGGCGTGCCCATGCCGCGCACGGGGAGCTGCTGCAGGGCGCCCACGTTGGCGTCCGTCGTCACGCGCAGCGTCTCCTCCACGGTGCCTTCGGCCAGCGGGTGGAAGCGCACCTTCACGACGTGCGACTCACCCGGCGGCACGCGGCCTCCGCCCTCCGTCAGCTCCACCTGATAGGCGGGGTTGTTTCCAATCCCCAGCGCCTCCAGCGCGGAGAAGGGCACGTAGCCCACGTTGCGGATGCGGACTTCCTTCTCACGCCACTCGCCCACCGGCACCTCGCCGAAGTCGAGTGCGTCCATGTCCAGCACCGCGGTGGCCTGCACCCCGCGGGTCTGGTCCTCTTCGTGACACGCCATCGTCCCCGCCACCAATGAAGCCAGCAGGACGGCCCGACCCCTCCACCCCATCACCATTGTCCGCTCCCCACCCTTCTCCACCACACGCACACGGATGCCCGGGACACGTGATCCATCGCGGGGGTTCCCTAATCAAGACGCGTGCCGGAGCCGGGCCGAGCGGCTCACTCACCTGAAATCAGGGACTTGGCGCTCAAAAAGGGCTCCAACTGCGCGCTGGAGGGAAGCAGGGTGCCCTGGAGGGTGAAAGGTTTTTCCCGACCTTTTGCCAACCCTCACCCCCATCTTTTCAGGGGGTGGAGCGAACAGTTGGTTGGACGAAGGTTGCGATCGCGGCGGCCACGGCCTGGGGCTGCTCCAGGTGGACGTGGTGCCCGCCCTCCAGAACCTGGGGCGGTCCGACCAGCGTCCGCAGGGCGTCCAGGCGGGCCTGGAGGAGGGGCGGGGAGGGAGACAGGCCCCGGCTCCCCCGGAGGATTTGAACCGGGCAGGTGACGGCGGCCTCCAGCGCCAGCCACTGGGCCTCGTCGAAGCCCTGGCCGAAGCGGCGGCGGTGGCGCGGGTCGAAGGTGAAGGTGACGTCGCCCCCGGGCTCCTGGCGCGTGCCGTGGCGGGCGAAGAGGAGCGCCGCGTCCGGGGAGAGGGTGGGGTTGGCCTGACGCAGGCGCTCCGCGGCGGCCTCCACCGAGGGGTAGCGCTTGCGGTTGGGCGGCCGGCGCGAGTCGTCCAGGAAGCCGCGCAGCCGCTGCAGTGCGCCCGCGGGCAGGCCTCCCGAAGGGCCCAGGCTCTCGATGAGGGTCAGGCTGAGGATGCGCTCGGGGCGCGCGGCGGCGTACGCCAACGCGACGATGCCTCCCAGCGAGTGCCCCACCAGGTGCACCGCGGGCAGGTCCAGCCCGTCCAGCGTGGCCTCCACGTCCAGCAGGTGGTCGCTCAGGTGGTACGCGGCGCCGGGGCCCGCGTGGCCGCTCTGGCCCATGCCGCGAAAGTCGAGCAGCACCGTGCGAAAGCCTTCGGGCAGGTGTTCGCAGAGCGGATCAAAGCCGTGGGAGTGGTCCAGCCACCCATGCAGGAACAGCACGGCGGGCGTCCCGTGCGGGTGGCGCTGGCGCACGTGCAGCGGCAGGCCTTCAGCGTCCAGCGTGAGCGATTCGAATGCGGCAGCGGGCACGGGTGGCTCTCCTCGTGCTCCGCCTTACTCCGTCCCCCCGGGCGGTGGCGACCGCTAACCCCCTTCAGGGAAGTCGGGTAAGGGGCTACCGGTTACGTCATGGAGGGGTGGCGTCCATGGCGTGGCAGCCAAAGCACTGGACGGCGCAGCAGCTTGAGGAGCGGCGGCTTGCGGCCGGACG
>NZ_RAWG01000464.1 GCF_003611735.1 Corallococcus sicarius | reverse complement strand
ACTCCCCAGGGCAAACGGCGCACTTCGAGACTCACGGTAGGGCAGCCTGTCCACCTCCCGCAGGAGCCCCGCCGCGCCGCCCCTGAAGCGCTGGGCCTGGGCATGGAGGGCTACCCCTACCCCGCCCCGGTGCAGTTCCTGTCCGCCACCCTGGAGGGCCAGGACGTGCGCATGGCGTACATGGACGTGAAGCCCACGGCCAATGCCAACGGACGCACCGTCGTGCTGCTCCACGGGAAGAACTTCTTCGGCGCGTCGTGGAAGGACACCCTCCGTGTCCTCACCAGCGCGGGCTACCGCGTCGTCGCGCCGGACCAGGTGGGCTTCGGCAAATCATCCAAGCCCGCAATCGCATACAGCTTCCACACGCTCGCGTCGCTGACGAAGAAGGTGCTCGACACGGTGGGCGTGAAGCAGGCCGTCGTCGTGGGCCACTCCATGGGCGGCATGCTCGCCACGCGCTTCGCGCTGATGTACCCGGAGACCACGTCCCAGCTCGTGCTGGAGAACCCCATCGGCCTGGAGGACTACCGCGAGAGCGTCCCGTGGAAGTCCACCGAGGACCTCTACCGCGAGAACCTCCAGGTGACGGAAGAAGGCCTGCGCAAGTACCAGCGCGGCTACTACGTGAAGTGGAAGCCCGAGTACGACGAATACGTCCAGGTCCTCTACCGCCAGACGCTCAGCGGCGAGTACCCCCGGCTCGCCTGGGTGTCCGCCGCCACGCAGACGATGATCTACGAACAGCCCGTGGTGCACGAGTTCCCGCTCGTGAAGGCACCCACGCTGATTGTCATTGGCCAGGAGGACCGCACCGTCGTGGGCAAGGGCAGCGTGCCGCCCGCGCTCCTGCCGAAGCTGGGCCAGTACCCCGCGCTCGGGAAGAAGACCGCCGCGGCCATTCCGGGCGCGACCCTGGTGGAGCTGCCCAACGTGGGCCACATCCCCCACTTCGAGGCGCCGGAGAAGTGGCACGCCGCCCTGCTGGACTTCCTGCGCAAGGGTGCGAAGTAGTCCTCGCATGCACACCATCCGCGTGGTGCGCCATGCGTCGGAGCGGGGCGGCTGGGAGATGGTCCTCGCCGCGCCTCCTCCGCACCTGGCCGCCCACATCCGCGACTACTGCGGCTACCGCGAGGCCACGCCCACGCCCCTGCGCCGCCAGGAGCTGCCCGGCGTCCAGGTGGTGCTCATCCTGGAGTTCGGCCCGCTCCTGAAGCACCTGGACGACGCGGGGCGGGTGACGCGGCACCGCTCCGGCTTCATCGCCGGACTGGACGAGCGCTGGAGCACCACCGAGCACACCGGCGTGTCGCACGGGCTCCAGGTGAACCTCACGCCCCTCGGCGCCCGGCGCGTCACGGGCCTGCCCATGAGCGAGCTGTCGCACCGCGTGGTGGGCCTGGAGGACCTGTGGGGGCTGGAGGCGCGCCGGCTGGTGGAACAGCTCGCCAGTGCCCCGCACTGGGAGGCCCGCTTCGCCCTCGTGGACGCGTTCCTCATCCGGCGCATGGAGCGGGGCCCGGCCGTGGACGCGGGCGTGCGGTGGGCCGTGGAGCGCATCCACCAGGCGGGCGGGAACCTGGACATCGCCACGCTGGCGCAGGAGCTGGGTCACAGCCACAAGCACCTCATCCACCAGTTCCACGAACACGTCGGCCTGCCACCCCGCCGGCTGGCTCGCCTCTTGCGCTTCGACCGCGCGGTGCAGCGATTGAAGGCAGGCGGACCCGTGCGCTGGGCGGACCTCGCGGTGGAGTTGGGCTACTTCGACCAGGCCCACCTGAACCGGGACTTCCGCCAGTTCACCGGCGGGCCGCCGTCCGCCCTGCTGCGCCGCGCGATCCCGGACGCGGGCGGCTTCGAATCCAGCGCGCAGGTGAAATCCGTACAAGAAGGGCTGGGAGCGGAAGGGCAGGATGCGCGGTGAAAGGAAGACACCCATGACCGCGAACACGACGCTGCCCAGCATCTATCCGTTCCTCCGCTACGAGGACCCCGAGGCCGCCCTGCGCTTCCTGAAGGAGGCCTTCGGCTTCGAGGAGCGGGCGGTGTTCCGCTCGCCGGATGGAGCGCTGGCCCACGTGGAGCTGACGCTGGGCCACGGGCTCATCATGTTCGGCGGCGCGGACAGCGCGAACCGGCTGAAGATGGCGTCCTCGAAGGAGGTCCCCGCGAAGAACCAGGGCATCTACATCGTGATTACGGACCCGGATGCCCTCTACGCGCGAGCGAAGGCCGCGGGTGCGCGCATCCTGATGGAGCTGCACGACACCGATTACGGGTCGCGGGACTTCATCGCGCTCGACCTCGAGGGGAACCTCTGGAGCTTCGGCACGTACCAGCCGCTCGCCGCGCCGCCGCCGAAGGGGTGAGCGGACGGGCCTGACGCCTCCGTCGACGGCGGCAGGGGCTTGTGACACCCTTTCAGGTCGGGACGGGACCACCGGCCCCGCACCACCCGGGGGACGTGATGAAGCTGCTGCTGGGGCCCATCCTGTACGCGAGGGCGCAGGCCACACCGGACCCGAAGTCCCACGACGTGTGGAGCTTCTTCGTCAACGTGTTCCTCGACAGTCCGTCCGTGGCCGTGCCGCCGTCGCTGAAGCTGTGTTTCACGAACGCGCAGGGCACGCGGGTCGCCACCTTCGAGGACGCGAAGCCCGCGGCGGACTTCACCCGCCTGCCCCCGGACACCGCGGGCGTGGTGTGGCGTTGGGAGGTCATCCTGCCGCGCCTGGACGTCGCCCAGCGGCTGTCCTACCACTTCGAGTCGCCGGACCGGCCCGGGGTCCCGGTGACGTTCGAGCGCCCCCGGCCGCGCGATACCCGGCCCTGGTCCCCTGCCCTCTCCCCGCAGCCGCTCGTCGTGTCCGACGTCGTCGTCCCCCAGCGGGGCGTGTCGCCGAACATCGCGTTCTTCTCCTGCAACGGCGCCAGCAGCGTGGGGGAGTGGAGCGCCCTCGCGGAGCCCTACGCGCTCTGGGACAAGATGCTGCACCACCACCTGAAGGAGCCCACGGATCCGGCGAAGACGCCGGGCTTCCAGCTGCTCATCGGGGGAGGAGATCAGCTCTACGCGGACTCGCTCCACCACACGGTGGATCTGCTGAGCGGGTTCATGAAGCTGCCCCGCTCCGAGCGGTTGACGCTGGCGGTCCCCGACGGGTTTCGCGAGAGGCTGCTCACCGAATACGTGTGGCTGTATCGGGAGCGGTGGGGAGGCACGGGGGGCATCGCGTCGCTGCTCCAGCGGGTGCCGGGGCTGTTCGTCTGGGACGACCACGACATCTTCGATGGGTGGGGTTCGCAGGAGGAGCTCCAGCGGGCGCCCTGGTACCGGGCGCTCTACAGCGCGGCGGCGCGGACGTTCGAGGCCTTCCAGCGAGGCTGGCTCGAAGCGTCCGGGACGGCGCGCGAGCCGGACGACCGGGACATGGTCCAGCCGGTGTTCCAGGAGGCGCAGGACCAGGATCCGCGGGAGACCCGGCACTACTTCCAGACGCTCTGCTTCTCCACCGCGGACTGCGACCTGGACGTGGTGCTGCTGGACCTGCGCAGCGGAAGGACCAGCCGGGTGCTCGACGAGGAAGACGCGCACCCGCAGTCCGAACACATCGTGATGAGTCGGGTGCAGTGGGACGCGTTCGACGCGTGGCGCGAGGAGCACCGCCACCGTCCGGAGAACGGCAGCAAGGCCCGGCACGTGCTGGTGGTGTCGTCGGTGCCGCTCGTGCACCTGCGGTTCGGGCCGGCGATGGAGCACATGGCCGGGGGCGTCCGGCTGCGTGACGACCTGTTGGACCAGTGGGAGTCGGCGGTGCACCGCGGTGAGCGCACGCGGATGATCATGAACCTGTTCACCCTGGCGAAGAGGTCCTACTGCGCGGTGACGGTGTTGTCCGGAGACGTGCACGTGGGGGCGCGAGCGCGCGTGCGTTCACGCAACCCGGACCACCTGGTCCCCGCGCTGGGTTCGGTGGGAGAGGTGTTCATCGAACAGGCCACGTCCTCGCCCATCGTCCACCCGCCGCCGGGGTGGTTGCCCTTCCAGGGCATGCTCGCGATGTCGGCGGACTCGCGCGAGGACCTGCCGGGCTTCCTCCAGACGGAGCTGCTGCCGGTGGGCAAGGAGCTGTTCCTGCGCGACCGCAACTGGCTGTCCATCCGGTTGGAGCGGCCCAAGCATCGGGAGAACGTGACGGCGCGTCCGAAGCTCTGGGTGCGGTGGATCGCGGAGAAGCACCACCTGCCGATGGAAGTGGTGGTGGAGCCGCCACCCTTCCCTGCGAAGGGATGACAGGCTACGGACGCACGGGGAGTTCGCGGAAGGAGATGCCCGTCCAGCCGCCCTGCTCCACCGCGTCCTTGAAGCGGTCGGTGCCGATGATGACGGTGGCGAAGTTGCCCACGCGGAACAGGTCCGTGTCCGTGGGCAGTGAGGCCTCGTCGAGGATGGGGTCGTCCGGTCGAGTCAACCCCTGTCTCCCACAGGTGGTGCAAGGGGGAGCCACGTCAGGGGGAAGGCAATCACGGTGAAGCAGCCCACGTGGCTCGATTTGCAGTTCGAGGATGTCTGGCGGCGTCTTCTGGCGGAACTTCAGCTCCGTCTTGCATCCGAGGAGTCCGCGCACGCCTGCGGCCTGCAGACTGTCGAGCGCGTCGCGGCGGATGATCATCATCGAGGTTCCAAGCCACGTGAACGGGCCGAACTGCCCCGAAGCGGTCCCTACGAGAGGACCGAAGTCCGTGCCGGGAGGAAGTTCTGAGTTCGGTGGGGCAAGGGGACGCACCAACGTCTGGAGGCGGATGAATTCGTGGAAGGGTTCGGGTCGGGCCTCTTCGAATTCTCCATGCTCGGGGATGAGTGAAAGGTCCACGGCGGGGTACTGGCGCCCCGCTCCTGCCCAGGTGACGCCGCAGCCTGGACAATTCTTGAGGCCTGGGAGGCTCCATTTGTGCGCGGCATTGAAATCCCCGCTGTAGCGCGACGTGGCTGCCGTGTCGTCGCGCAGCCAGAAGTAACGAGGCATGGGCGTTCACTCCTCAATCACAAGAAGGTCAGTTGTACTGCTGAAGAGGGCCGCCGGTGAGTTGGAAACGGTAGATGAGCGTTCCGGCATGCTGGTAGATCTCCTGGGGAGAGGCATTCAGGTTGGCGTCCATGTATTCGCGCCAAGCTTGGTTCCACTCGCCGCCCCTGGGTCCTCCACTGTGAATGCGTCGGTGAACGTGAACGGGAATGGGCAGGGTGTACAGGTGGATATTGACGCCTTGCTTCTTGAACCACCGAGCAAGATCCGGTGACTGCGGGAAGACGTGGTGCTTCTCCATCTTCCCTGCCGGCAACCGCCGCTGTGGAATCACCACGGGCCGGATGTCTTCAGTCCGCGGAAACACCACGAGGGGCTTCCCACCCCCCGGCAGGTTCATCCC
>NZ_RAWG01000463.1 GCF_003611735.1 Corallococcus sicarius | reverse complement strand
GGATGGGCTCCGTGTACCTGGGGGAGCACGAGTCCATTGGCAGCCGCGTGGCGGTGAAGGTGCTGCACGAGCACCTGGCGCGCTACCCGGAGCTGGTGCAGCGCTTCCATGCCGAGGCCCGGGCGGTGAACCTCATCGGGCACGAGAACATCGTCAGCATCTTCGACCTCAACGCCGCGGCGCCGCGTCCGTACCTCATCATGGAGTACCTGGAGGGGGCGCCGCTGTCGGCCTGGGTGGGGACGCCGCTGTCGGCCTCGGCGGTGGTGCCCATGCTGTCCCAGGTGTGTGACGCGCTGCATGCGGCGCACGCCCGGGGCATCGTCCACCGCGACCTGAAGCCGGACAACATCTTCCTGGTGAAGCGCGGGCGGGGGATGCCGTTCGTGAAGGTGCTCGACTTCGGCATCGCGAAGCTGCTGGACGCGAGCATGCCGGAGACGCTGGCGGGCATCATCGTGGGGACGCCGGAGTACATGGCGCCCGAGCAGTCGCTGGGCCGGCGCCTGGATGGCCGGGCGGACCTGTACGCGATGGGCGTCATCGCCTACCAGCTCCTCACCGGGCGGCTGCCCTTTCCCGATGAGGGGCTCACGGCCCAGCTCGTGGCACACCAGACGCGGCAGCCGCCGCCGCTGCGTTCGGTGCATCCCGGGGTGCCGGCCGCGGTGGAGGCCGTCGTCCTGCGCGCCCTGGCGAAGACCCCGGAGGAGCGCTTCCCCAGTGCGCTCGCCCTGCGCACCGCGCTGGAGCAGAGCCTGTCCGTGCGGACCCCACCGCCGCGCGCCAGCCCCGCCAGCTCCATGAGCGCTTCCCTGCCCGCGTCCCCCGTGCCCACGGGCGGCGCCCGGGTGACGACGTCCGGTGGGCCCCGGCGGACCCCGCTCATGGCTCCTGGCGGTGGGTCGCTTCCGGTGCAGGTGCTGCTGCATCCGGGCACGGAGCCCCGGCCCTTCACGGGCTCCGACCTGTCGCGCGGCGGGGTGTTCCTGCACGCGACGGGGGAACTGCCCCCGCTGTTCGCGCGGGTCCAGGTGGTGCTGCCGCTGCGCACGGGGCCGCTGGCCGTCACGTGCGAGGTGGTGCGCCATGTCTCGCCCGAGCAGGCCCGGGCCTGGAGCATGTGCCCGGGCTTCGGCGTCCAGTTCGTCGCGCCGTCGGCCACGTTGAAGGCCCGCGTGGAGCAGCACCTCGCCGGCACCCCGGCCTCCGCGCCGCCCGCGCCCCGGGAGCCCCCGGACGACGCCGAGGCGGAGCGCGTCCTGGAGGCGCACCGCGAGCGGTCGGGCGAGGGCACCCATTACACGGTGCTGGGGCTCGCACCGGATGTGGACATGGAGGCCGTGCGGGAGCGGGCGCGCGATGTGTGGACCACCCTGTCGGCCTTGCGGCAGCGGCCCCTGTCGCGCGGGCAGCAGGCGCGCCTGGAGTCGATGCTGGGCCGCGTCAGGGACGCGGGCGACACGCTGGGGCTGCCGTTGCGCCGGGCGCGCTATGACGCACGGCTGGGCAACCCCCGGGGCGTCGCCCGGTGCCTGGAGGCGGGCCTCACCCCCGGGCAGGCGGAGGCCCTGCGCCGCGAGTACCTGGCCGATCAGCCCCGGGCCGTCGGCGCCGCGCGGGTGCACTTCCTCACCGGCGGCGCACTGGAGCGCGACGGTCAGCTCCAGCGCGCCCTGGAGGCCTACGAGCGCGGCTTGAAGCTGGACCCGCTGGAGTTGGAGTTCCAGCAGCGCCACCGCGTGGTGGACCGGGCGCTGGGGGCGCGCGCGGCGGGGGCCCGCAACGAAAGAGCCCGATTCCCTGGGGAGGGAACCGGGCCCTGAGTGTCACAGCGACGAAGGCGGGAGGCCTACTCCGCGGCGGCCGCGGCGCAAGAGGCGCTCAGCCCCTGCAGCTTGAGGTAGCAAGCGAGGGTGCTGGCCGAGAACGAGTTCTGCTCGGCCGTGGTCTTGTCGGAGCACTCCTTGATGTCGTTCACGCAGTCCACGAAGGAGTCGATCTTCGTCTTGTCGTCATCCGTGCAGCTCTTGACGGACTCCTCACAGGCCTCGCGATCCGCGTCGGTGACCTCGTCATTGTCCGGCTGCTCGAAGCCACACTTCTCGGCCTTGTCGGACAGCGTGTTGGCCGAGTCCTCGAGGTCGTCGCAGACGCTGCCGCCGCAAGCCGTGAGCGTGAGCGAGGCCAGGGCCGCCAGGCCGATCATGATCTTCTTCATGGTGTGTCTCCCCCTCAAAATGAGGTACAGGTCGGGTTTCAAGCGGCGCGCATCCTAGCGAACACCCGCTTGCTTTCCAGTGGACTTTATTCCGGGAATCTCATTCAAAAGTAAAGCGGGGGCCTTGCGGAAAATCTGATCCGCCATGTGCCTTGACTCCCCCCCGGGTTTCCCGTAAGTCCCGCCGTCTTTTAGCGCGCCGGGCGGTCCGCCGTCCGAAATGCGCGTTGGATTCCATGGGTTGAACCAACCCGAAGCTGACAGGGGTTCGACGATGTACGCAGTCATTCGCACAGGCGGGAAGCAGTACCGCGTTGCCGAAGGCGACGTTCTCCGGATCGAGAAGATCGCCGGGGACATCGGCGCCGAGGTCTCCTTCACCGAGGTCCTCCTCCTGGGCGGCTCGGACAGCCCCAAGGTGGGGCAGCCGACGGTGTCGGGAGCGAAGGTCGTGGGCAAGGTGCTGGCGCAGGACAAGCACCGCCGCGTCCTCCACTTCCGCAAGGAGAAGGAAGGCTGGACGCGTCGCCGTGGCCACCGCCAGCCGTACACCGAGGTGAAGGTCACCTCGATCTCCGGCTAGTCGGTCGCTGCCTTCCCGGACTTTTTCAGTCACGAACTTCAAGGAGCAGGTGTCATGGCCCATAAAAAGGGACAGGGTTCTTCGCGCAACGGGCGTGATTCCAACCCGCAGTACCGCGGCGTGAAGGTGTATGGCGGGGAGACGATCTCCGCGGGCAGCATCCTCGTGCGCCAGGTCGGCACGGTCATCCACCCGGGCACGAACGTGAAGCTCGGCCGCGACTTCACCCTCTTCTCGACGGTGGACGGCGTGGTGAAGTACGAGCGCCTCGGCCGCGACAAGAAGAAGGTGTCGGTGTACCCGGCCGCTGCCGCCGAGCAGGCGACCGCCTAAGTCGGCTGCTCCGGGGGCGACCCCGGGCACGGCATCCCCGAGCGGGTCGTTCCCGGTCCACCCCGTCCTCGCGGACGGTTGGATGCGAGGACGGCCCGCTTTGTATTTTTCCAGGAGGGCGTTCGCCCCATGAAGTTCGTCGACGAAGTACGCATCTACGTGAAGGCGGGCGACGGCGGGAACGGCGCCGTGTCCTTCCGGCGCGAGAAGTTCATCGAGCGGGGCGGTCCCAACGGCGGGGACGGCGGCAACGGCGGCTCCGTGTCGTTCGTCGCGAACCCGCAGCTCACCACGCTCCTGGACTACCGCTACCAGCAGCATCACCGGGCGAAGAACGGTGAGCACGGCATGGGCAGCGACTGCAACGGTCACGGGGCCGATGACATGGTGCTCCAGGTGCCGGTGGGCACGTTGATCCGCAACAACGACACCGGCGAACTGCTGGTGGACCTGAGCGAGCCGGGCCAGGAGTACGTGGCGGCCAAGGGCGGCCGTGGCGGCCTGGGCAACATGAACTTCGCCACCTCCACGCGCCAGACGCCGCGCTTCGCGCAGGACGGGGCCCAGGGCGAGGAGATCACCCTGCGGCTGGAGCTGAAGCTGCTGGCGGACGTGGGCCTGCTGGGCTTCCCGAACGCGGGCAAGAGCACGTTCATCTCGCGCGTGAGCCGCGCTCGGCCGAAGGTGGCGGACTACCCGTTCACCACGCTCGTGCCGAACCTCGGCATGGTCCAGTACAAGGACAACCTGTCCTTCGTCATGGCGGACATCCCCGGCATCATCGAGGGCGCCAGCGAGGGCGTGGGCCTGGGCCACCAGTTCCTGCGCCACGTGGAGCGCTGCAAGGTGCTGGTGCACCTCATCGACATGGGCGCCGAGGGCGAGGGCCGCAAGCCGCTGGACGACTTCAACATCCTCAACGTGGAGTTGAAGAAGTACAGCGCGGAGCTGGCCAGCAAGCCGCAGGTGGTGGCCGCGAACAAGCTGGACCTCACGGAGGCCCGCGAGCGGCTGGGGCCCTTCACGGAGGCCCTGCGCCGTCGTGGCATCCGCGTGTACCCGGTGTCCTGCGCCACGGGCGAGGGCATGCAGGCGCTGATGGACGCGGTGGCGGAGGTGCTCTTCACCGGCCGCACCGAGAAGATCCACGTGGAGGCTCCGACGAAGCGTGCGTCCGCCGCCCCGGCGAAGAAGGCCCCGGCGAAGAAGGCGTCCGCCAAGAAGGCCCCCGCGAAGAAGTCCGCCGTGAAGACGGCCGCGCGCAGGCCCGTGGCGAAGAAGTCCGCCGCGAAGAAGGGGGCCGCGAAGAAGGCCGTGGCGAAGAAGGCGGGCGGTGCTCGCAAGGCCGCGCCGAAGAAGTCCGCCGCGAAGAAGACCTCGCGCAAGCCCGTGGCGAAGAAGGTCGCTCGCAAGGCCCCGGTGAAGGCGTCCGCGAGGAAGCCCGTGCGCAAGGCGTCCACGAAGAAGTCCGCCGGCAAGAAGTCCGGCGGGAGGCGCTGAGTCGATGGCTGGTGGAGGCCCCCGCTACGAGAAGTTCGAGCGCGACGTCGTCGAGCCGGAGCAGTTCCTGCTCGACGAGCGCAAGGAGCGCATTGACCGCGTCGTCAGTCAGCGCACGCGCAACTTCACCGTGGTGCTCGACCGGTTGGAGGACAACTTCAACATGGCCGCGGTGCTGCGCACCTGCGAATCCATGGGCGTGCAGGAGGTGCACGTCGTCATCAACCCGGACGCGCCCTTCATCCCCAACTCGCGGGTGGCCCAGGGCTGCGACAAGTGGTTGGACGTGCACCTCTACAAGACGTTCGCGGAGTGCCGCGAGCACCTGAAGGGGCAGGGCTTCAGCCTCTACGCGTCCGCACTGCGCGAAGGGGCCACCAGCCTCTACAGCCTGCGCTTCGACACGAAGTTCGCCATGGTGTTCGGCAACGAGCGCTTCGGCGTGAGCGACGACGTCCTGTCGGGCGTGGACGGGACCTTCTGGGTGCCCATGAAGGGCTTCAGCCAGAGCCTGAACATCTCCGCGGCGGCCTCGGCGAGCATCAGCCGGGCGATCGCCTGGCGGGACGAGCACCTGGGAGGCTCCGGGGACCTGACGCCCGACGAGGCCCAGGCCCTGCGTGAGCGCTTCTACCTGCTGGGCGTGAAGCAGCGGAAGCGTCTGGTCAAAGCCACACAGCGGTGAATGCTGGCCCCCCGGGGGCCGTCCGGATGCGGTAGATGGTCCCCGCGGGCACCCCGGTGCCTGCTCCGGAGGCGCACGCCATGTTGCTGGAATCCCTGCTCTTCACGCTGCTCGCCGCGCCGCAGGCCCCCACCGCCGCCACCCCTTCC
>NZ_RAWG01000462.1 GCF_003611735.1 Corallococcus sicarius | reverse complement strand
CCCGACGGCCACCGCCACCGCCGCGGCCCCCGCCGCCGCGAAGCCCAGCGTCTGGGATGTCAGCGTGGGCCTGAGCCTCATCTCCCTCACCGGCAACGCGTCCACGCTGACGGTGAGCGGGCTCGCGAGCGCGCTGCGCAAGACGGATCGGTGGATCTACTCGGCGAAGGCCTTCGGCGCGTACGGCCGCAGCCGCCCGCCCCAGCTGGAAGGGGAGGCGGAGTCGCTGTCGCAGGTGGTGGCCCTCAACGCCGGCATCGAGCTGCGTGGCGACCGCCGCTTCACGGAGCTGCTCAGCGGCTACCTCCTGACGGGCGTGGACACGGACCACATCAAGAGCGTGGAGGCGCGGCCCTACGGTGAAGCCGGCGCCAGCATCCTCTGGTTCGACACCAAGAAGGAGTCCGGCCGCGACTCCACCCTGCGCACCGACTTCGCCTTCCGCTACGCCCGCGAGATGCGCTTCCAGTACTACCCGGCGCGCCTGGACCTGGCGGACGTGGACATCGGCGGTCCCCGCTTCGGCGCCCTGTTCCGCTACGGCATCTCCAAGGACATCACCTTCCAGGAGGAGGCTGAAATCCTGGTGAGCGTCATCACCGAGTCGCGCGTGCTCTTCAGCAGCCAGACGCAGGTGATGGCCAACCTCACCGACGCGCTGGCCCTGGGCGTGGGCTTCCTCGTGAAGTCGGACAGCGCCCCGCCTCCGGGCAAGGTGTCCACCGACACGGCGCTCTCCTTCAACCTGACCATCGCGCTGTAGTCGTCGCAGGTCCGCCCCAAAAGCGACGCGGCGCCAGGGAAGAATCCCGGGCGCCGCGTGGCTGCTTCAAGGCTTGAAGACGCTTGCGACTACTCGTGCGTCTCGCCCTGCTGCTTGATCTTCTGCTGGTGCCCACCCTGGCGGCCCTCGGCCGTGTTCGCCCCGATGTCCACCGGCTGCAGGTCGCTGTACTGCGAGCCCGGAGGGTTGGCGAGCCGGAAGCGCGTGCCGAAGTCCATCAGCGTGAAGCCGATGAGCAGCACCACGAAGATGATGGACACCCCGAACACCAGGCGGTTGGCGCCGCGGTGCTCGGACAGGTGCATGAAGTACAGCGCCACCAGCGTGCCCTTCACGCTGGCGATGACGAGCGCCAGCAGCAGGCCGAAGTCCGGCAGGTGCATGCGGCCGGTGAAGACGGTGACGAGCGTGAGCACCAGCAGGACCACCCAGATGACCACGTAGCGCCCGGCGCCGTGGTGCTCCTGCATGTTGTGCTCTTCCTGATGCGATTCGTTGGCGATGGCCATGTCGTGTCCCTCAGACCAGGTACAGCATCGGGAAGAGGAAGATCCACACCAGGTCGACGAGGTGCCAGTACATGGAGCCCAGCTCGACCATCGTGTAGTTGTTCGCGCTGAAGTCCCCGACGCGGTACGCGCGCACCGTGGAGAACGCCAGCACCGTCATCCCGATGACGACGTGCAGGGCGTGCAGCGCGGTGGAGGCGAAGTACACCGTGAAGTACAGCGGCGCGCCCGGCAGCTGGATGCCTTCGTAGAAGTAGTAGCGGCCCGGCAGCGTCCCGATGTGGAACTTGTGCTTGTACTCGAAGAACTTGATGACGAGGAACCCGATGGCCATCAGCAGCGTGAGCACGAACATGTGCCCCACCATCTTGTTCTTCCCCTCCTTGGCGTAGTGCACCGCCATGGCGGCGGTGAACGAGGAGGTGATGAGGACCACCGTGTTGATGGTGCCCATCGTCAGGTCCAGGCTGCGGCTGGCCGCGGCCCACGCGTCCGGGAACAGGAAGCGGTACGCCGCGTAGCACGCGAACAGACCCGCGAAGAGCAGGATTTCCGTCGCGAGGAACAGCCACATGCCCAGCCGCGCCGCGTGGTTCTGCACCTCCAGCGACGCGAAGTGGGCGGCCAGCTTCGGACCGGGCAGCGTACCCGGCGTCACGTGCGCGCTAGACATCTGAGACCTCGCCCTTGCCCGTGTTCGGCTCCACGTAGAAGTGGGGCTCTTCCGGGTAGGTCGGCTGGGGACCAATGAAGTTGTGCGTGGGCGGCGGGGACGACGTCAGCCACTCGTAGCCCCGGCTGTGCCACGGGTTGTCCACGCGCTCGCCGTACACCAGCGCGTACGTCAGGTAGATGGCGATGATGACGAACCCGAACGCCAGCAGGGACGCGCCGGCCGTGGACGCCACGTTGAGCGCCTGGAACCGCTCCGGGTACTCGTAGTAGCGGCGCGGCATGCCCGCGTTGCCCAGGAGGAACTGGGGGATGAACGTGGCGTTGAAGCCCAGGATGATGAGCGCCGCGGACACCAGGCCCCACCCCTCGTGGTACATCTTCCCGAACATCTTCGGGAACCAGTAGTGGAGCGCGGCCAGGAAGGCCATGATCGTCGCGCCCACCATGATGAAGTGGAAGTGCGCCACGACGAAGTAGGTGTCGTGCCACGGCACGTCCAGCGACACCGTCGCCACCGCGATGCCCGTCATGCCGCCGAACACGGTGAAGAACAGGAAGCCGCAGAAGTAGGCGAACGGCGTCGTGAACTCCACCGCGCCCTTGTAGACGGTGCCCACCCAGTTGAAGACCTTGATGGCGGTGAACACGCCCACCAGCATCGACAGCACGCCGAACACGCCGGCGTTGAAGGTCGACTGGCCGGACACGAACATGTGGTGGCCCCAGGCGAAGAAGCCCACGAAGGCGATGCCCACGCTGGAGTACGCCACCGCGCGGTAGCCGAACATGTTCTTGCGGCTGAAGGCGCAGACGATCTCGCTCATCACGCCGAACGCCGGCAGCACCATGATGTACACGGCCGGGTGGCTGTAGAACCAGAACAGGTGCTGGAAGAGCACCGGGTCACCGCCGCGGGCCACGTCGAACATGCCCAGGCTGAACAGGTTCTCCGCCGTCACCAGCAGGAGCAGGAGGCCAATCACCGGCGTCGCGAGCACCTGGATGCAGCTGGTCGCGTAGAGCGCCCAGACCATCAGGGGCATCTTGAACCAGGTGATGCCCGGCGCCCGCATGGTGTGCGCGGTGACGATGAAGTTCATGCCCGTGAGGATGGAGCTGAACCCGATGATGAACGCGCCGAAGAGCACCGGCGCCACCGTCGTCGTCGTGTGCGCGCTGTACGGCGTGTAGAACGTCCAGCCGGTGTCCAGGCCGCCGTTGAGCATGCCCCAGAGCGCGAAGCCCGCGCCCGCCAGGTACACGTAGAGCGACAGCAGGTTCAGCCGCGGGAACGCCACGTCCTTGGCGCCCAGCATCAGCGGCAGCATGAAGTTGCCGAAGATGGCGGGGATGGCAGGGATCATGAACAGGAAGATCATGACGATGCCATGCAGCGTGAAGACGCGGTTGTACGTCATCGCGTCCATGATGGTCGGACCGGGCGTCAGGAGCTCGATCCGGATGAGCAGCGCGAAGATGCCGCCCACCAGGAAGAAGAGCAGCACCCAGGCCATGTACATGATGCCAATGCGCTTGTGGTCCACCGTCAGCAGCCACGACTTCACCGTGGTGCCGTCCGTGAGGTAGCTCGGATGATGGCCGTGGTCGTCGGTCGCCTCATGGCCGGGGACGACGGCCCCCGGCGCGGCGATGCTACTGGATGGGGTCATAGGCGGGTCCCTCGGAAGCGCTCTCGCGCACGTTCGGAGTGCGCAGCGACTTGATGTACTCGACGATGGCGGCGGACTCAGGGCCCTGCAGCTTGCCCTGGTAGGTCGGCATCACGTTCTGGTAGCCGGCGACGATGTGCGCGCCCGGGTCCATCATGGACTGGGTGATGTACGCCTCGTCCACGCGGATGTCCTGGCCGTCCTGGAGCTTCTCGGTGCGCTCGTACATGCCCAGGAAGGTGGGGCCGATGTGCTTGGAGCCGTCCACCGAGTGGCAGCCCAGGCACCCCTGGGAGCCCACCAGCTTCTGGCCCTGTTCGGACATGCGGGCCACGGGCGGCACGAGCGACGTGTCCGCCAGCGCGTCCTGCCGGTCCTGCAGGCGGCCGCGCTGCTGCTCCTTCAGCCAGTTCTCGTAGTCCTCCGGCGCGAGCACGACGACCTCGGCCAGCATCTTCGAGTGCGACAGGCCGCAGTACTCGGTGCAGAGCACCTGGTACGTGCCGGGCTTCGTCGCCTCGAACCAGGCCTGCGTGTAGCGGCCCGGCAGCGCGTCCATCTTGATGCGGAAGGACGGGACGTAGAAGGAGTGGATCACGTCGCGGGACGTGAGGAGCAGCCGCACCGGGCGGTGCGCCGGCACGTGCAGCACGTTCACGCCGTTGGGGCCCTCCGGATAGGAGAACTTCCACATCCACTGCTTGCCCATGACGTAGACATCCATCGAGTCCTTGGGCGGAGTGGTGTACCAGGTGAAGTCCCGGAACCCGATGGCGAACCACGCCAGGAAGAACACCAGCGGCACGGAGACGAAGAGGAACTCCGTCTTCAGGTCCGGCACGACGTATTCCGTCGTCTGGTGGGCCTCCCGCCGACGGTAGCGGAAGAACATGAAGAGCGCCGCGAGACCGACGCCCGCGGACATCACCATCGTCGTACCGACGACGAAGTAGTGCAGGAAGTCGACCCGTTCCGCGAACGTGGACGCGCGCTCCGGGAGGAACAGGAATTGGTTGGCCAGGTCGCTCATGTAGTCGCGCCTTTCTTCAGCTCGCGCCTCCAGAAATAGATCAGCATCGTGGCCAGGGCGCCGAAGACAGCAAGGGAGCCCAGGCGGATGAATCCGAAGATGTAGAAACCGTACCGCCGGGTGGCGGTGTCATACTTGAAACAGGACATGACGATGCGATCGACGCTCGTCCCCACCCGACCGCCCGCCGCTTCCAGCAGCGCCAGCTTCACGTTCTGACGGTCGAACGACGTGCCGTAGAGGTAGCGCGAAATGCTCCCCTCCGGGGTGAGCACGGTGACCACCGCAGGGTGGGCGTACTGCTTCGTGCTCGGGTCATACGTGTACTTGAAGCCCACGGCGTCGGCGAGCTTGCGGACGTTCTCGTCGGTGCCGGTGAGGAAATGCCAGGGCGCGTTCTCCGGCTTGCCCATGGACTGCAGATACTTGCGGCGGCGCTCACTGCTCTGCCCCGGGGTGTCCTTGGGGTCGATGCTGACGGTGACCGCCTCGTAGTCCTTGCCCAGCTCCAGGCCCAGCTCGCGCATCACGCGGACCTGCTCGTTGATGACGAGACTGCAGAGCATGGGGCACTCGTAGTACACCAGCGTGAGCAGGGTGGGGCGCGTCTTCGACAGCAGGGTCCCCAGCCGAACTTCTTCCCCCGAGGAGTCCAGGAGGCGGGTCTCCAGCGGGAGCGGGTCGCCCAGGTGCTCCTCCACGTCCACGCCCGTTATCGGCGGAGGCAGGTCGGAGTCCGCCTCCACGATGGCGCGCGGGGTCCGGCCTCCACCCGGCAGGGCGGACGCAGGCGTGGCGCTGGTGAGCACCAGCGCGACCGCCGCGAAGAGCCCGGCGGCGCGGGCGGAGGTGTGCGGGAGGAAGGACGGCATGGCAGGCACGGCTCGGGTGACGGGGGCGGGGGTGGAGCCTACTT
>NZ_RAWG01000461.1 GCF_003611735.1 Corallococcus sicarius | reverse complement strand
GGATGCCAAAGCTCCGTTCGGCGGCGGCCACCGCCGCGTTGATCTCTTCCGGCGTCATTCCAAGGTCCTTCACCAGCTCCACGTCATCGCCGAAGAGCTCGCGCGGATAGCCCACGCCCTGGACCAGGGCGGCGACCACCGCCTCACGAATCGACGCCAGGGTCTCAAGCGCCATGGGAGGGCACCTCACCGCTGAGCAGGTGGTGGACATGGCTGAAGGCCAGCAGGCGATGGAACTGCTCGGTCTCGCCCGTCTTGGGGTGGGTGCTTGCTTGCGCCATGTACGGTCTGCCTTTGAGCGTGGCCTGGATGAAGGCGGTCAGGGACCACTTGGGTCCGGACTCGATGAAGATGCGGACACCGTCGTCGTGGAGCTGGCGCACGTGCTGCGCGAACTGGAGCGGCAGCACGTACTGCAGGGCCAGGTGGCGCGCCATGAAGCGGGGCTGCACCGGGGATGCGTAGTAGCGGCCGTGGACGCTGGAGAGGACCGGCAGCCGGGGCTCGCTCCAGGAGAGCTTCTCCAGCTCCGCCCGGAAGGGAGGGATGGCCCCCGCGATGAGCTGCGTATGGTACGCGTGCGACACCGGAAGGGGCCGCGCTTCGAACCCGTTCGCGGCGCACCACCGGAGGACGTATTCGACCGCCTGGGTCTCTCCCGCGACGATGCCCTGCCCCGGAGCGTTCTCCGCCGCCACGGTGGCGTATCCCGGCGCCTCGCGGAGCACTCCACGGATCCGCTCGAAGTCGCCGCTGATGCTGGCCATCAGGCCCGGCGAGCCCACGGGCAGCCGGGTGACGGTGAGCGTGCGCTGGTAGATGGCGCGCAGCGCCTGTTCGAAGGAGAGCATCCCGCTGGCGACCAGCGCCGCGTACTCGCCGGCGCTCTGCCCCAGCAGGACGTCCACCCGGATGCCCCATGAGCGGATCAGCCGGAAGAGCGCCACGTTCGCCGCGAGGACGGCGGCATGGACGGTGTCGTCATCCTGCCGGTACGTGCTCTCGCTCCCCGGAGGCACCCAGAAGGTGTCGGACAGGCGGCGCTGCGCGAGGCCCTGGAAGGCCACGTCCGCTTCCGCGAGGGTGCTGGCGACCACCGGGTACTCCGCGGCCAGCTCCCGGAGCATGTTCACGTACTGCGGCCCCTGCCCCGGGAAGACCACCGCCACCCTGCCCGAGTGCAGCTGCCGCGGGTCCCGGGTGTCGTAGAAGAAGAGGCCCTGCTCCGGCAGGCTCGGTGTTCCCGTGCCGGCCAGCAGCCGCCGGGCCCGCTCCAGTCCCCTGGTCGCGGGCTGTCCCTTCGGGAGCGTCATGGCGAACCGGCACGGCGCCCCCGGGCCCGCCGGCAGCGGCCTGCGGAGGTCCAGGCCGGGCTCGCGCGCCAGCTGCTGGAGGAGCCCGTCCACCTGCTGGAGGATGTCCGCCGCGCTGGCGCCGGTGAGGTGCAGGAACGGCGGCCGTCCGGGCTCCACCGCGGTCACCCGGGGGGCGCGCTTCCCGGAGTCCCGCGGCGCCTCCTCCACGATGGCGTGGAAGCTGGTCCCGCCCAGCCCGAAGGATGAGACGCCCGCCCTGCGGAGGCCATCGCCGGCCACGTCCCAGGGCTCCAGCTGCGTCGGGACGTGGAAGGGAATCTGATCCCACGGGATGCGGGGGTTGGGCCGCTCGAAGCCCAGGTTCGGAGGGACCTGCTTGCGGTGCAGCGCCAGGGCGACCTTGGTCAGCGCGGCCGCGCCGGCCCCGGAGTTCAGGTGGCCGATGTTCGACTTGATGGACCCCAGGAAGATCCGCCCGCCCCGCGACGCCTCGCCGTAGACGGTCTGATACGTCTCCACCTCGATGGGGTCGCCCACGGGGGTCCCCGTGCCATGGCCCTCCACGTACTGGATGTCCGCGGGCGACACGCCCGCCTTCTCCACGGCCCGGCGGACCGCCTGCACCTGGCCCTCCGCGCTAGGGGCCCAGATGGACGCGCTCTTCGGATCCGTGGCGCCAGCGACCGAGCGGATCACCGCGTAGATGCGATCTCCCGCGGCCGTCGCATCCGACAGGCGCTTGAGCACCAGCAGCGCGGCTCCTTCGCTCGAGATGTACCCATCCGCCCGGGCGTCGAACGGGAACGAGCCCGTCTGCGACAGGCCTCCGAAGGAGCAGCACTGGCTGAGCGCGTCCACGCCCAGCGACGCGTACATGCCGCCCGCGAGCACCAGGTCACACGCGCCCGTGCGCAGGTGGTTCATGGAGATATCCACCGCCGCGAGGCTGGAGGCGCACGCGGACTCCACCATCAGCGCGGGCCCCTGGAAGTCCAGGTGGTGGGCGATGCGGCTCGACGCGAGGCTGCCGAGGTAGCCCAGCAGCGTGTCCTCGGTGATGGGCGGCAGCTCGCGCTTGTAGTGCGCCTCCACCTCGCCGCGGATCCGGGCAACCGTCGCGGCCTCGACGCCGAGCTTCTCCAGGTGCGCGCCGAGCCGCCCGTCGAACTCGGCGTAGTACACGCGGGCCTGGGTCTGGAACTCCCGCTCCAGGGGCGGCAGGTAGCCCATCACGACGCCGACGCGCTGGGGATCCACCACCCCCGGGGTCTGGCCCGCGTCGTCCAACGCCTGGAGCGCGGCCTTCATCGTCCAGCTGTGGCCCCGGTCGATCTGCGAGGACACCTTGGGCGGGACCCGGATCCGCTCCTGCGGCCAGGAGCCGTCAACGATGTAGCCCGCGAGGTCGGTGTAGGGCCGGACCTTGCTCTTGCGGGACGGGTCCAGATAGCGGTCGATGGGCGCGCGCTCCGGCGGGATGCCACCGATGGCGCAGCGCTTGTCCAACAGGTTCTGCCACAGCGCCTCCGGGCTCTCCGCCTGAGGGAAGACGCCGCCCAGGCCGACAATCGCTATCGGCTCGGCGGGCCTTGGGGCGGGCAGCGTCCCGGAGAGCGCCGCGTGATGCTCCGGGGCGTACTCCTCCACGGTGAGGTGATAGCTGATGCCCCCGAAGCTGAAGGCACTCACGCCCGCGCGCCGCAGCCCACCAGCCACGGCCGGCCAGGGCTTGCCACGGTTCGACAGGTAGAAGGGGGTGCCTTCGAAATCAATCCCTCTCGCGGGGGCTTCGAACGTGTGCTGGGGCGGCAGGAATTGATGGGTCAGCGCCAGCGTGGCCTTCATGAGCCCCGCAGCCCCCGCCGCGGCCTGCAGGTGGCCGGTCAGCTCCTTGACCCCACCCAGCATGACGCTCCCGGCGGCCTGCCCGCGCCCGAACACCTCCTTCAGGCTTTCGATCTCCGTGAGGTCGCCCAGGGCGGTGCCTGTCGCATGGCACTCCACGTACTGCACGTCCGCGGGCCCGTAGCCCGCCTGGGCATAGGCCCGGCGCATCGCCAGCACCTGGCCCCGCGTGTTGGGCGCCAGCAGGGACTTGCCCTTGCCGTCCGACGCGGCTCCGATGCCACGGATGACCGCGTGGATCCGCTCCCCGGCCGCCACGGCGTCGTCCAGCCGGCGCAGGACGAAGACCCCGACCCCTTCGCCCAGGAGCGTCCCGCTCGCGCGGCGATCAAAGGGCGTCAGCGACGAGACAGCCAGCCCGCCCAGCTTGCTGAAGGCCACGAGATCATGCGGCGTGAGCAGCTGACTGCAGCCCGCCGCCAGCGCCACGTCGCAGTCGCCGAAGTTGAGCTGGTTGCTGGCCGTCTGGAGGGCGGCCAGGCTGGAGGCGTACCCCGCATCGACGGTGGTGTGGGGCCCGCGGATGTTGAAGATCTTCGCCGCCCGACCGACCCACACGCTGCTGAACGAGGCGATCGCTTCGTCCTCGGTGAGCCCGGCCATCTCGGCCTCCAGCTGCTGGACGACCGAGGAGCGCACCCGCTCCGCGACGTCCGGGCCCAGTGACGCCAGCGTGGAGGATTCGGAGAGTGAGCGCACCATGTCCAGCAGCCGCGTCCGGACGCGGGTGTCCGGGCGGAGGCCGCCGCCCAGGGAGCCGAGCACGAAGCTCACGCGTTCGGGCGCCGTCCTGGCCATGAGGGCGCTGGCGTCCTCCAGCGCTTGCGAGGTCGCCTCCAGGAAGGCCAGCTGCGTGCGGTGCATGTCCTGGAGCGTCTTGGGCGGCAGCCGGTACTTGCGGTAGTCCAGCTTCAGCTCGTCCAGCAGCGCGGCGTGCTTGCAGTAGGTCCGGTCAGGCGCCGTGGGATCCGCGTCGTAGTACCAGCCTGGAAGCTCCCGGGAGTCGCTCAGCTCGCGGATGGCGGTGCGCCCCCCCAAGAGCTGCTCCCAGAAGGCCTCGACGCCCGTGGCTCTGGGAAAGACATTGCCAAGGCCCACAATGGCAATCGGCCTGAAACGCGTATCCGACATGACTCTTTCATCACCAGCGCGAGCTCAGGCCCCGTCTGGCTTTCACGAGGAGATGGATTGGCGCTGTCCCGCTTCGCCCCAGACGACGCATGGACACCGGATCTTTCTACACCTATTGTACGACACCTGCAAGCTACAGCATCGCCGGAGAACGCGGTTCTCACCCGACAGGGATGTTTCAGAGCGGATCAAGAATGAGCAACGCGTCAGGGTGGATCTTCCCGGGGCAGGGCTCCCAGCGGATCGGCATGGGACAGAAGCTGCTGGAGGGCTCCCCCTCCGCCCGCCGGGTGTTCGACGAGGCCTCCGAGGCCGTCGGAATGAATCTCACCCGGCTGTGCCTGGAAGGTCCCATTGACAGACTCACCGCGACGCAGAATGCGCAGCCAGCCATTGTCACCTGCAGCGTCGCATGTCTGGCGATGTTGGAGGAGCAGGGGCTGAAGCCCGCGGCGGTCGCGGGGCACAGCGTGGGGGAGTTCTCCGCGCTGGTGGCGGCCGGCTCCCTGACGCTCACGGCGGCGGTCCAGGCCGTGCGCAAACGGGGTGAGCTGATGGCCCGTGTCACGACGCCCGGAGGAATGCTCGCGGTGATGGGGCTGGATGTGTCGCGGGTCCACGAGCTTTGTCACACCGCGAGCCAGGAGGGCGTGCTCGTGGTGGCGCTCCACAACGGCCCGGAGCAGTTCGTCCTTTCGGGCAGTCACGCGGCCCTGGAGCGCTTCAAGCAGCTGGCCCTCCCCGCGGGCGCCAGGGAGTGCGTGATGCTCCAGGTCAGCCATGCCTTCCACTCCCCGCTCATGGGGCAGATACAAGACGAGTGGCGCGCGGTGGTGGCCCGCATCCCGCTGCGCATGCCCCGCTACCCGGTGGTCCTCAACACCACGGCCAGGACCGTGAAGACGCTGGTCTGCATCCGGCGGTCCATGGAGGACCAGCTCATCTCCCCGGTCCTGTGGGTGCAGTGCATCCGAGCGCTCGTGGGGATGGGCATCACCCGGGTGCTGGAGGTCGGGGACAGCAAGGTGGTCTCCTCCCTGGCGAGGCGCGTCGAGCCCTCCCTGGAGACCGCGACGATGCAGGCCCCGCCGTAGGCGCCCCACGTCCACGTCCGAAAACGGCCAGACAGCCCCGCCGGCCTGTGGGAGCTTGGCCCCATGAACGGCCTGGACCCCGCCGCCTGCTACCGCGCGCTGACGACGCGGGACGCCCGCTTCGACGGGCGCTTCTTCACGGCCGTGAAGACGACGCGCATCTACTGCCGCCCCGTCTGCCC
>NZ_RAWG01000460.1 GCF_003611735.1 Corallococcus sicarius | reverse complement strand
GGCCCGCCGTGCCGGACCCCGCCGCGGTGGCGAAGCTGGCCGAGCACTTCTTCCAGACGCCTCGCGGGCAGAAGCCGCTGCCGACGGACACCGAGGCGCAGGTGGCGCTGGGGCGCATGCTCTTCCACGAGCCCCGGCTGTCGAAGAACCACGACGTGTCCTGCAACACCTGCCACGGGCTGGACACCTTCGGCGTGGACAACAAGGCGCTGTCGGACGGGCACCGGGGGCAGAAGGGCAGCCGCAACTCGCCCACCGTCTACAACGCGGCCCACCACATCGCGCAGTTCTGGGACGGCCGCGCCGCCACGCTGGAGGCCCAGGCCGAGGGCCCGATGATGAACCCGGTGGAGATGGCCATGCCGGACGCGAAGCGCGTCGAGGCCACGCTGTCCTCCATGCCCGAGTACACCGCGCGCTTCCGCGCCGCCTTCCCCAAGGAGCGCAAGCCGGTGACGCTGGCCCACGCCGCGAAGGCCCTGGCCGCCTTCGAGCGCACGCTCACCACGCCGTCGCGCTTCGACCGCTTCCTCGCGGGCGAGCACGCCGCGCTCACCGCCCAGGAGCAGCGCGGCCTGGAGGCCTTCGTCACCACCGGCTGCACCACCTGCCACAACGGCCCCGCCGTGGGCGGCACGTCGTTCCAGAAGCTGGGGCTGGTGGAGGCCTACCCGACCCTCACCGACGCGGGCCGCTTCGACGCGACGAAGAACGAGGACGACCGCGGCTACTTCCGCGTGCCCACCCTGCTCAACGTGGAGAAGACGGGGCCCTACCTGCACAACGGCAGCGTGAAGGACCTGCCCGCCATGGTGCGCCTGATGGGGCGCTACCAGCTGGGGCGCACGCTGAAGGACGGCGAGGTGGACGACCTGGTGGCCTTCCTCAAGAGCCTCACCGGCGAGCTGCCCCCCGCCGAGCGCATCTCCGCGCCGCCCCTGCCCCCGAGCACGAAGCGCACGCCCAAGCCGGATCCGTCGTAAACGTCGCGCCCCGGCCGGCGGGTGGTAAACCCCCCGGTCCATGACCTTCTTCTTCCATCTCCACTCGGGGCTTCGCTACCTGGTGCTGTTGGCTGGCGCCATCGCGCTCGTGTACTTCGCCTTCTGCGTCGCCACGAAGCGGCCGTTCGACAAGGTGGGACGCATCATCGGCGCGTCCTACTCCGGCTTCGTCCAGCTGCAGGTGCTGGTGGGCATCGTGGTGCTCGTGACGCGCGGCTACTACCCGGCGCTCATCGGCCACATCGTGATGATGGTGCTCGCGGTGGGCGCCATCCAGGGCTGCCTGTCCGCGAACCGCCGCCGCACGCCGCCGGGGTACGTGCTGCCCCTCGTGGGCACCCTGGTGTCACTGCTCTTCATCGTGGGCGGCGTCCTGGCCATCCGTCCCGGCCTGTTCGTCTCCACCGCGGTCTGAGCGCCCACCCGTCGGGAGGCGTGGACCCCAGGGCCCACGCTCCCTTCGGTGTCGTCGCTACTCGCGACGGCTGCGGCGACGCAGGCTCAGCGGAACCAGCAGCGTCAGGAGCAGGGGCAGCAGGCCCGGAGCGGCGCTGCAGCCGCCGTCCTCGTCCTCATCCGCGGGCGGCTCCTCCTCCGGTCCCGGGCCCGCGTCGGGGATGATGCCCGCGTCCGCGACGCCCGTGCCGGCGTCCGTGCCACCCGTGCCCGCGTCCGTGCCGCCCGTGCCCGCGTCCGTGCCGCCCGTGCCTGCGTCCGTACCGCCCGTGCCCGCCGCGCAGTTGCCCTGTGGATGCTCCAGCGCGCCCAGCGTGTACGCCCCGGTCGAAGGTCGGGGTCGGCCGCAGAAGTCGTCCGTGACCAGGGCGTTGCGCGCGCCCGCGCGGACGAGCGACGTCACGTCACCCTTGAGGGTCAGGTCTCCCTTGAGCGGCGCCACGTACCAGGACGCGAAGGTGGCCGTGGCCACGTTCATCTGGTTCGTGCCCGCGGTGAAGGTGCCGCTCTCGCGGACCCGGATGACGGAGGACAGCACGTTGCCGTGGGCCTCGCCGGTGCTGGCGGCGAAGCGGTAGTCCACTCCCGTCGTGCTGATGAACGTGTTGAACAGCACGCGCGTGTTCGTGGCCTTGTTCAGGTAGACGGCGACGTCGGAGCAGTTGGCGACGATGTTGTTCCGGATCACGCCGTCCGTGTGCTCCGGCGTGCACGGCACGGCCGGATCGAAGGCCGGCGCACAGAACGCGTTGCCCGTCCCGCCACCGCCAAAGGACAGGCCGATGCGCGTGTCGCTGGCCGGCTGGTCCCTCGTGCAGAGGACGCGGTTGCGCTCGAAGATGCCGCGCTTGCCGCCGCTCTTCATGAAGGCGCCGTAGGAGATGCCGCCCTGCTTGGCGAAGTCGTGAACCTCGTTGTCGCGGACCACCCAGTCGTCACCGGTGTCGATGTTGAGCTTGTTGACGGGCGTTCCCGTCACGCGCGGGCGGGTGTCGTAGATCTCGTTGCGCTCGATGAGCCCCCGGTGGGGCATCTCCCAGACACCGGCGCCGTTCTTCGTCGCGTTCGACTTGAGCTGGGAGTTGAAGTCGCGCACGCGGCTGTTGCGCAGCACGAAGCCGTCCGCGTGGCCGGTGACGTGGAAGGCGTGCTCGCAGTTCGAATCAGTCGCGCAGATGCCCTCCACCGTGAGCCCGTCGAAGGTCCAGTACCGGCCGGACACCTTGAAGCCCTCCGTCGCGTTGAAGCGGATGAGGGCCGCATGACGGTTCGCGGCGCGCACGGTGATGGGCAGCGCCTGGGTGCCCTCCGCCGCGCAGGTCAGGTTCGCGTTGAACGTGTAGGTGCCGTTCGCGAGGACGATCTCGTCCCCGGCCGTGGCGGAGGAGAGCGCGGTCTGGAACTCGGCCACGGTGGCGACGTTCTTCACCGCCGCGCCGCTGGTCAGGGGAAGCAGGAGGAGTGCGAGGGGGGAGATTCGCATCAGGGGACTCCGAGTCAGGGGGGACTCCACCCTACCGGATTCCTCCCACGGACAGGCAGGCGGCCGGGCGCAGGCATCCCGGCTGCTAGGGAGCCTGTCTCCGCGTGCGCACCTCTCCCGTCATGGCATGCCTACCCAGACACCCGCGGCGGGGACGTACCACTCTCATGGGGGCGGGCCTGGCCAGCGTGCTCCTGCTGTCCCCGGGAGCGTTCGCGCTGCCTCGGGCGGGACAGCCGCTGCCGGCCTTCTCCGCGAACGACCTGAAGAACGGCGCGCACTCAAGCGAAGAGCTGAAGGGCCGGCCCGCGCTGGTGGTCATCATCACCGACAAGGCCGCCGGTGAGGCGATGCGCCAGTGGTACGCGGTGGCGGATCAGCAGCAGGTGCCGGAGTCGGTGCGCCGCCAGTCGCTCATCACCCTCAAGCTGCCGTTCTTCGTCAGCGAGGGCGCGGCGCGGGGCAAGGCAAAGGGCCAGGTGCCGGAGGACTATTGGAAGGACACCTGGCTGGACAAGGACGGCGACATGGGCAAGGCCCTGGGACTGGCCTCCAGCCGCACGCCCTATGTCCTGGCGCTGGATGCGGAGGGCCGCGTGGTGGCCAGCGTCCACGCGACCGCGGACTCTCCGGAGGCGCGGTCCATCTGGGCCGCGCTCTCCGGACGGTGAGGCTCTCAGCCTAGCGGCGCCCGCCGCCGTCGAGGATGGCCTGCAGCTTCTGCTTGTCCGACGAGAACGGGAACGCCTGGTACAGCTCGAAGCCGTTCTGCGGATCCAGCAGGGCGGGCCGCATCACGCGCACCACCTCCAGCTTGTCGTTGGAGTGGGGGAACTGGCCCAGCAGGGTCAGCACGTGCGTGACGAGGAAGTTCTCGTTCGGGGTGACCTGCGACAGCACCCGCAGCTTGTCGCGCGCGAAGGCCTCGCGGACCATCGCCTGGGTGAGGCTGCGGAACTGCGCGTCCGCGATGGGCCGCACCGGCGGCGGCGGGGGCGGCTGCTGCGGCCCCGGGTAGTTGCCCGGGTGCGGCGGCGGCAGGCCCGTGCCGTAGGACGCGGCGTCGTCCACGTACTCGCTCAGCTTGTCCAACTCCTCCATCGCGTCGCGGATGCTCTTGCGGCCCTGGTTGTCACGGGTGCGGGACATCGCGTCGCGCAGCGCGTTCTCCAGCTTGTCGATGCGGCGCTCCATCACCTCGCGGTCCACGACGGCCAGGTTGCGCTGGGGCGGGGGCGGCGGCATCGGCTGGTGCGGGCGCGGCGTGGAGTGGCCCGGCGGCGGCGGGCGGCGGCTCATGTCCGAGGCAGCGGCGGCGTTGGAGGCAGCGGCGGCGTTGGCGGCCTCTTCCACGCGCGGCGCCGTCTGGGCGAGCGAGGCGGCGGAGGTGAGCAGCACGACAGCGAGGGTCAGGGCCTTCATGGTGTGCATCCTTGGGGGTGTTCGTCCTTCGCAAGCATCAGACGGGACGGGGGGCTGCACATTCAACCCCCCCATCCGCGAGGCGTCAGGGGCAGGCGCCGCGCTTGGAGACGACCTCGCCCTCGGGGGTGACGTCGTAGATGACGGGCACGCCCGTCGCCAGCTCCAGCGCCACCACGGCCTCGCCGGAGAGCTTGTCCAGGCGCATCACCAGGGAACGGTTGGAGTTGCCGTGGGCCACGACGAGCACGTTCTTGCCCTGGCGCAGGTCGCCCGCGATGGCGCGCTCGTAGAAGGGCAGCACGCGCCTGGCCGTCATCTCCAGCGACTCGCCGTTGGGGGGCGGCACGTCGTAGGAGCGGCGCCAGATGTGGACCTGCTTCTCGCCGAAGGCCTTGGCGGCGTCCGCCTTGTTGAGGCCCTGCAGGTCGCCGTAGTGGCGCTCGTTGAGGGCCGCGTCACGGATGACGGGCGGGCGCTGGCCCAGCGTCTCCAGGAGGATGGCGAGCGTCTCCTGCGCGCGGGTGAGGGCGGAGGTGTAGGCGACGTCGAACTTCAGGCCCTTGAGGGCGTCAGCGGCCTTGCGGGCTTCGCCGCGACCCTGCTCGGTGAGGGGCACGTCCACGAAGCCGGTGAAGCGGTTCTCGTGGTTCCAGAGGGACTGACCGTGACGGACGAGGGCGAGGATGGGCATGGCCCCCCTGCTAGCCCAACCGGGGCCGGTGGGAAAAGAGGCAAGCCCCGTCCACCCGCCCGGCCCGTCGCTTCCCTGTCACCCGGGAGCCAGGCTCAGCCGTTCGGCTGGGACTCCTGCATCAGCCGGTCGCAGACGGCCGCCACCGCGCTCAGCGTGTTGAACAGGTCCACCATGCCCACCTGGAGGCCCAGGTCGTCCTCGATGCGGTTGGCCAGCATCGTCGCCAGGAGCGAGTTGCCGCCCACCTCCAGGAAGTGGTCCTCCGGCCGCACGGCCTCCACGCCCAGCAGCTCCTGCCAGTAGCCCGCCAGCCGCGCTTCCATCGGCGAAGGGGATGCAGTCGGGGTGCTCATGGGGGACTCCTATTCACCGGAAAGTGAGGAAAGTAGAACTACCGCGTCAGGCATGACAGGTCCAGCGGGCTGGCTCTGACGGTTGCCCTCCAGGAGCGCGGGCGGGCCCGCGCCTTTCGCTGCGGCGTGAGTGAATCCGGGCACTTTGGACCTCTCGGGCCGCTTGCGTGAGCCCTTCGTTGCCCGGGGTCCCCCTGCCACCCTGGAGACGACCTGACCCCGGGATC
>NZ_RAWG01000045.1 GCF_003611735.1 Corallococcus sicarius | reverse complement strand
GGCGGCTACCAGTACAGCCGCTTCTGCGAGAGGTACGGGCGGTGGCTGGCCGCCTCCAGCGTCACCCTGCGCCAGGAGCACCGGGCCGGAGAGAAGTGCTTCGTGGACTTCAGCGGGGACGGGGTGCGGGTGGTGGACGCCGTCACCGGCGAGGTGCGGGTGGCGAAGCTCTTCGTGGCGGTGCTGGGGGCCAGCAACCTGACGTACGTGGAGCCCGTCTTCAGCGAGGACGTGCCCACGTGGGTGGGCTGCCACGTGCGCGCCTTCGAGTACTTCGGCGGTGTCAGCGAGGTGGTGGTGCCCGACAACCTCAAGGCCGGCGTCACCCGGGCGCACCGGTACGAGCCGGACCTGAACCCTACGTACGCGGACCTGGCGCGGCACTACGGCTTCGCGATTCTGCCCGCGCGCCCGCGGCGGCCCCGAGACAAGGCCAAAGTGGAGGTGGGCGTGCTGCTGGCGGAGCGGTGGATTCTGGCGGCGCTGCGCCACCGGCACTTCACGTCGCTTGGCCAGGTGCAGGAGGCGGTGAAGCCGCTGCTGGAGAAGCTCAACTCACGGCCCATGCGCAAGCTGGGCAAGTCGCGCTGGGAGCTCTTCGAGCAGGTGGAGAAGGCCACGTTGCGGGCCCTGCCGGCGCGGCCATACGAGCTGGCCTTCTGGAAGAAGGCGCGGGTGAACATCGACTACCACGTGGAGCTGGAGGGCCACGGGTACAGCGTGCCGTACACGCTGGTGGGCAAGCCGGTGGAGCTGCGTCACACGGAAGGCTGCGTCGAAGTCTTCCTCGGGGGCCGCCGCGTAGCCAGCCATGTGCGCAGCCTGGAGAAGGGGCGTTTCACCACGCAGCCCGAGCACATGCCCGCCTCCCACCGGCAGCACGCGGAGTGGACACCGTCGCGCCTCATCCACTGGGCCGAAGGCGTGGGCCCCTCGTGCGCGAAGCTGGTGGAGGAACTGATGACGAGACGCCCTCATCCGCAGCAGGGCTTCCGCTCGGCCCTGGGCGTGCTGCGCCTGGCCGACGAGAAACGCTACGGCAAGCCTCGCGTGGAGAAGGCGTGCGCCCGGGCGCTGCGCCACCGCGCCGTCAGCTACAAGTCCGTCGTCGCCATCCTCCAGCACCGCCTTGAGGATGCCGACGAGAAGACGGCCGAGAAGGGCGCGCTACCCGAGCACGAGAACGTGCGCGGCGCCCACTACTACCACTGACAGCACGCGCGGCTTGACGGCCATGCGCGGACATTCCCCGTCGGTGCTGGCCCTGAGTCTCCCAGCATCGGCGGTGGCCTGCGCGCGCCCTGGCAGCAGGGCGCGCGCAGGCCGGACGACGAGACGACAAAGAGAGCAAGAGATGCTGGTGGACCAGACGCTGGAGAAGCTCAACGCGATGAAGCTGCACGGCATGGCCAACTACCTGCGCAGCTGGGTGGAGAAGCCAGGCGACAAGGGCCTGAGCGCCACGGACCTGGTGGGCCTCTTGGCGGACGCGGAGTGGATGCACCGGGAGAACAAGAAGCTCACCGCCCGGCTCCAGCACGCGAAGCTGCGTCAGCAGGCGTGCCTGGAGGACATCGACTACGCCCACGCCCGGGGCCTGACGAAGCCGCAGGTGCTGGAGCTGTCCACCTCGAAGTGGGTGGCCGACAAGCAGAACGTGCTGCTGACGGGGCCCACCGGCGTGGGCAAGAGCTACCTGGCGTGCGCACTGGGGCAGAAGGCGTGCCGCGATGGCTACAGCGTCGTGTACCGCCGCGCTTCACGCCTCTTCGACGAGCTGGCCCAGGCCCGCGCGGACGGCACGCACCCGCACGCACTCAAACGACTGGCCAAGGCCCAGGTCCTCATCCTCGACGACTTCGGCCTGGAGCCGCTGGGCTCGGCCGAGCGCAAGGAACTGCTCGAAGTCTTGGAGGACCGCTACCACCAGTCATCGACGGTGGTGACGTCCCAACTGGAGCCCAAGGACTGGCACGCCGTCATCGGCGACGCGACGCTGGCCGACGCCATCCTCGACCGGCTCGTCCACAACGCCCACCGCCTCCGGCTCGCCGGAGACTCCATCCGCAAGGCGGATGCGAATTTGACGAAGGCTCGTAAGCAGGTGAAGTGACGGAACGTCCCAGCGTCGCTGACGCTCCGACTGCTCGCCATGGCCGGAACGGCTGCTCGGCTTGAGCTGGAATGGGTGCTCACCATCACCGGAATACGCATCCGCGATATGTCTAAAGTGCGCGAGTACGCTTGGGCCTCCTAGGGCAGCGCGACAGGGGCTCCACTCGATATGCCTCTGGATAATGCTGACGGACGTCATTTGTGTGGTTCGTCGGGCCAAGCTGATGACACATCAAGGCACTGTTAACGGGCGTATCTCCGCGCGCTCCGTTCGCCAGAGGCTTTACTCCAGGCTGTGTCCTCGAGATGGGTGCGGTTGGGACAACCCGAGCGCAGAGAGAGTCGCGGGTGTGCGTCAAGATGCCGAAGCCGTCAGCGCCTGCGTGGTATATCTGCCCATCTACAGCCCCGACCTCAATCCCATCATGCTCTAGTGGGCGGACTTGAAGCGGCAGCTTCGAAAGCGCGCGCCTTGCGCCAGCAACGAGTTGCCCCGGGCGGTGAGGTAGTTGCGCTCAGCGACCTCGCTCGCGAAACTCGTAGCTTAATTTTGCCACGGCCTCTCCTTCATTCAGCCCAACAGATCTTGGCGCTAAACGGCCAATGGTTGCTGCATGGGAAGTCTCACTCCTCTTTTCCTGTTTCTACCAGAAGGGCGACTGCGGTCTCTGTTGACCTACATCTGTAGGAGTAGTCACCGGGCTGCAGTATTGGGAATGTGAAGGAATAACATTTTGGCACAGTGACACTGCGGGGGGACGATGAAGACGACGTCGGCCGAGCCACTACACGCTACCCGCTCTTCGTGACATCAGCGGACGGGCATAACGATTCCATTCTCATGGGATATTCTCGCCGTGGCAATCATGCAGCGTCTAACTATCAACCCCAAGGGAGCCATATAAGATCCAGAAGAGCGATGGAGTTGGCGCGGACGCAGACTGGCTTGACGGCCATGCTGGAGTCGTATTAATCATCCTTATGCGCCACACACTTGCCGATCTCGGTTTCCTGGTTCGAGCGTTTCGCGAACAGCGCGAATTAACCCAGGAGCAGCTTGCGAAGCTAGCCGGTAACCTCCCTCGAAGCGCAGTTGCGCATCTTGAGCAGGGGCTCCGACTCCCTACTGCTGATCACCTTCGGGTGTTAGCTAAATACCTAGCGTTGCCGGACGCTCTTGTCGCGCCGTTTCTCCGCCCAACGGCGGCACGAAGGGTAGACTTCGAAGCCGAGTTGGGCGAACTAAGCGGACAAGAAGTTTCAATTGCCAACCTTGACGACGAAGCTTCACATGCGGTGGAGGGCGCCATCAGCGCGTTACTGGGGGCCGCGATAACAAACCCCCAGGCGTTCGACATCTTAAGGGAGATTCAAGTATTCTACGGCATCCGCCCCGTCTCTCGTTCCTTCTTTGATCGCTATTTCAAGGCTGATGCATTCCAGTCGATGAATCAGTTCTCGGCGGCTGTCCAGCGATACCAGTCGGAAGCCATTCGTCTCTTTCCGACGTTCATGCAAGCCTATGAAGAGATGAACCGCACGAACAATCTTGAAGGACTAGTCTCGGCTCTCAAGATACGAGTCCTTGATGACTATCGAGATCGCGCCCCATGGAATCGAGTTGAGGTGATTGATGAAGGTAGTCTTCGTGATCTGGGCTATATTGCCGCAGCAAAACTCGACCAGGAACGAAAGGAGCGCGAAGAACTTGTCAAGTGGCTCATGGAGATGTCGGCCTTTATTCAAAAAAATGGTCCTGCGGCGATAGCGGAATTCAAGCCGAAGCGGCGCCGTGAAATGGAGTCCCTGTTACGAAAGTTTGGCTCCCGGTTGAGTCACGGGCCGATGTCTTCGCTGTTTAGTCCGGCTCCAGAAGAGCTGGAGGCGGAAGCCAGTCGCCTTGCCCCCAAGGACGAAACAGACAGAGCGCGTATTGCGAAGACACAAGCAGTTGGGTTGAGGAATTTGTCTCAGTATTTAGCTGCCGATCACATGGATGTGTATGTGGCAACATCAATGCGCGACGACTCCGATTTTGTGTCCGTGAATCGCTTCGTCCAGCAGCTTTTTGAACATGCTGAGTTAAAGCCCCTGAAACTTCGATTTTTTAATCCAACGCAGTCTTGGGTTGAGGATCGGATCGCCAAGGGTTTGGTTGAGGCGCTAATGCTTCGTCGCTCTTCGGCGACAATATATATGGCGCAGAAGGGCGACACCTTTGGAAAGGACTCAGAGGCCTCTGTGGCGCTGGGTCAGGGGAAGCCCGTCATTGTCTATGTTCCAAAGCTTGTGGTGCCAGAGCTTGGCTTGGACTCATCGTCCCTGGCTATGTCTTCGGAGGAGAGCCTGCGCAACATGCTGCGCAGTATTGACCCCGAAGAGGTTTCGCCGACAATGGATCAAGAGGCCCTGTTAGGGGCAATTCTTAATCGGCGCCTTGCGGCGGCCTCCAGTGCGCAGATTGGCTTGACGGTGGCCAAGCATTGGGCAGACTTTGGTCTTGATGGTGAGGCTGCGCGGTTTAAGGAATCCGAAAGGGGTAGGTATCTTGAGTGGTTGCGAGAGGTTAGGAGAAGTCCGGAAACGCTGCCACCCATTCCGGAAGGACTGCGCACTGAAATCGAGACCACCTTGGTGGCCAATGCGGTTCGATTTGAGCGTCGAGCCTCGCTTTTTCGAGAAAAGCATCCGCTTGCACTTCAGGTCATTCTGAGCACTGGGGTCTTGAATGGTATCCTTGTGGCGCGCTCAGTTGAATCCTGCGGGGTGCTACTCCGAAAGGTATTTGAAAACAGCCTCGATCTTGAGTTGGTGCGTGGTGAGGATAGTTATCGACTTATCGAGCGAACAACCCAGTCGACAATTCGTGTGATTTCAAAGCACAGTCTTCTTGCGAATGCGTTTGCATCATACTATGCCAATTAGTCCGATAGGCGCAGTTCTGGAGAGATCGCAGTCGCCCTCCTGTTGGAAGTGCAACGAGTGCTCGCGCTGAGTCGGTGCCGACAGGGAGTGGGTCATCCGGGTCTCGCCTTTTCATCACCCACAATGAGAAGGCATCATCCCCGGGCCGTCGCCCATTCCCATGGCGGGCCACCAATCCCTTTCATGAACAAAGCATCCACGTCCCTGTGGCTGGCGCTCGCGCTGGCCCTTGTCTCGGGTTGTTCTTCCCCGTCCTCCGAAACCGAAACGGGGTCCGCCCGGTTCAGCGTCTCGGTCCCCCAGGCCCTCGCGGGCCCCATCACCCGGGTCACCGTCGTCGCGAGCGCCGCCGACTTCTCCCCGCTGTCCGTGGACCTCACGTCCACCAACGGCGTCTGGGGTGGGACGCTCGCCAACATCCCGGCGGGTGCCCTGCGCACGTTCCGCGCCCAGGCCTTCGACGACGCCAACACGCTGCGCTTCGAGGGGGGCCGTCTCCGGCATCACCATCACTGCCGACCAGACCGCGCTCGTCGCCATCCTCCTGCAGGAGGTCAACCCGGAGCCGCCGTTCCAGAACGAGGCGCCCATCATCGACGCGCTGGTGGCCAACGCCACCTCCATCGTCCTGGGCGGCACGCTGACGCTGCAGGCCACGGCGCATGACCCGAACACGGGCGACACCCTGACCTACGCCTGGACGTCCACCGGGGGCAGTTTCTCCACGACGACGGCGGCCTCCACGACCTGGACGGCGCCTGGAACCGTCGGCATCCAGACCCTCACCGTCACCGTGACGGACTCCGGGGGCCTGTCCTCCAGCGCCTCCCTGGCCATCCATGTCTTCCAGGGCGCGCAGCAGGGGCTGGCCCAGCTCTCCATCACCTTCAACCGCTTCCCGTCCGTCAGCGCCCTGGCGGCCTCGCCCACGCTGCTCGCCACGGGGCAGGCCACCACCGTCTCCGCCACCGCGTCCGATCCGGAGGGGGACAGCCTCTCCTACGCGTGGACCTCCTCCTGCGCCGGCACCTGGAACAATCCCGCCTCCATCACGGCTCAGTTCACGCCGTCGGCCCTGCCCGCGGGCAATTGCAACAACTGCCGTCTCACCGTCGCCGTGTCGGACGGGCGCGGTGGGAGCACCACGGGCACCGTGGCGCTGTGCGTGAGCAACGCTCCGCGCATCAATCACTTCCAGCCCATCATAGCCAATGTCTCCCAGTCCTCGGAGACCGCGACGCCGGGGCAGGGGCTCACCTTCGACGTCGTCGCCAGCGATCCGGAGGGCACCACGCTCGGCTTCGGCTGGCGCGCCAACACCGGCGTCCTGGGCACGCGCGTGAACACGGCGACCACCAGCCGCGCTCCCTGGACCGCCCCCGCGTGCGCCGTCGCGGCCACGCCCACGGTCATCACCGCCACCGTCACCAATGCCTTCAACCTGTCGGCCACCCGGAACTTCACGGTCACCGGGCTGCCGGTCTGCGCCACGGGCTGGGCCACGACCGCTTCCCTGAGCTCGGCCCGCAACGAGCACACGGCGACACTGCTGCCCAATGGCAAGGTGCTCGTCGCCGGCGCGTACACCGGGAGCACCACCCTCGCGTCGACGCTGGTGTACGACCCGAACGCCGGCACCTGGAGCAGCGCCGGCAACCTGACCTCGGCGCGCAGCAGTCTCTCGGCGACGTTGCTGGCCGACGGCCGGGTGCTCGTCGCCGGAGGGACCAACGGGGCCACCGACTTCGCGACGGCGGAACTCTATGACCCCGTGCTGGACTCCTGGCGCACGACGGGCGTCATGCCCGCGGCGCGTTCCCAGCATACGGCGACGCTGCTGGCCGACGGCAGGGTGCTCGTCGTGGGCGGTGTCCGGGGCAACACCCTCGCGACGGCGGACGTGTATGACCCCGCCACCGGGACCTGGAGCACGACTGGCTCCATGAGCATCGCGCGTTACAACCACACGGCGACGCTGCTGCCCAACGGCAAGGTGCTCGTCGCCGGTGGGGCGGATGGCTTCAGCACCGACCTGGGATCGGCGGAGGTGTATGACCCGGCCACGGGGACCTGGAGCACGACGGGCGCCATGGGCTCGAAGCGCTACGACCACACGGCGACGCTGCTGCCCAACGGCAAGGTGTTCGTCACCGGCGGCGGTAGCAGCACGGCCTTTGCGGCGGAGGTGTATGACCCCGCCACGGGCACCTGGACTTCCGTCGGCGCGCCCACCTTCGGTCGCGGGGGCCACACGGCGACGCGGCTGGCCAACGGCAAGGTACTCGTCACCGGCGGCTTCGCCAGCAGCAGCGTCCTCAGCTCGGCGGAGCTGTACACCCCCTGATTGTCGCGCAAGGGGCACCGCCCCATGCTCAACCCATCAGCCGGTTCAGGCTCAGATCGAGCTGGCTGTTCACCAGCCCCAGCAGGCTGTCGAGCGCGGCGTCGTCTGGCTTCAGGCGCCCGGCCAGCTCGGCGCGCAGGAGCTTGAGCAGCCGCTCGCGGGACTGGAGGACCCGGCGCGCCACGCCGGAGCGGGACTCGCCATACATCGTCGCGAGCCGATCCATCGTGAAGCCGTGTGTGAGTTGGGGAGCAGCGTGGGGGTGTTGATCCAGACGGCGTTCGGAAGGGCCTGGGGCTTCGGAGGGCCGTTAGAGAAGCGTTCGGGATGCGCGGTGAAGGCGGCGGCGGTCGTCGGCAGCACCGGCATCAGCACGATCTGCACCTCGGCCAGAATGCGAAACCCCGCGACACATTGCTGGCGCCACGGGGGTTCATTCTTCTCAGTGGAGGCGGTGGAATACGGCCTCTGTGGAGGTGAGGTCGGGTCAGGCGCCTGCGCGTCTTTGGGTGCGCCGCGCGCGAAGCACGCGGCGCACCGATTCTCCTACCGAGACCGCGCTGAAATCAGGGCACACTGCCCCATCGCGGTATCGCGTTCAGCTACTCAGAGTCCGTTGGGGACCACGGTCACGGTGCCGGAGCCCCTGTTGGTCAGGATGAGATCGGCGTACCCGTCCGCGTCCATGTCCGCGGTGGCGATGGCGTTGAGGCCAGGTGAGGCGCCGGTCGTGACGACAGTGCCTGAGGTGAAGCCTCCGTTGCCGTTGCCGGTCATCGGGCGGACGCCGCCCGAGGCCGTTGTAACGAGGATGTAGGCGTCGAGCTTGCCATCGCCGTTGAAGTCATCGGCCACGACGCCCAGCGCCGAGTTGGTGGCCGTAGTGGCCGCGGCGATGGACTGAACGCCGCTCGCGAAGGTGCCGTTGCCGTTCCCCTTGAAGAAGAAGAGAAACCGGCCGGCCGCGCCGTTCGAGAGGATGTCGAGCGTGCCGTCGCCGTTGGCGTCGCCGAAGGCGATGCCCGCCGTCTGGCCGCTGGCGGAGTTGCTGTAGGAGACGGGTGCGGCGAACGAGCCGTCGCCCTGGTTGATGAGGATCGACAGGCGTGCGCTGGCGGGGCTCGTCACCACGAGATCGGAGAAGCCATCGCTGTTCAGGTCACGGCAGGCGATCGACGACTGCGCGCCGCCGGTGTTCGGGATGCCGATGAACGTGGGCGCGCCGAAGCTGCCCGCGCCGGTGCCGAAGAGCACGCTCACCTGGCTCAGGGTCACGCTTGTCGTGGCGATGTCAGCCACCCCGTCGTGATCGAAGTCCCCGGTGCAGAGGTGGACGGAGCCCGGGGTGCCGGTGGTGAAGCTCGTCGGCGCGCCGAAGGTCCCGGGCGCGCTCGGGCCCAGGTTCTTGTAGACGCTGATGTTTCCGTTGATGAGGAGCAGGTTGGTCTGGCCGTTGACGGTGACGGCGTCGAGCCACCCGTCGCCGTCCACGTCCACGGCCACGACCGCGTTGCTGGAGAGCGAGGCGCTCCCGTAGTTGACCTCCGACTGGACGCTGGCGTCGCCGTTCCCGAGGAAAACGGAGAGCGAGCCAGAGGGGAACAGGATCGCCCCGGATTCGGCGTTGGCCACCAGGATGTCGAGCTTGCCGTCGCCATTCACATCGGCGACCGCCGGGGCCAGCGGGTTGTGGTTCGCGGGGGAGCTGATCGGCGTGCCAGGGATCTGGCCGGGGGGGACAGCCTGGCAGGTGCCGTTCGAGCAGATCTGGCCCGTCGAGCACACGACGCCGCAGGCGCCGCAGCTATTGGCGTCGCTCTGGAGGTTCACCTCGCAGCCGTCGGACGAGTTCCCGTTGCAGTCCCCGAGGGTGCCGGAGCAATCCTGGCAGTTGGTCCCCTCGTAGGTGGGCGCGCACTCGCAGGTGTAGCTCCCCACGCCGTCGATGCAGGTGCCGCCGTTCAGGCACGGGCTTGCGGCGCACTCGTCGATGCTGGTGCAGGTCACGCCGTCGCCCTCGTACCCCGCGTTGCAGGCGCAGGTGAAGGAGCCCACGGTGTTGGTGCAGGTGGCGTTTTCGCTGCAATTGTCGGTACCGGCGGCGCACTCGTTGACGTCGCCGCAGGTGCCGCTCTGGCACGTGAGGCCGTCACAACAGGGGACCGTGGCGTCGCACGGCGCGTTCACGGACAGGCAGCCCTGGCCGCTGCACGTCGGGTCGTAGAGCGGCGAGGTCGGGTCGAGGCTGGTGACGTAGTCGCCGTTGTGAGCGCTGTGCGCGTTGATACACGCCTGCTCGCTAACACGGACGATCGTGTAGGGATGAGTCGTCGAGCTGGTCTTGTGGCAGAGCTGGACCTTGCCGTTGACATCGAAGTAATCGCACTGCTCGGCGGTGAGGGCGGAGTCGGCCGAACCGACGTACGCGTCATTGTCTTCGACGGAGATCGGGCTGCAACCGCCGATGAGGCCGAGCAAACCGGCCCCCGTGATCATGACGAGGAGCGAGATTGATTTGTGTTTCATTGAGATTCCCCCTGAAAAGATGCACCACGGCCTCATGACGGCTTGCACGGAGTTCGCGGGCGCCCAAGCTGGATTGTCGTTGAACGCGGGCTGTCTTTATTCACCCGTAGTGAATTCGCATAGCGTCCCGCTGGCGACCTGTCAATTGCCAATTCATGACCGCGGTCGGATTCCTGCCAATTCGGCACAATGCCTGTCGTTTTCGCACAGCTAAACCATGCATGAGTCAGCACAAACCCATCACTTTCGACGTGGGTCGAACGCGCGCCAGCCGGACTTCCTCCTCCAGACGTGCTCGGGTGCGTTGGACCTTCTCGGTCAATTCCGCCACTTGCGGCAGGGGGACGCACTGGATCACCACGCAGGCTCCGAGGCCCTGCGGCGTGCGGGTCTGGGCGAGGAGGACTCGCTCGCCGACACGGCCCTGCCCCAAGTCCCGGAAGAACTCGTAGGAGGTGTCGCCGTTCGTGAATAGGACAACGCCCCCGGCACGCCGAGAGTCAGGCGGATTTGACATGGACGGGAAGCTCCTGGTGCCTGTGCGAGAGGGATTCGAACAAGGGCAGACGCCCAGCATGTCCGACAGCGCGTCCTTCACCAACCGCTTGGAGAGGCGATGTTTGCCCACCAGCAGTGACGCGAGCGCGGCAAGCCTGTCACCGAAGACGCTGCGCGCGTGCGCGGGCGCCTCCGCACGCGTCACCACCCCGCAGTCCGGGCACGCAAGTGCATGGCAACGGGGCTGTCCCTCCGCCACGACAACGGCAGCCAGTACACCTCCGACGCCTTCCAGAACGAGCTGCGCTTCCTGGGCGTCGACTCCAGCCCATCCTTCGTCCGCAGCCCCGAGGGCAACGGCTGCGCCGAGCGCTTCATCCGCACCCTCAAGGAGCAATTGCTCTGGGTGCGCACCTTCTCGATCGTGGAGGGACTCCGGCGGGCCCTGCTGGAGGGGGCCCATCGCTACAACGAGCACTGGCTGCTGGAGCGCCACCATTTCCTCTCTCCGAGTCAGGCCCGGCGAGAGCTGGTGCAGAAGCAAGCGGCCTGATGACAACCCATCTGGTGCCTCAACAATCCGGTGCGGTACAACTCGCCGTCTCACTTGATATGAGGACAGGAATTCGACGGGAACCAACAACTCGATTCCGCTCGTCGGATCCAGAAACCCGCGCTGGCTCGGCAGCGTCAGACCCCTGACCCCTGACCTGCGCGGCAGGGGGCGCCCCGCGCTCAACCCATCAGCCGGTTCAGGCTCAGATCGAGCTGGCTGTTCACCAGCCCCAGCAGGCTGTCCAGCGCGGCGTCGTCCGGTTTCAGGCGTCCAGCCAGCTCCGCGCGCAGGAGCTTGAGCAGCCGCTCGCGGGACTGGAGGACCCGGCGCGCCACGCCGGAGCGGGATTCGCCATACATCGTCGCGAGCCGGTCCATCGTGAAGCCGTGCAGGTGGTGCAGCCGCAGCAGCGTGCGCTCACGCGGGGGCAGGGCGGCCAGGGCCTTGCGGAGCACGTCCACCAGCAGCTCGCGCAGGTCCTTGCGCAGCAGGTCGTGCTCCGGGTCCCCCGTGGACAGCAACTGCACGAGCGCCTCGGGAGGTTCGTCGAACAGCTCCTGACGTTCGTCCCGGGTCTTGAGCTGGCTGGCGATGCGCGCGGTGGAGATGACCACCCAGGCGAGCAACGCGCCCCGGCCTGAGTACGTGAGGATCCTGGGCGGCTCTCCGCCGGAGCCCATCAACAACCGCTCGCGCAAGAGCTGGAGCGCTTCATCCACCTGGGTGCGCGGCATGGAGGCGAGCCGGGAGGGCACCTGCTGGAGCAGGTGCTGCTCGAAGGCGCGCAGGGCGGCGGGGTGGCCCTCTCCACAGGCACACGCGAGGTACAGGTCCGCGGCCTGGCACTCGCGCAGCACGTCCCGTGCACCCGTCTCCGGCAGGTGCAGTGCCAGGTGCCGCACGAAGGACTCCGTGGCGAGCGGCACCGTGGGCCACGCGTTTCGCGCCACCGAGAGGTGTCCGCGCAGGAGTGCTTCCAGGTCTTCCACTCCGTCCAACTGCGCGCGTCGCTCCGGAGGCACGTGCGTGCGCAGCATCGCGGCCAGACCTTCTGGTTCCACGGGGTCGCTCATTTCCGTGCCTCGCGCCGCTGCCAGGCGAGGACCTGAGCCAGCTGCTTCTGCGCCTTCACGCCCATGGCCGCCAGCTTGACGCGGGCCTCTTCGGCCAGTGCGACTGCGCGCACGGGGTCGGGGTTCGTGCGCTTCTCGCTGAGCGCTCGGGCCAGCAGGAAGGAGGTCTTGGCCGCGACCAGCGGCTCTCCGTTCGTCTGTTGGAGAATCTGGCGTGCGCGCTCCAGCAGCGGTTCCGCCTCCTCTGGAGCCTTCAGGGCCAGCAGCGCCTCTCCGATGCAGGAGCAATCCGCTCCGATCATCTGGGACTGCGGCGATGACCTTCGCTCGTCAATCATCAGCGCGTGTTTGCAATGGCCAAGCGCTTCTCGCGCGTTCCCCTCTGTCATTGCGACATCGGCCAGGTAATGGTCAACGAACGCCGCGCTGGGACTGTCGGGGCCTTGCTCCTTCTCCAGCAACTTCAGCGATGCCAGCAGGTCCTTCCGGGCCTCGGCGGTGCGTCCCAGCTTGAGCAGGATGCGCCCGCGAGATCTCAGGAGGGTCTGGGCGCGTGGCGTGTCCGGTCCAAGCGAGCGGCGGATACGCTCCAGGCCCTCCGTCACCAGCCGCAAGGCCTCGTCGACCCGGTCCGCGTCATGCGCCACCAGTGCCAACTCCTCCAGGATGACGGCAACATGGGGATGATCAGGCCCGTGGATGCGCTCCATGATGTCACGCGCTCGCTCCAGGCTCCGCCACGCTTCATCAAGCTCTCCCTTGCCCCGCAACGCCGTGCCCAGGTTCCCCAGCGAGTTCGCGATCCCCACGTGCTCCGGCAGGCGGGCCTCGTCCGTGATCTCGATGATGCGGCGCCAGAGGGCGATGGCCTCGTCGAGCCGCCCCAGATTCATGTGGGCCCCGGCGAGGCTGTTGAGCGTGGTCGTGAGCTGGGGGTGCTTGGGGCCCAGATGGCGCTCGCGCAAAGCCAGGTTCTGACGATGCAGGGCCAGCGCCTCCTCGGACCGGCCCTGGCGGGAGTAGACGCGCCCCAGGTTGTGGTTGAAATGCGCCGTGCGCAGGTGGTCCTCGCCGTAGGTCTTCCGCGCGAGCTCCAGCCCTCGGGTCAGCTCCTCCTCCGCCCGGTCCAGCTTGCCCTGCTGGATGAGCGCCGCTCCCAGCCACAGGTGCAGGTCCATGGTGACGGCGGGGAAGCGTTCCGGTCCCAGCCGCGTCACCGCGGCCTGGGCGTGCTGGATGATCCGCTCCACGTCCGCGGCGCGAGCCTGCAGATCGCCCATGACCCAGACAAGAAGGCCCCACGCGCGCGCCGCCGTCTCGTCATCGTGCCCGGCCTCGGCGGCGAAGACAGCCTTGTAGAGGTGGTCCTCCGCTTCCTTGTGCTTGCCGTCCTGCGCGAGCAGGTGGCCATGGGCCAGCAGCACCTCCGCCTCCAGGGGCCGGAAGCCGAGCCCCTCAATCTCTCCGAGCAGCGCCGTCGTCAGCGCGAGTCCCTCGGGGTAGCGGCCCGCTTCGAGCGAGGCCTGCGCCTGCGCGAGCTTTTGCCGGGCGGTGTCCACCCGCGCGGCCAGCGCATCCGGGGGCTGCGGACGGGAGGAGAGCGCCGACGTGTCCTTGCACCCGGTCAGTCCCTCCAGCGAAGCCGCCAGCTGCTGCGCGTTCTGCACCGTCCGCGCATCCGCCTTCTCCAGCACCTCGGCGACGGCGGCGAACTGCCAGAGCCGGGCATCCAGGCACGTCTCCGTCTGCCAGGCCGGGCTCATGTCATCGAGGGTCGCGGAGAGGCAGGCCTCGGTGCGCAGCGTGCGCCACTGGGCCGCATGCGCATCCAGCGTGGCGGCCAGCGTGTCCCAGGCCTTCGCGGCGAACGGTACGCCCGTGGCGAGGAAGGCCGCGTGGATCCGCTCCCGCCTCGCGGGCCCCCACGCCCCGGCGAGCTTCGCCACCTCCTGCTCGCAGCGCGTCTCGTGCCGGGGCGCGAGGCCGTACACGAGCGCCCCCACCAGCAGGGCGGCCAGGACCGCGGTCGCCATCCACACGACCTCGCGATGCGACGGCGGAGTGAGCGCCGTCAGCAGCGCCTCCATGGAAGCGAAGCGCTCCTCGGGCCGGGCCCGCAGGCCCCGCAGCACCGTGCGCCGCACCCGGGCTGGCACCCTCACGTCGCGCAGCGGCGGCCGCACGCGGCCTTCCTCCGCGGCCCGGGCCATCTCCTCCAGGGTGTCGCCCGCGAAGGGACGCACGCCGAAGAGGGCTTCATACAGGGCCACGCAGAAGCTGAACTGATCCGACAGCGCGTCCGCCCGCTGGCCCTTCACCAGCTCCGGCGCCATGTACGCGGGCGTCCCCAGCAGCACGCCCGTGCGGGTGAGGGGGCTCAGCGTGGACGTGGCGGCCTTCGGCTCCGCGCGCGCCGCCAGCCCCTGCTCGCGGTTGAGGGGACGGGCCATGCCGAAGTCGGTGACCCACACCCCGCCGTTCTTCCCGACGAGCACGTTCGCCGGCTTGAAGTCGCGGTGCACCAGCCCCGCCGCGTGCGCGGCCGCGAGCCCCCGGCCCGCGTCCTGGAAGACGCGCAGCACGTCCGCCCACGCGCGCGGCGTCTGGAGCCAGCCCTGGAGCGTCGTGCCGTCCACCAGCTCCATGGCCAGGAAGACGCAGTCCCCATACGTCCCCACGTCGTAGAGCGTGACGACGTGCGGATGGGACAGTCGCGCCAGCGCCTGCGCCTCCAGCAACAGCCGCCGCTGCAACTCCTCCACGTGGCGGCCCTCCGGGCGCACCACCTTGAGGGCCACCTGCCGGTCCAGCTCCGGATCATAGGCGGCGTACACCACGCCCATGGCCCCGGCGCCCAACCGCTCCAGCACCACGTACCGGGAGAGGGTGGCCCCCCGGGCCAGCGGGGCAGGGTGCGGCTCTGGTGCCGCGACCCCGGGGAGGGCGTCGTTGCCCACCGCCAGCACCCACTGACAGTCAGCGCAGCCTTCCAGGTGCGCCACGACGCGCGTCCGGGCCTCCTCGGAGAGCCGCCCCTCCAGGAAGTCGCTCAACGTCGTTTCGTCCGGGCACGCCATCATCACGGGGCGAGTCTAACAGGACTCCCCGTGATTCCCGTGAAGGTTGGTTTAACCGCCAGTGTGCCCCCGGCGGCGGGGGCGCACTGGCCTCAGGCGCGCACGCCTCCGAGATGGCGGCCGGTGGCCATCTGCCGGTGGAGGGACGCCGAGTTGGGGGCCTCGCCCAGGCCCGCGGTGCCGCTGGAGGTGTTCGCGACCGCGCCGCCGGGCCCGGTCGAGCGCACGAGCGTGTCCATGGCCAGCTTCGCCTCCTCGGCGGAGGAGAACTTCATCTCCACCTTCGCGCCGACGCCGGCGGTGGCCTCGGCCTCGGCCTCGGCCTCGGCCTCGGCCTCGGCCTTGGCCTTCGCGCCCACGCTCCCGCCGAGCATGCCGTACAGGCCGGCGCCCAGCTCGCCGTCAGCGGAAACGATGTCCTCGCCCTTGTCATTGCGGGTGCACTGGAGGTCCGCCTTCGCGTAGACCTTGCCGGTCTCGACGCTGGCGTCGCCTCCCACGTGGAGGGAGTACGTGTCGCCCGGCCCGAGGTTGTCGATGCTCTTCTTGTAGTCGACGGACTCCTTCCACTCCTCGACCTTGCCCTTGTCGAAGGCCTTGTCCCACAGGCTCTTCTTCTTCGGAGCGGCTGCCTTCTGCTCGGCGGGGAACTGCGGCTTGATGAGGGTGGCGGCACTGCGGAAGGCATCAATGGCTCTCATGTCCCTGCTCCTGGCTTCGACGTTGGGGGTCGAGGGGGTTCCAGAAGGGAGGGCCGGGCTCGTGCCGCGCCGTCCCAGAAATGAATTTCTGGGGATTTCGGAGGAAGGGGGCTGAGCGCGGTATCCTCCGGCCTCCTTCGCCGTCTCCACACCGGAGCGCTTCCATGAACAGCGGTATCCGCGCCGTCGTCATGTCCCTGGGCCTGTTCCTCGCGCTGGCGGCCCCGGCGGCCAGAGCGGATGGCCTCTCCGTCATTCCCTATGGCGACAACTGCTGGGGCACCGGGACGGATGCGGACCGGGATGGGCTCAATGACGACTGCGAGTATCAGCTCGCGAAGTGGTTCATGCCGCTGTTCTGGTTCGACAGCGGCGAGAGTGGCACCGCCCGCCGGCCGTACTACGCGGTCAAGAGCGAGGCGTTCGCCACCCGCACCGTGCGCATCTTCTACCTGGACACCTTCTTCGAGGACACCGGCGTCACCACCGGTCACGACGGCGACCCCGAGTTCCAGATCTTCGAGGTGCACGCCTCCGGAGGGCGCTGGTACCTCGACGCGGTCTACCTGTCCGCCCACCGCAAGAGCTCGTGTGAGTCGTCCGCTTGGTACTCGTTTGATCAGCTCGAGTACGACCTGAGCGATTCGCGCAATGGCTATCGCGGGTGGCCCGTCCTCTACATGGCCGAGGACAAGCACGCGTCCTACAACAACCTGTCCACATGCGACCGCGGGTGCTTCTCCCAGGACTTCTGCAGCCGCACCACGGCGCAGTACCTGGACACCACGGCGAACAAGCTCGCCTCGCGCAACGTGGGCTCCACGGCGGTGCAGCTGATCAACCCGGTCGTCCTCAACGGGAAGACGGAGCGCCTGCTCGACGACGTGGAGTTCAAGGGTTGGGATGACCAGTGGTACCGGCCCAACTCGCAGGGCTACCGGCGCCACCTCAACGACTTCGGCTTCTGATCCCCCGTGTCCCCTGGAAGTCGTGGACGCAGGCTCCTGCTGGCCAGTGGCGTCCTGCTGGTCATCGGATTGACGTGGGTGCTGCTCAAGGACGGTGAGCCGCCGCCCGCCGCCCCCGTCATCGCGGTGCCTGCGCACGTGGCGGAGCTGCCTCCAGCGCCCATCGTGCATGCACTGCTGCGGCCACTGGCCCCCGACCGTGTTCCGCCCGCCGCGACGGGAGCAGCCCTCTCCGCCGCTTTGAACGAGGAGCGGGTGGAGCTGTCCTCGACCGCCCGTATCGAGGGCATCGACGCGGACCGCCCGTGGGTGTGCGCGGGCGAGCAGCTGACGCTGTCCGCTCGCACGGGAGGGGAGGTCGAGCCAGGCATGGTCCAGCGCTGGGTGTGGCCGGGCTCGGAGACGGGTGCGGAGCTGCAGCCCGGTGCCCGGCTCCCGTGGCGCGCACCGGCCACGGCGGGGCGGTACTTCGTGCGCTTCCAGCTCTGCAAGGACCTGGGGGGCCGACGCGTCGGCGTGCTGGCCGAGCAGGTCGTCGGCATCGATGTGCGCGCGTGCGGCGCAGGCGAGGGACAGGCCGACGCACTCCGTATCGAGGTCTCCCAAAGGGGTAACGAAGACTTCTCCTTCCGCGCGGTGTCACCGAAGCCAGCGACCACGTACCGGTGGGACTTCGGTGATGGAAGCTCCACCGTGACAACGGAGCCCGGTGCCACGCATGTCTATGCCGCGCAGGCCCCCGGCGAGCCGGACGTGCGCAGCTTCAAGGTGTCACTGTCCGCACGAGGCGCGGAAGGGGAGCAGACCGCGACGACGTTCGTGCAGGTCCGTGGGCAGCCGCCCTCCGATGCGCCACCGGGAGCGCGCCTGAAGGTCGAACGGGTGACCGGCCGCGCAGCGAGCGAAGGCTGGAGGAGCGAGGTCCGGGTCGACGTTCCCGAGGACGGCAACGTCGCATGGGAGCGTGTGGAGCGGCTCACCGTGGGCTGGGATGATCAGGTGGACGTCCGCACGAGCGGGTGGCGCGAGGTCATCACCGTGGAGGAGGACCTGGGACGTGGAGGCTTCCGGGGTTACGTCACCGTACTTCCGTCCGACGTGCGCCCGGAGGTGAAGCAGGTCATCGACTTCCTCCACGGGCGCGATGCGACGGGCAAGGACGTGTCCCTGTCCTGGTCCGCCTACAAGGCCGAACCCCTGCGCCCGTCCTCTTCGGAACGGCCACCGCCGAAGTAGCTCACGGGGCCGTATGCCCCGCCCCCGCTTGAGCGGAAGGGGAGAGCGCCTGGATCACCTGCGCGGTCCGCACCACGCGGCCGAACTCGCTGTTCAGCGTCGTGAGGTGCACGCGGTGGATCGTCTCGCCGTCCAGCAGCGCTCCGTCCGGCGTGTGCTGGCTCCAGGTGTGGCAGGCGTCCCCCACCACCACGAGGTCGAACCCGAGGTTCGCCGCCATGCGCGCCGTGGTGGAGACGCACATGTCCGTGGCGATTCCAAAGAGCACCACCTGCCGGACGCCCGCCGCGCGCAGACGCGTCTCCAGGTCGGTCCCGATGAACGCGCTGTTGACGTGCTTGGTGATGAGCGGCTCACCGGGCTGCGGCTCGAAGCCCCGCTTGAGCGCGTTGCCGGGCGTTCCCGGGGTGAGGGGAGAGCCGGGCTGGATGCTGTCATGGCGCACCACCACCACGGAACGGCGGGCCGCGCGCCAGGCCGCGAGCAGCGCGAGGGCATGCGCCTCCATGTCCGGGTTGTTGCGCGGTCCAGAGGGCCGCAGGTCGAAGCCCTGCTGCACGTCGATGGAGATGAGCACCGCGGTGTCGTCGAGCTGCATGTCCTTGCCCCTTTCGCCAGGTGCGGTGCACCCTAGGGTTCAGTCCTGCCGGACGCGACCCGGCAAAACGACGGAACACCGGCACAGTGCCGGCGGGGTGGAGCAAGGGGCACTCGCATGGCGCTGGACGAACTCGACGGTCGCATCCTGGCCCTCCTCGAAGCCAATGGGCGGGAGTCCGCGACGAAGCTGGCGGCGAAGGTGGGGCTGTCGCGCAGCGCGGTGCAGGAGCGCGTGGCGCGACTCGAACGTGACGGCGTCATCCAGGGCTACACGGTGCGGCTCGGCGAAGTCGCCCGTGCGCCTGGAGTGGTCGCCTACCTCACGGTGAAGCTCTCAGGCCCGGTGTGCCCCCGCGTCGCGCCGCTGCTGCGCGACCTGCCGGAGGTGCTGCGCATCGAATCACTGGCCGGAGACGTGGACATGCTCATTCGCGTGCGTGCCCCGGACCTGGAGGCGCTGTCAGCGCTGCGCGAGCGCGTCGCGCGCATCCCGGAGGTGCGCGCCGTCACCACCGCGCCCGTGCTCACGGTGCACCTGGACCGGGGCTGAGCGCCCGCCTACTTCGCGAGCCACGCCGCGAAGCGCTTGTCGAGCAGCGGCGCCGCCTTGTCGACGGCGTCCCAGGTGTCGTCGTCGAGCTTCGGCGCATCGTGGCCGAACGCGCCCGCGCGCTTGCCGAACGTCTTCTTGAGGTCGGCCGTGATCCACAGCCCGTTCATGTTGTGGAACCAGCGCCACGCCAGTTGGCGGAGCCCCGGCGCATCCCGGAGGTGGTCGTCCCAGAGGCCGCGGGGAAGCGCCTGCTTCACGAACTCCGAACCCTTCGCCTTGCGTGACGCGACGGCCGCGAGCAGCGCCTGGTGCGCCGGGAACCGCGAGGTGTCGAGCAGGCCTCGGGTCGCGGCATAGCCGACGAAGAGCCCGGTCGTGACGTCGGGCTGGCGCATGAGCGCACCTGCGCTCTTCACGGTGAGGGTGACGGAGAGGGACTCGTCGAACGAGAGGTTGAGCCAGACGTGCGCCGTGGTGTCGAGCTCGAAGTCCCAGTAGGCGACGGTGGGCTCGTCATCGGTCGCGAAGGCGGCCTCGTATCCGGTGGGCGGGCCGAGCAGCTTCGTGATCTCCGCCTCCGACTTCACCTTCCACGGCACGCCCAGGACCTCCTCGCCGATCTTCGACCTCACCCAGGCGGAGGCGAGATACGGGATGAACGTCTTGGCGGTCTTCGGGATCGGCAGAAAGGCATCGTTCAGGACGTCGTGGGTGAAGACGAGTTCGACGCCGTGCTTCGTTGCCTCGACGTTCACCGAGTCGGTGTTCTCACTCGTGGACGCGGGCACCTTCTTGCCAAGCTCCCCGGTCACGTAGGCGACGACCTCGGGATCATCCCCGCGATGTCCGAGCAGGGACGCCAGCCGCCGTGTCTTCGGGCCGAGCTTCTTCATCACCGGGGTCGGCGAGAACGTGATGCTGGCCGCCGCCGCAGGAGCAGGCACGGCGCCGCCGTCCAGCCAGGCCTCGAAGTCGAAGTCCTTGGCCTTTGGCGCCTTGATCTTCTTCGCCTTCAGCCACGCAGCCAGCGCCTTCCGCCCGGACGCTCCCTCTTCGTCGTCGAGGTCGTCGATCTCCGTCTCGCCCCGGGACCACTGCGTCAGGAACTCTTCGAGGCTGTTCGCGACCGTGCGCGCCTCTCCCTCCGAACCGAGCAGCGCCACCGCCTGCGGAGCGTCAGCCCCGGTCTTCACGAGCGCGAGCAGCGAGCCATCAGGCAGGTGCAGGAACGAGAAGGCCTCGCGGCGAAGCCGGTCCGCCTTCTCCGGGTACCACTCCTTCGGAATGGGCTCGATCTCGAGTGCATCGAACCAGCCCAGCGTGCCGTGGGCCTGCGTGCCAACCCAGGCGCCGACCTCCGCGAGCAGCGGCGGAACCTCATGACCCTTCGGTGCCTTGGAGACCTTGACCGTGTATTTCGCCATGCGGCGCAGCTTTGGCCACAGGCCCGGTGCAGTAAAGCCGCAACGCTCAGTCCGTCAGCAGCACCATGAGCGTCTGGGACAGCTCCAGCGCCCCCGGGTATTTCGGGTCGAGCTCCATCGCCTCGTCGACGATGATGCTCGCCTCCCCCAGGCGTCCCTCCTCCTTGAGGGCCACGGCATACGCGAAGTAGGCGGCCGCGGACTTCGGCTCCTTCGCGATGCGGTCCAGGTGCACCTTCTCCTCGGCGCTCGGCGGAGTGAACGCGCCGGTGGGCGGGCAGGGGTCGCCATACGCGCCCTTGATGCTCTTGGAGTACGTGCCCGGTGCCAGGGCCTTCACCGCCTTCACGAGCGCCTTGGCATTGGTGTCCCCGTCACGGGCACAGAGCCCGAGCACGGCGATGTACAACCCCTTGTTGAGACCGGGGTAGTCGTCGGACTTCTCCACCCGGGGGTAGTGCCAGCTCCCCTCGGTCAGCCGCACCCAGAGCACCCGCTTCTTGAGGGCTTCCAACGGGGCCTGCGCCGCGGCCTCCGTCTTCCCGCCTCCGAGGATGATGATGTCGTAGGTGCGAGGCTTTGGCTCCTCCGCCGAAGCAACCAGGGGCAACAGCACGAAGGGGAGCAGCAGGAGGCGAGCGATCATCCTGCCACTCTATCCAATCCTGCGCGAAGCCTGCTCAGGCGGTTTCGAGCACGAGCCGCTGCGTGACTTCCCTGCAGATGGCCTGCGCCTGCTGGACCGTCTCCGCGTAGGCCAGCACGTAGCCCGCGCGGTCCTCGGACTTCATGGCCGGGCGGATGGTGGTCCCCACGTCGACCACGAGTGAGATGTCCACCACACCCGGGAGCCGCTTCAGCGCGTGCATGCCGTGCAGCCGCCTGAGCTTGCCGGGCGGCGGGGTGAAGTACTGGATGGCCGCGCCGCCACGGGGGATGGGGTCGGCCTCCAGGGGCTTCAGCGTCCCCATGGCCCACTGGAGCGTCATGTCCAGCAGGTCATACCCCGTGGTTAGTCGCACCAGGTCCCACAGTCGGTCTCCACCGAGCCGTGTATGGGTTTCCACGATGCGCGGCCCGCGCGAGGTGTACTTCAGCTCCGTGTGCGAGGGGCCGTCCTTGATGCCCAGCACGTCCAGGAAGCCGCGGATGAACGCCCGCACCTCGCGGTCGCGCTCCGGGCTCATCGGCGCGGGGACCTGGTGGGCCACCTCCAGGAACTCGCTGCCGATGGGGTCCGTGTTCTTCGTCTCCACGTTGATGCCGAGGATGACGTGGCGCCCCGCGAACGAGAAGGCCTCCACGGAGTACTCGGGGCCGTCCAGGTACTCCTCGGCGATCCACGACGACGTGCCGTTGAGCACGCCCTCCAGGTCGTTCACGGAGCGGACGAGCCGCACGTCGATGCTGCCCACGCCATCCACGGGCTTGAGGATGAACGGGTAGCCCCGCTTCTCGGCGAACGTCACGGCATCCGCGTGCGTCTTCACCGCGGCCCACTGCACGGGAGAGAAGCCGCCCGCGTCCAGCACGCGCCGCATGGCAGGCTTGTCGCGCGTCTTCTCCACCAGGTCCAACGGCGTGCCGGGCAACCCCAGCGCCTGGTTGATCCGCGCGCAGGGGATCAGCGCCTCCTCCGCGATGGTGACCGCGCTCACGAAAGGGGTGAGCGCGTGCGCGGCCTTCAGCATGGGAATCAGCGCCGGATCCTCGTAGCTCATCAGGAGCACCCGGTCCGACTGCCGGTTGACCGCGTCCTCCGAGCGCTCCGGGTGCTGGATGACGAAGGGCCTGGCACCCAGCTGCCACGCCCGCTCACAGATGAAGGGCCTCGCGCCCAGGAGGATGATGTCTGACGCCATGATTCACGGGCTCCCTGGTGATCCTGCTGGAGACTTCACGGTGAGGCGCGCTGGCTCCGCGCGTGACGGATGAAGTCACGGCGTCCTGCCTCGGAGACGACGAAGGCCCACCCCAGCTTGCCTCCGCTGGAGATGTTCACGACCTTGGAGCTGCGGCTGCCTCGCACCAGGAACCCGTTGGGCTTGCCGCCGTAGGAATACAGGCCCAGCACCAGCCGGTACTCCACCGGCGTCGCGTCCCCGACCGCGCGCAACGCGACCGTCTCCGCTTCCACCCCCCGCTGGCAGATCCAACGGTCGAGGCCTGACTCGCGCAGCTTCTGTTCGAGCACGTCCGCGGGCCAGTCCCCACCCATCAACACGCCGCTCCCGCCATAGGTGGCGCCGCCGTCCCACTTGAAGACGAGCTCGTCCTTGTCACGCAGCGCGGACGCGAGGGTGTCCTCGGACAATGAGAAGGCGTGCGGAAGGTGCTTGCGGATGGCCGCGACCTCCTCCGCGCTGAACAGGGCCTGGTAGGCCGGCTCCCACAGCAGCGCGAGGAACCGCTTGCTCATCCGCAGCTCAGGTTCAAAGCCATTGGTCAGCACCGCGCCGCTGGCCCACAGCTTCTCCACGAACGCGAAGTCGTCGGTGACCTCCTCGTGCGTGAACATGCGGTGCACGAGGGTCTTCTCGCCCTCGCCCCGGCTCAGCCAAGCCTTGGGGTAGCGCGCTTCATCGAGCAGCTCCACGGTCAGGCCCGGGTTCGCCGCCTCCAGGTAGCGCTTCAGCAGCTCCTGGCGCGGGTATCCCATCTGCCCGTGCGCGGTGGAGTCGAGGATCACCACCCGGCGGAGGTCCCGCTTCCTGCACTCCGCGGTGTACAGCCCGGCGAGGTCCCGAAGCGCGCTGCCCGCCCGGCCGGCCTGGGGATACCCCAGCGCGTCGAGGTAGAGCTCCGTCCCTTCGTACGCCTCGCCCCCGCCCACGCCGGGGAAGATGTTGAACTCGCAGAAGAAGTACCCGTCGCGCGTCGGGACGATGTCCATCCGGCCGACCGTCGCGTCACCGTGCTGGAGGTTGTCCCAGTGGATGAACGGGGCAAGCCGCCTCGGCATCTGGAACAGGTCGAGCACGCTCTCCTTCGAGCGCGTCGCGAGCAGGTGCTGGATGATCTTCAACTGCGCGGAGAGCAGGGCGCTCGACGCTCGCCCCAGCTCGAGGAACTCCGCCTCGTCGAACAGGAGCGGGTGCGCGAACAGGCGCTTCTCGAACATCGTCGAACCCAGCCCCATCATCAGGGCGTCACCGTTCGCGTGCGCCACGGCTTCCCTGGCGGGATCCCGTCCTTCTTCGACGGCGGCGAAGAACTCTTCGTTGAATGCACCGATCATGGGCGGACGGGGCTGCGCAAGGGGTGTCTGGGAAGGTGAGCAGGATACATCACGCCACACCGAAGAGCGCGTTCATCTTCTGGAGGGAGAAGGCCTTGTAGACGACGGGCTCGTACTTCGCCGGTGTGTCCTTGCAGAACTTGGGGAAGCACTCGATCAACGCGTCGTCGTTGGCGAGCTTGAAGAACGCGACGGACTGTCGCTCGTCTCCGGACAGCACGACGCGATGGGGCGTGGAGACGTATTCGTCATTGGACCACCGCGCCATCAGGTCGCCGATGTTGACGATCAGGTGGTCCCGCGCGGCCAGCCTGGGGGTGATCCAGGTGCCACCCCGGTCCCTGACCTGGATGCCGGGCCCCGTCTGCGCCAGGACGGTCAACAGCGTCCCATCCGTGTGCTCGCCCATGCCCTGGTCATTGGCCAGCTCCTTGTTGAGCTGGGGATAGAGCAGGGAGCGGAGCGAGTCATTGGACGCGGAGGTCTTCTTCGCGAAGAAGTCCCGGGGCAGGTCCAGGGCGATGCTGAACAGCTCCGTGAGCCGGGCCGTCAATGCCTCGCACTCCCGGAAGTACGCCTTCAGCGCCGCGCGGAGCTGCCGGCCCGTCAGGTCCGGGCTGAAGGGCAGGGGGGCGCCGTCGTCGTCGATGCGCCGGCCCACGCTGAACTTCTCCACGTAGTCGCTGGGGAGCCCCTTCTTGCCCGTGTACGCGAAGGCATTCTCCTCCAGCATGCCGCTGTAGCCGTAGGGCGTGTAGTCGTCCGCGGCCATGGTGAAGCCGGACTGCAACCGGCACCGGTTCTTCACCTCGAACGGCAGGCCGAAGAAGGCGCGCGAGGTCGCGTACGCGTCCTCGAAGGTGGAGGGGGCGATGCCATGCCCGCTCAGGGTGAAGAAGCCCACCTCCTTGCACGCACGGTCAATCTGGAACGCCACCCGGCGCTCCGCTTCGGAGCCGGGCGTCGCGGACGTCAAATCGATTCGGGGTAGCTCGGTCATCTGTCTTCTCCTCCTTCAATCCCGGTGGTGTTCGAGCTCGCGCAGCAGGTGCGCGGTCGTGATGACGTCAAGGAAGGCGTGGCCCGTCGAACTGAAGACCGTTCGTCCTGCCCGCAGCGGCTCGCGCGCTGTTCGGACGAGCTGCCCCAGGGAGAGGGCGCTGGCATGGACCGGGCCGGCCTCGGCCACTGCGGTCGCCAGGTCCTCCACGATCAGCGTCGACGTGCGCAGCAGCTCCAGCGGCACCTCCCGCGCTTCCGTCGTGTGCCCGCCCATGCAGTTGATGTGCACGGTGGGGGACAGGTCCGAGAAGCGGCCCAGCGGCACCTTCGATGCCGTCGCGGTGCCGATGACGTCCGCGGTCCGGACCGCCTCCTCCAGGGACTCGCAGGGGAGGATCCGCACGTCCTGCCCCAGCGACGCGCGCAGCTCCGCTGCGAATGCGGCGCACCGGGACGCATTCCTGGCCCAGAGCCGCACCTCCTGGATGGGGCGGACCGAGCAGACCGATACCGCCTGCTGCCGGGCCTGCACCCCCGTCCCGGCGATGGCCAGCACCCGGGCATCCGGTCGCGCGCAGCGGTCCGTCACCAGCGCCGACACCGCGGCGCACTTGAGGTTCGTCACCGCCGCCCCGTCGAGCATCGCGAGCAGCTCGCCGGTGCGGGTCGAGAATGCGGTGACCACGGCGTTCACGGTGGGCAGCGGGTCGGTGGCGGACCGCTGGAAGAGGGTCGCCACCTTGTTGATGTAGAGGCCGAAGTGCTCCGACACCGCCGGCATCGACAGGAACGCGGAGCGGGGCTGCTCCAGGGCGACCACCTCCCGAAGCGGGACCTGCATGCGCTCATGCAGGCCCTGTTCGAGGGCGGACTCCAGCTCCCGCATGAGCCGCGGGAGGTTGCCGCGCGCGGCGACGACGCTGTGGGGATGGAACGGGGGCATCGCGCGGGCTCGCCTCTCTCGCCTACAGCGTCGCGAGGACTGCCTTCAGGTTGTCGATGAACGACTGGACCGTCTCCGTGGGCAGGTCGCCGCGAAGCATGAGGCGGATGCCGGCGCGGCCGACGGGGACGATGGGGAAGAAGACCGCCGAGCAGTAGAAGCCCCGCTTGTACAACTCGCGCGAGAGCTTGACGGCCTTGTCCTGCTCGCCCACCTCCACGACCTTGATGTGGAGCCCGTCGCCCCGCTGTGCCGTCTGGATGTGCTCATCGAACAGCGCGATGTTCTTCCGGAGCTGTTCCTGGCGCTTCCCCAGCTCGGGGCTGCGGTGCACCTTGATGCTGCCCAGCGACGTGCCAATCGCGGCCGTGCGCAGGCTCTGCGACCACCCCATCGGGCCCGTCCGGTAGAGGAAGTCGTAGTGCTTGCGGGAGCCGAGCATCGCGATGCCGCCCGTGCTGCCGAACGCCTTGGCGGTGGAGGCGATGATCAGCGTCCGGTCGTTCATCGAGGGAAGCCGCGAGCGGATGTACCCCTCGCCGTTCTTGCCCTGCGTGGAGAGCGAGTGCGAGTCATCGATGTACAGGAACAGCCCGTACTTCTCCTGCAGCGTCCTCAGCGCTTCGAGGTTCGTCTTCCCGCCCACGGAGTAGACGCCGTCGCACACGTACGCCACGCGGGGGTACTTGCGGCAGACGTCCTCCAGGTAGTTCATGTCGTTGTGCGGGCTGTTCAGCACCAGCGTCTCGTCGGCGACGATGGGCTTCACGAACGCCATCGAGAAGTGCGCGAACTTGTCGAACACCATCACCAACGGCTCGCTGTCCGTCAGGTGGCCGGAGCCGAGCATCGGCAGGATGGCCGCCGTGAGCGCGCTGGACGTGACCGCGGGGAGCACGGGGCCGCCGAACAGGTCGGCGAGCTGCACCTCCAGCTCCTCCATCAATCCCAGCCGGATGCGGAACTCGGCCATGGACAGCCCGGTGACGCCTTCGCTCCGGAGCGCGTCGATGCCTCCCTGGATGACGTCCGGGTGGCTGTTCAACCCCAGGTAGGAGCACGAGCACAGGTTGACGAACTCGTGCCCGGTGTCGACCTCGCGCAGCCGGTTCTGGCTGCCGTTGAACTCGACACGGATGCCCAGCATGTTGGCGTCCTGCGCCACGCGCCAGGCGCTCTCGCTCGCCGGGACCATCTTCTGGTTGTTGCGGTGCGCATGGGGACCCATGATCGGGTCGGTGGGGTTCTTCACGGCCGGGCTCCTGTCTTCTCGATCACGAACTGTCCAATCCGGGCAATGGCTTCACGCCCGCTCGAAAGCCGCGGGTGGTGCAGGTGCCAGACGTGCACCATGTCGGGCCACTCCTCCAACGTGACGTCCACGCCGGAGGCCCGCGCCTTCTTCGCGAGCGCCTCGGAGTCGCTGAAGAGGATCTCCCGCTCGCCCACCTGGATGAGCAGCGGCGGGAAGCCAGTGAGGTCCGCGTGGATGGGCGCCGCTGTCGGGTGCCGGAGGTTCTTCCCGTTGAGGTACAGCCGGATGACCTGGTCCACGACCTTGCGCTGCACGAGCGGGTCGATGTGCTCACGCGTCCGGTAGCTCTCGCCGGTGGGCTCCATGGCCACCAGCGGAGAGATGCTCACCGCGGCCCCCGCGAGCGGGAGCCCCTGCGCCTGGGCCGCGACCAGCATCGCGAGCACCAGCCCGCCGCCGGCGGAGTCACCCACGATGGAGATGCGTCCGGGCGCGAACCCCCGGCGCAGCAGCCACTGGTACGCGGCGGTCGCGTCCTCGACGGCGGCCGGGTAGGGGTGCTCGGGGGCCCGGCGGTAGTCGAGCTGCAGCACGCGGCAGCGCGCGGCCCGGGCGACCTCGCCGACCATTCCGGCGTGACTCTTCAGCGAGCCGAAGACGAAGCCGCCGCCGTGCAGGTAGAGGAGGGCGCGGTCCGCATCGCAGTCCGGAGGGGTGAGGATCTGGGCTCCGACCCCGTCGAGGCTGAGGGGTTCGGCCTTGATGTCGGGCGCGAGCGGCGTCCCGAGCGCGTCGTAGTGTACCCGCGCTTCCTTGAAGTCGTCCGGCCAGGGCCGGGCGTCCAGGTACGCGAGCAGTTCCTTCATCTCCGCGGCATTCCGCGCGGTGTTCGAGCGTGTCGTCATGTCGCGCCTCAGGCCAGGACGTCGATGACGTGCGGGAACGAGTTGAGCTCGCCACGGACGTAGCGGGAGACGGTGGGGTCCTCCTTGTGGTCGTCCGCCTTGAACAGCGTGAGCCCGTAGAAGTCGTACCAGCGCTTGAGGTCCTCCGTGCCCGGCACCTGGTACTCGACATGGCGGATGGGCCGGCGGGCATCCCGGTTGGCGTCGGGCCGCATGGGCTGGGTCGCCGCGTGGGCCACGCCGCCCACCACCTCGTTGTGGAGGACGATCATCACGATGTCGTTCTCCAGGTCGAGCTTCAGCGCGAACGAGTAGTCGTTGAGGACCTCGTCGTAGAACTCCTGCTTGAGCGCGACGTTGTAGTTGTTGGGGATGTTCTCGATGAGCGACTTCGGGTCGATGCCCTTGTCCTGGCAGAACTTGCGCGTGTCGCAGATCATCGGCAGCCCGCCGCTGATGTTCCGGTTGGGGCCGTAGAGGTTGGCGATGAACGGCGTCGCCGCGTCGAAGTGGATGCACTTCGTCGTCACGAACTCGCGGCTCTCGGTGTGGTCGCTGTTCGGCGTGAAGCTCTTGTTCTTGTTGTACCCGTCGACGTCCATCTTGACGACGCGGTCATAGGCGACGTCCACCGGGCTGTATCGCTTCAGGTCGAAGCGCGGCGCGGCGGCGCGGAAGAGGCCTTCCAGGTAGTTGCGGGCCAGCTCCGCCCCGGCGTCGGTGCGGATGTCCAGCTGGCGCGCCGCGAGCAGCTTGTTCGCGCCGTGCACCACCGCGAAGCCGTTCTTCTTCTCGACGGCCTCGATGATGGCATCCACCAGCGCCCTGTTCGGGGGAACAGAGTCGCCCTTGCTCAGCTCGGCGGGGAAGGTCGAGACGTCAATGAGCGAATCCTTGATGCGGCTCGGATCGATCTTTTTCATGGACTGTCCAGGTTTTGAGGGAGGAATGACTGGAGAAACAACCTATACATTTGCAGATATTCTCCGTCAATCCATGCCAGGCGTGATTTATTTGGGTGTGATTAGGGGTGGAGTGTCGCGATGCTGGTCATGGTAGCATTTGATTGTCCGGAGGGGGAACGACTCGCTCAGGGGGTCCGGGGGTTGCGATGCGGGCAACCTCTTGCGTGTGAAGGATTGACCGGCTTTCGCTGCACTCGTCTGGTTATGGCTATCGCCAGGATGGATCCCTACGATCACTGGCAATGCTGCAATCACCTTGGGTCCGAGCCACTCCGATAGCGATCACTGGCTTTGCATTTGCGCTGCCTGGCGCCCGCTCACTGGATGAGCTGGCGGATGTTCTTCTGCGCGGGAAGACGACGTATGGCGTCTGGCCCGCGGACCGCATTCCCCCCGCGACGTACCTTGATCCCGCTGCGTCCGTGGGGGCGGCGAAGCTGTACACGGCGCTGGGCGGCGTCATCGAAGAGGGCGAGCGCCCAGAAGACCCGTCAGGTGGAGCCGGGCTCGCGCAGCGCTGGGTGCTGGAGGCGGTCCACCGCGCGCTGGCGTCGGCGAAGCTGCCCCCTGGCTCGCTCAGCGGGCAGCCCGTGCCGGTCTTCATGGCGCACTCACGCGGTGGCGGCCACGGGCTCTATGACGCCGCGGTCCTCGCCCTGGCAGGTCGGCTCCAGCCCTACCTCGTCCATGGCGCGCATCCGAGTGAGTTCACCCCGCAGGAGCTGTCGAACGTCGCGGAGCAGGTCCGCCGCGAGCTGCTGGACGCGTTCGGTCCCCGCTTCGTCGCCGACCCGCGCGAGCGAGCCATCCACCGGCTGGCCAGTGGGATCGCGGAGGATCTGGGCACCACGGAGAAGGCGTTGATTGTCGATGGCAACTGCACCGGGGGGCTCATCGCGGTGGAACTCGCGGCACGGGAACTCGCGCGAGGTGCTCCGTGGGCGCTCGCGGGTGCGCTGTCGTACGTCGACACCGTCAATCAGGTCCTCTACTCGAACGCGCGCCTGTTGTCGGCGGAGGGCTGCTTCCCCTTCGCCAGGAAGGGCACGGGCACGGTCATCTCCGATGGCGTGGTCATGCTGGTGCTCACGACCCTGGAGCGGGCCCAGAAGGAGGGCCTGCCAATCCATGGCGTGATCCGTGGAGTCGGCGGCGGGAACGACGGCGCGACCGAAGGGTACATGCTGGTTCCGAACCCGCGTGGGCACCAGGTCGCCATCAAGCGTGCAATCGATCAGGCCGGTGTCTCTCCGTCCGAGCTGGGAGTGCTGCTCTCGCACGGTACGGGCACCCGGGCCGGTGATGCCGTGGAGACGAAGGTCTTCAATGGCGCGCTGAGGATGCACGGGGAGGCCGGGCAGCCGCTGTCTCCGGTCCCCGTGCTGTCGATCAAGGGGAACGTGGGGCATGCCAAGGAGGCTTCGGGGCTGGCGAATCTTGTCGCGCTCCTGTCCATGTTCGAGGCCGGGCAGATCGCGGGCCCGCTCCGTGCCGAGAAGGACGGAGCGCTGATCGAACCGGGTGGGCTCATCGAACTCGACAAGACGGCCCGTCCCTGGCCGGCAGGCGATACGCCGCGCATCGGTGGTGTGAGCGCCATCGCGAGTGGCGGTCAGAACTACCATGCGGTGGTGGAGGACCGGCCTTCGCCAGCACGGGTCAGGACCCTGCTCCGAAGCCAGCCCCGAGGCCCCACGAGGAGTGACGAGCCCATCGCCATCGTGGGGGTGGCGGGCGCATTCGCGGGCGCTCCTGGACTCTCCACGCTGTGGCGCAACCTTCTCCAGGGGCAGCGGTCCTTCCGTCGGCTCTCGCTCGACCGGGGGCTGTCACAGTCCGCGCGTGGCGAGCTGTACTCCGACCAGGGGGCGCCACTCGATCTGGACGCGGAGCACTTCGCCGACAAGGCCAGCCAGTACGCGGAGCGGCCTTCCGACATCCTGCGGTACGACCCGCTGCACTACCTGCTCGTGGACCTGGCGCGGAGCGCGGCGTCGAAGGTGCCCATCGAAGCAGGGAGCAATGTCTCGGTGGTCGTGTCCGCGGAGCACTGCAGCGAATACGGGCTGCGCCAGGTCGCGGCGGCGCGTCTGCCGGAGCTTGAGGAGCACCTCCTGCGCGCCTTGCGTGGGACGGGCAGGGACCCCAAGGGGGTGTCCCGCACGCTGCGAGCGGTGATGAAGCGACTCTCGGGTGACCTGCCCGAGCTGTGGGCAGGCAGCCTGTTCAACCTGTCCCCCAGCTTCATGGCGGCGCGCATCGCCCGGGCCTTCGATCTGACGGGGCCCACGTGCGCCATCGAAGCCGGAGGCGCCGCATCGTCCATCGGGGGCCTCGAAGTCGCGTGCGGCCGTCTCGCGGCCGGAGAGGTGGACGCGGCCTTCTGGGCGACGGCGGACATGCGCCTCGGGTACACGCGCTACGCCGATGAGTGCGCGATGGGGCTCGTGTCACGGCGGGACGCACCGACCGCGCTCGATGCTGCTTCCGACGGCTATCTGCCGGGGGAGGGCGCCACGGTGTGCCTTCTGCGGCGGTTGTCGGACGCGAAGGCTCGCGGCGAGCGGATCCACGGGATCATCCGGTCCATTGGCAGCACCTTCGCGCCGCTTCCAGACCGTGGCCTCGTCTCCGAGACCGCGATGAGTCTGGCCATCCGGCGCGCCTACTCCCGGTGTGACGTGTCGGCGGACGACCTCGCGTTCGTCGAATGCTTCGGCAGCGGGCACCGTGCCAGTGACGTCGCGGAGACCACCGCGCTCGGACGAACGTTGGGCGCGGCGCGAGCCAGGCCGCTCCCCATTGGCGCCGTCATGCCCAACATCGGTCACACCGGGGCTGCGGCGGGTGGCGCGAGCCTGATGAAGGCCCTCTTGATGCTGAGCACCCAGAGGGCCCCTGCGACGGTGGGTGTGAAGAGTCCGCTTGTCGGTGCGCAGGAGAACCTCCGCGTCGTCACCGAGGCCCAGGAGTTGAAGGACGCGCGCTTCGCGGGCATCAACGCCGCGGGGGCGGGCGGGACGCACTATCACGTCGTGCTCGAAGCGGGCCCGGATGCCCTGGAGCTGGACCCATGAGCGCCCACCCGGAGGTACTGGCCTCGCTGGCACGAGGGCTCCACGAGCAGATCCCGATGACGCAGTTCCTCGGGATCACCTTCGCGGAGTTCGAGCCCCAGCGAATCGTTCTCGCGGCGCCGCTCGGCCCTTCGATCAACCACAGGGGCACGGCCTTCGGCCCGGGAGCCTTCACCGTCGCCGGACTGGCTCCCTGGCTGCTGCTCGTGCGGAAGGCCTGGTCGGAGAGGCTCGCCGTGCAGATCCTCCTGCGGCGCTGCGAGTTCGCCCTCCATCGACCCATCACCGGAGACTACCGGGCGCGGTGCGACTCGCTGCCCATCCTGGAGGTCGAAGCCCTGCGGCGTGGAGGGAAGGAGCGGCTCTCGGCCACGTCGCACGTCATCATCGATGAGGGGGCGCCGGCTGCGACCTACACGGCGCACTACACGCTCATCGGGGTGCCGGCTTCGGCAGGTGCTGGAGAAGGTGACCTGCGGTTGCCCTTCCCCGAGGAGTGGCGGACGTGATCTACCGCAGGCTCGGCGGCCTTGAGGTCTCTGTGTTCGCGCTGGGTGCGGCGAACTTCGGAGGCATTGGAAGCTCACGGAAGCTGGTGGGGAAGGGCGAGACCGAAGCCGAAGCGCACGCGCTCCTGGATCGTGCCGTGGCGCTGGGTATCAACCTCATCGACACCGCGGGCACGTACGCGGATGGGGCCAGCGAGTCCTTCATCGGTTCCTGGCTGGCTTCTCGGGGCCCGGCGATGCGGGACAGGGTCCTCCTTTCGTCCAAGGTCGGGATTCGCGGCGGCCTCGGTCGGAAGCATGTCTTTGAAGAGGTGGACCGCACGCTGGCCCGGCTTCGCGTTGACACGCTCGATCTCTACCTGTCGCACGTGCCCGATCCCGCCACCCCGTGGGACGAAGTGCTCGCGACCTTCCAGGACCTCGTCAAGCGGGGGAAGGTTCGACAGTTCGGCCTGTCCAATGTGTCCGCGAGCGATGTCTGGAGCGCCGCCGCCAAGGGGAGCCCGGGGTTCGGCTGGGTCCAGAACCGCTTCAACCTGCTCGAACGGGACGACGAGCACAACGGCGTGTTGGAGGCCTGCCTGAAGCTGGGGCTTCAATACACGCCGTACTCGCCCCTGGCGGGCGGCCTGCTGAGCGGCAAGTACAGCCTCGCTGGCTCCATTCCAGAGGACACCCGCATCGGGCAGCGCCGGGACCTCTATGCGAAGGCCTGGAGCCCGGAGAACGCCTTACGAGTCGAGCAGTTGAAGACCCAGGCCGTCGCCCATTCGCTTTCACCGGCGGGGCTCGCGACCTGGTGGCTGCTGCGCTGCCCGTTCGTGACGTCGGTCCTCGTCGGCGCACGCAGCCCTGACCAGTTGGAGCAGCTCGTGACCCAGGCCTTGTCCCTGCCCGCGAACGAAGGGCTGTGGCAAACCCTCTCTTCCCCGGGCCAATAACGTGCGCGCCATCGTTTGCAGGACCTGGGGTGGACCCGGGCAGCTGACCCTTGAGGACCTGCCGGAGCCCGTTCCGGGAGAAGGCGAGGTGAAGATCGACGTGCACGCGTGCAGCGTGAACTTCGCCGACCTCCTCATGATTGGCGGCACGTACCAGACCCGACCACCGCTGCCCTTCGTTCCAGGGCTGGAGGCCGCGGGCACGATCGCGAGCGCTCCCGAAGGCTCCGGCTTCCAGCTTGGGGACCGGGTCGTGGCGATCCTGTGGCACGGGGGCTACGCGGAACAGGCCGTGGCCGCGTCGCGAGAGACCTTCCTGCTTCCGGCCGGCGTCTCGTTCGAGGTCGCGGCGGCCTTGACCAGCGCGTATGTGAGCACCGCGCTGGCGCTGCAGCGAGTCGCCCGCTTGATGCCATCCCAGACGCTGCTCGTCCTCGGGGCGAGCGGGGGCGTGGGCCTGGCGGCCGTGCAGCTGGGCAAGGCGCTGGGCGCCACCGTCATCGCGGTCGCGGGGACGGCGGACAAGCTCGCCACGGTGCGCGAAGCCGGCGCGGACCACGTCATCAGCCACCGCGACGAGGACTGGAAGGAGCAGGTCCAGGCAGCCGCGGGGCCGTCAGGCGTGGACGTCTGTTTCGATCCCGTCGGAGGCCCGCTCTTCGATTCAGCGCTCTCGACCCTGGGCTGGGGGGGACGGTACGTGCTCGTCGGGTTCGCGGCGGGCCAGGTGCCCCAGATTCCGGCCCACCGGCTCCTCGTGAAGCACCGCGCGGTCCTCGGCTCCTCGCTGCGCTACTTCCGCTACCGCGAGCCGGCCGCCCTGCGCGAAACCATGGAGCAGCTGTTCACCTGGTACGCGCAGGGCAAGGTCGCCCCGCGCATCACCGGCCGGCTGCCCCTGAGCAGGACCTCCGAGGGCCTGCGCGCCCTGGAGGAACGACGAGCCATCGGAAAGCTCGTCGTCCACGTCCGCGACGCCGGCCTATGAGAAGGACCGGGGCAGCCCGAGGAGGTGCTGCCCGATGTACGACAGGGCCATGTTCCGGCTGACCGGCGCGTTGATGTACAGCCGCACCTCCCGGAACTTGCGCTCCACGTCGTACTCCTCGGCGAAGCCGTAGCCCCCGAAGGTGTCCATGCAGACGTTGGCGGCTTCCCAGGCGGCTTCCGCGGCCAGGTACTTCGCCATGTTCGCTTCGGCCGCACAGGGCTGGCGGGCATCGAAGAGCGTCGCGGCATTCTCCGTCAGCATCGACGCCGCCGTGATCGCCGTGTGGGCCTTCGCGATGGGGAACTGCACGCCCTGGTTGGCGCCAATGGGCTTGCCGAAGACGACGCGCTCCTTGGCATAGGCCACGGCCTTCTCGATGAACCACTGCCCATCGCCAATCGCCTCGGCCGCGACGAGCACCCGCTCCGCGTTCATCCCGTCCAGGACATAGGAGAACCCCTTGCCCTCCTCGCCAATGAGCTGGTCGGCGGGCACTTCGACGTCCTCGAAGAAGAGGGCATTCGTCGCATGGTTGAGCATGGTGCGAATGGGCCGGACCTCAAGCCCCTTCGTCTTGCGGAGATCAACGAGGAACAGGCTGATGCCCTCCGTCTTCTTCTGGACCGCCGCCCGGGGCGTCGTCCGGGCGAGCAGGAGCATCAGGTCCGACTGGAGCACCCGCGAGATGAAGATTTTCTGGCCGTTCACGACGTAGCGGTCGCCGGAGCGCACCGCGGTCGTCTCGATGGCGGTGGTGTCCGAGCCCGAGTTCGGCTCCGTGACGGCAAACGCCTGGAGGCGGAGCTTGCCCGCGGCGATGTCCGGGAGGAAGCGGTTCTTCTGCTGCTCCGAACCATGGCGCAACAATACGCTCATGACATACATCTGGGCATGGCAGGCGGAGGCATTGCCGCCGAAGTGATTGATCTCCCCAAGGACGGTCGCGGCCTCCAGCAATCCCAGACCCGCCCCGCCATACTCCGTGGGGATGAGCGCGGCCAGCAGCCCGGCCTCCGTCAGGGCATTGACGAAGTCATGCGGGTATTCGCGCTGCGAGTCGAGGGTCCGCCAGTACGTCGGAGGGAACCGGGCGCAGATGGCGCGCACGGACGACCGGATCGCCTCCCGGGTGTCATCTTGGGCTTTCATGGAATCCATTGGATGGCTCTCCTTCAACACCGCGGCATTCTCATGCATCGCATTGCGAGATGGCAGCCGCTGGCGGGTCCCGCGCGTCCATGCGACCTGAGAGGAGATGGCCTGGATGAGCTGAAAGACTATTCACCGGGGCGGGGCGTGACGCGGTGTGTCCCGGGATCCCCGTCAAGCGCTTCCAATGCGGAATGGTGTGTGGCCTACGCATCGGGTCACGAAAGCGGGGTTTTCTGCGCTTCCATCCGCACGGTCCCCATGGAGTAGAGTCCGCCGTTCCATGGAGCGCACCGGCGCGGCGGCGATCATCATCGGCAACGAGGTCCTCACCGCGAAGGTGAAGGACGAGAACGGGCCCCACCTCATCCAGCGCCTGCGGGAGCTGGGCATCCCGTTGCGCTCGGTGGAGACCATCCTGGACGACGTGGACGCCATCGTGGACGCGGTGGCACGCGCCCGGCGGCGGGCCCGCTACGTCTTCACCAGCGGTGGCATCGGGCCCACCCACGACGACGTCACGGTGCGCGCGGTGGCGCTCGCGCTGGGCCGCTCCGTGGTGCGCCTGCCGGAGATGGTCTCCGCGCTCCACGCCCGCGCGGGTGACACCCCGGTGACGGCGGAGGGCCTGCGGCTGGCGGACGCGCCCGAGGGCGCCGTGCTGCTGGCCCAGCCGGGGATGTGGTTCCCGGTGCTGACCGTGGACGACATCTACCTGCTACCGGGCGTCCCGCAGCTCTTCCGGCTGCAATTGGAGACGGTGCTGGCGCGGCTGAGCGGCACGCCGGTGCACCTGGTCAGCCTGTTCTTCACCCTGGGCGAGAGCGCCCTGGCCGCGGTGCTGGACCGAGTGGCGCTGGACATGCCCCACGTGGCCATCGGCTCGTATCCGGTGTTTGACGCGAGCCTGGACTACCGCGTGAAGGTGACCGTGGAGGCCCAGGAGCGCAGCCAGGTGGATGAGGCCGTGGGCCGCCTGCTCGGGGCGCTCCCGACGGACTCGCTGGTCCGCCGGGAGTAGCGCTCCGAAGGGCGACGGCTACAGCGCCAGGCCGATCCGCTGGCGCAGGCGGAAGAAGTCATCGGTGAGCAGCCAGGTGAGCAGCGCGCGCAGGTCCGCGCGCTCACGCACGGCCTGGAGGACGGGCTCGGTGCCCTCCTGACGGTTGGCCGGGATGTTCGGATCCTCGCGCAGCAGCATGGTGAGGCCCACGGACGGGTCTCCGCACACCAGCAGGCCCGCGCGGTCGGCGGAGTAGCCGAGCGCGTCCACCACCGTGCCCACGTCCAGCTTCGGCTGGTCGGCCAGCATCTGCGCGGGGACCTCGGACGCCTTGAGGGCCTTGCGTGAGAAGGCCTTCTTGAGCTGCTTGCTCACGTCGTCGTTGCGCCGGCCCAGGCCGTTGAACTGCGACACGTGGATGCGGACGGCACTGCCGAACAGGTCCGCCGTCTCGCCCTGGGACAGCTTGGAGAGCACGGCCGTCTTGTTGAGCAGGCCCAGCACCGCCTTGCCGATGAGGAACTTCTGCTCACGGGCATTGAAGCGGCGCACCACGTCCTGGCCCACGCAGAGCGACAGGGGCTCCGTCGTCTCCGGCTGCATCAGCCCGCGGCGGGCGAGGTAGACCTCGAACTCCTCCACGCCGAAGGTCTGCGCCACCGCGCGCACGGCCTTGAACACGGCCGAGTCCGCCTTGAGCTTGTCCGTCTTCGGGTTGACCCCGAGCATCTCGAACTGCGGCGGGTACACCTTGCTGAGCTGGTCGCCAATGGCGCGCAGCAGCTCCGTCATCGCGCCCCGGGCGGCGGGGTGCATCAGGATGGTGTCCACGTCCGACTGGGTCAGCGCCTCGCGAGGCTCCTGCGGCTGCCGGGCGCGGCCCTCCGAGTAGAACGACTGCTCCACCTCGTTGGTGGCGCGCATGAACGTCAGCACCGCGGACACGGCGAAGGCCTTGTCCTGCTGCTTCTGGGCGTCCCACAGCTTGAAGAGGGCGTGCAGGCTGTCCACGCGCGTGGGATCCGCGCGCAGGAGCTGACGGTGCTCCTCGATGGCCAGCGCGTAGCTGTTGGTGTCGCGGCCGTACAGCTCCGCCAGCGCGGCGCGGGCCTGGCTGTTGAGCGGATCCTGTTCCACGACCTGGCGGTAGAGGGCCGTGGCGCGGGCGGGCTCGGAGAGAGGGCCCGCGTAGAGGCTTGCCACTCGCATGCGCAGGGACGCGGCCCGCTTGCCGTCCGACGAGGACGAGGCGGCCAGCTGGGCCTGGGCCTCCAGCATCTGCGCCAGCTCCGGCAGGTTGCGGGCCCGCTCGTAGAGGGCCACCAGCCGGTCCACCAGCGCGGGCTCGCCCGGCGTCAGCTCCAGCGCCTTGCGGTACAGCGCCGTCGCGGAGGCCGCGTCACCCAGGCCTTCGTCGTGGATGCGCGCCAGCTCCACCGTGAAGCGCGCTCGCGCGTCGGTGGGCAGGTCCTGATCCAGCAGCTTGCGCAGGCAGTCCACCGCGCCGCTGAAGTTGCGGCCCTGCGCGTACACCGTGGCCAGCCGCTCCAGCGCCTCCGGGTGGCGGGGCAGGGTGGCCAGCGCCGTCTGCAGGTGCGCGGCCGCGCGGTTCGGATCGTTGAGGTGCGTCTGGTAGAGCGAGCCCAGCGTCAGGTGGTGCTGCGCGAGCACGCGAGGGTCGCCGCCCTGCTGCACGCGCTGGCTGAGCATCACCGCCGCCTCGGCGTATTGCTGCGCTTCGAGCAGCAGCAGGCCGCGCGTCTCCAGCGCGTCGGGGAAGCCGGGGCGGGCCGCCAGGGCCTTCTCCAGCACCGCGAGCGCGCGGGCCCGGTCGCCCAGCGCCACGTTGTGCAGCCGGGCCGCGGTGACGTAGGCCGCCGCCGCTGCTTCCGCGTCACGCTGTGCCAGCCGCGCCTCCGCGCGCCGCTCGTGCAGGGCCGCGAGGTCGGAGGAACCGCCGCGCTGCGCGAGCAGCTCCTCCAGGCCGGTGGCCGCGCCCGGGTGCAGCGGGTCGCGCTCCAGGGCGAGCCGGTACAGGGCCGCTCCGCCGTCCGGATCATTCAGCTTGTGCACCGCGAGCTTCGCGGCGGCGACGAAGCACTCGATGGCGCCCTTGGGGTCGCGGCTCGCCTTGGCTTCGGTCTCCAGCATGGTGCGGGCGGTGGTGAAGTCGGAGCGGCGCAGGGCCACGCGGCGCGCGCCCTGGAGCGCGGGGAGGCACTGCGACTGCAGCTCCAGCGCCTGCTGGTAGAGGGCGGCGGCCTGCTCCAGGTCGGCGCTCTTGCCTTCGGCCAGCTCGGCCGCGCGCAGCAGCACCTCCAGCGCCTCGGTGGCGTCCGTCGTCACGGCCAGCCGCATGCCGTACATGCGCGACAGGCCCGCGGTGTCGCCCGTCTGGCGCAGCACGCGCTCCAGGCTGAAGGCGAGGCGCGCGTCGCTGGGGTCCTCATCGAAGGCGCGCTGGTACACGTCCAGGGTGCGCTCGGTGGGCGGGCCCTTCTCCTGATCCGCCGCGGCCAAGAGGCGCAGCGCGCTGGACAGGCGCGGATCCGTCACGCGGTCGGCGATGCGGCTGCGCAGCTCGGCGCGGCGGGGGCGGTCCGACACGCGGATGCGCTCCAGCAGGGTGAGGGCGGAGAAGTTGCCCGGCTCCAGGGCCAGCACGGACTCGCAGCACTGCGCCGCGCGCGAGGGCTCCTGGAAGCGGTCCAGGTACAGCCGCGCGAGCTTCAGGTACGCGGTGACCTTCGAGGACGGCGTCTGGCCCACCTGCGTCTCGCGGTCGAGGATGGCGACCAGCTCCTTCACGTTGTCCTGCGCGACGTACAGGCGCTCCAGCGCGCGCAGCGTGGCGGCGTGGCCCGGCGTCAGGCGCAGCACTTCCTGGTAGCCGTCGATGGCCAGCTCCGGCCGCGCGAGCTGATCCTCCCAGATGGCGGCGGCCTGGTAGAGCGCGTTGGCGCGCTCCAGCGGGTCGGTGCGGTTGGCGGCGTCCGCGCGCAGCACCTCCACCAGGTTCTCCCACGCGCCGTGGGCCCGGTGGATGCGGGCGAGCGCACGCAGCGCCGGGAAGTAGCTGGGCGCCAGCATCAGCGCCTCCTGGTACGACGCCAGCGCCTCGTTCTCCTGCTTGAGGCGGTGCTCGTACAGCTCGCCAATCTTGTAGATGAGCGCGGCGGCCTGGTCGGTGGAGGAGGAGATCTCCGACTCCGCCCGATACATGTCGATGAGCTTCTCCCACCGGGCGTCCTGCGCGTACAGCCGGCCCAGGGCCTTGAGCGCGGGCAGGTACGAGGGCGACAGCGCGAGCACGCGCTCGTAGGCGGTGATGGCGCCCACGCGGTCCTTCAGGTGCTCATCGAGGATTTCGGCGTTGCGGTGGAGCAGCGACAGCACCTGCTTGGTGTCGCCGGCGAACGACGCCTCCAGGTCGTTGGTCTCCAGGAGTTCGCGGTGGCGTCCGGCGCGCTCGTAGAGGCGGGCCAGGTTGCGCAGCGTGGGCAGGTGATCCGACGCGAGATCGAGGATGCGCTTCATGCACTCGATGGCGTGGTCCAGGTCCCCCAGGCGGTCCTCGTAGATGACCGCCATCTTGTTGAGGGTGGTGATGAGCTGGTCGCGGTCGTTGGTCTGGAGCAGGTCCTGCTCGAACATCCCCACGAGCTCCGCGAAGCGGCCCTGGCGCTCGTAGAGGCGGGTGAGGGCCTTCTGCGCGGGGAGGTAGCCCGGCTGGAGCTGGAGGCACGCGTTGTAGCGCGCGATGGCGTCCTCGGGGCGGCCCAGGCGCTCTTCCAGAATCTCGGCCGCCTTGTACATGCGCGCGGCCTTGCCCTTGGCGTCCTCGGCGGCGGTGACCTCCGCGTCGAAGACGACGACGAGCCCCTCCCAGTTCTGCATCCGGTACGACAGCTTGCCCAGGCCCGCGAGCGCGGCGGCGTGGCTGGGGATGCGCGCGAGAATGGCCTGGTAGCGCGCGGCGGCCTCCTGGTCGCGCTTGAGGTCGTCCTCGTACAGCGCGGCGAGGCGCAGGTTGATGGCGACGAGTTCGCTCTCGTCGTTGATGGAGCCCACCCACGCGAGCAGCACGTCGGCCAGCTCCTCGAAGCGGCCTTGGGTCTCGTAGATGCCGGCGAGCGCGGAGAGGACGAGCGGCTCATGCGGGCTCACGCGCCGCGCGGCGAGCAGCGCGGACAGGGCGTCGTCCTTGCGGCCCAGGCGGTCATGGACCTTGGCGATGTGGAGGTAGGCGGGAGCGGCCTGGGAGCCCTGGCCCTCGGCCTCGGCGAGGAGGGCGGCGAGCAGCTCGTCGGTGCGGCCCTCGCGCTCGGCGATGCGCTTGACGGCGGCCTGGAGCAGCGGGTCGGAGCGATCCAGCGCGAACGCCTCGCGGAAGCAGACGGCGGCGGCGTCCTTGTTCTTTAGGCGCTCCTCCAGGAGCATGCCCGCGGCGGTGAGGTAGTGGGCGCGCAGGCCCGGCGGGACGACCGCGGCGGCGAGCAGTTGGTAGATCTCCACCAGGGCGCCGGCGTCGTTGCGCGAGGCGTAGACGGACTCCAGCTGGGTGAGGAGGGTGATGTCGGAGGGCTTGCGGTCCAGGGCCTGGCGCAGGGCATCCGCGGCGTCGTTGTCGCGGGACAGGCGCTCCTCGAGGATGGAGCCCTTCTCGAAGAGGAGGGAGGCCTGCTGGCGAGGGTCCTCGGAGGCGATGAGCTCCGCGTCGATGAGCTGGACGACCATCTGCCAGTTGCCGACGTCGGCGAAGAGGCGACGGGCGGCGCGGATGTTGGCGAGGAAGCGCGGCGCCAGCTTGTAGGCGTTCTGGAACGCGACGGCGGCGTTGCGAGGGTTCTTGAGCGGCTCTTCCCAGAGCAGGCCCACCTCGTGGAAGAGGAGGGCGGCTGTCTGGGGCTCGGTGGTGGCGAGCGCCTTGGCCTCGCGCTCCATGGAAGCGATGCGCTCGCGGGCATCGTCCTCGGCGCTGGCCTGGGGGGCGGGGAGGGCAGTCACGTTCTGCGCGAGGGCCTGCGCGGCACCAGCAGGGTCGGGAGCGCCGGGGGGAGCCACCGGGGCGGAGGACGAAGGCCGCGTGACGTCATTGCGCTCGCTCATGGAAGCCGGCTCCAGACACAGAAGTTGTCGAGGGGAACTGAACGGGAGTTCGTACCACGCGCTCGGCCGGCCCCTCAACTTCCCGTCTTTCCTGGTGATTTGAGTGTGGAGCAGCCGGCCAGCCGGGCGTGTGGGTGTGCGTTACGGCCCGGGTGAAGGGCCCCCGGACGCGCCGTGTTGCCCGGGGCGCAAGGGGCGTGGTTGGCTCCCTGCTCCCCGTGAGCCCTCCGCAGACCGACCCCCGGATTCCCATCGCCGCGAAGGACCAGGCGGCCCTGGAGAAGTACATCGGCGTGTGCCACTCGCTGGGCCGGTACGCGGCGAAGGACGTGCTGGTGGTGCGGGGGTATTCGGGAGACCTCCAGCTGTGGGTCAGCCCGACGTACTCCGGCTACCGGAGCGCGTGGGTCAGCGCCTTCGGGCCCGTGGTGGCGGCGCACGACGTGGACCATGTCTATTCGAAGAAGCGGGGGGAGCTGTACGGCTACAGCTACGTGCGGTTGGCCCTGGTGGATGGGAAGACCAATCAGCGCAGCGGTGAGTTCGAAGCGCTGATGGGGAAGGTGGGGAAGGCGAACGAGCAGTTCCTGGGGCAGCCGTTGCAGGCACAGGAGATCCGTTACGCGGACGACGTGCAGGCGCTGAAACTGAAGCACCTGTCGTTCAAACCGAACCAGCGGTACGCGGAGACCCAGAAGCCGGGGCAGGCCATCCTGAGCGGGACGCGGCTGGTAGGGACCACGAAGCCCGTGACGCCGCAGGCGCAGCGGGTGACGGTGCCCTTGAACGCCCCGAGAGCCGTGGTCGCGGCGAAGCCGCTGGTGACCGTGAAGGACTGGAAGCCCGCGCCGCCGAAGCGGTCGCTCCAGGTGACGTCGGTGACGCTGCAACGGACGGCGACTGACGTCCGGGTCGTGCCTGGGGCGAAGTCCTACGCGTGGAGCGGCGCCGTCGTCGAGTGGCTCATGGGCGCGTTGGTCACCGCCGTGAACCACAAGAGGACCCAGGAGGCCTTGGACAAGATCCTGGCGGGAGTGGAGAAGCACATCCCGGAGAACGGCGGCGTGCTGATTGCAGTCGTGTACGAACAGCCGGACAACGCGGTCCAGTACGGCCATTCGACGGAGCTGTTCCTGTACGCGTACGTCATGGGCTACGGCGAGACGGCACTGGACGCGTACCTGAAATACCAGGAGGAAACGTCGCGTCCCGGGTACACCACGTTGTCACCGGGGGCCCAGAAGAACTGGTCCAAGGTCGAGCACCATGTCTGGGTTCGCGCTGGCGAGCGCTGAGCTGGGCCCGAACGTCCTCTGATCAGAATCGTGGCACGGGCAGCCCGTGCTGCAAGGCAGAACGTCAGACGCATGGTCTTTCCTCCTCCCTCTGGGAACATCACGGGAGGTGTGTATGCGGAAGACGCGAGGCTGGGTCGTGTGGCTTTGGCTGGTATTGCCTGCGTTGGGATGGGCAGAGGACAGCCTGGCGTCGCCGTCCGTGGAGGACCGTCGGTGGCACTTCCTCACCCGTCTGGAGGCCGCGACGCTGACGCTGCTGCCACGGAATGGCACGGACCTGGACGAGGGCTTCGTGCAACTGGAGCCCTGGCTGATCTTCCACGCACGCTGCTCTCCTAGTCACAGCTCTTTATGTGTGGGCCGCGGAGTTCGCGTTCGGCGCCATTCGTGCTTCGGAGCGGCCCGAAGTGCCTTGAGCCTCGCAAGCTCTTTGGAGT
>NZ_RAWG01000459.1 GCF_003611735.1 Corallococcus sicarius | reverse complement strand
GCCGCCGGCACCACGGGGGCCTGGACGGCGGGCACCTTCGTGGGCGGCGGGGGCGCCGCGGCTCCGGCCGGAAGCTCCTTGAGCTGACCGGCATCGTAGGCGCGGGAGGTCGGCAACACGGCCTGCGCGAACTCGCGGGACACGAGGCAGCGCCAGAAGCACAGCCAGGCGAGCCAGAAGCGGGCGAAGAACGACAGGGAGGCGGACGGGTCGGTCATCGGCCCCGGATAACAAAGCCCGAAGCCTTTGCAATTCAGCAACGACCCGAAGTGCCGGAAATGCAAAGGGCCTCACGGTTTCCCGTGAGGCCCTTCGGTTCTTCATGGTGGAGGCGGACGGGATCGAACCGACGACCTTCGCATTGCGAACGCGACGCTCTCCCAACTGAGCTACGCCCCCACAAAGGGACTCCAGACGGACTACGACTGCCTGCTTGCGCCCCGCCGGTGTTGGGACCGGCGAAGTGATGGGGCTAGTACCGGAGCCCCATCCGGCTGTCAAGCACGTCATTTCCACCCACAACCCTGCGATTGACGTGCCGCGCAGCGGATGCCATAAAAACCGCTTCCAGTATCGCATCCTTCCCGGCCGGTCTCCTCCGGGCCCCCCTTCTGGTTCATGTCCACCTCCCCATCGAAGACGTTGAGCCCCACCGAGCTCGCGAAGCTTGAGCATTCGTTCGCTTCCGATCCCTCGTCAGATGCGTACAAGCCCCTGGCGGAGGCGTACCTCGACCTGGGGCGCTTCATGGAGGCGATGGTCGTCTGCAAGAAGGGCGTGAAGGCCCATCCGACCGCCGCCGACCCCCGCCTGCTGCTCGCCCGCGTCTACGCGGCGCAGAACAAGGACAAGAAGGCCCTGGAGGAAGTCCAGGGGGCCCTCCAGGTCCAGCCCGAGGACAAGGCCGCGCTGCGCATGGCGGGCGTGCTCCTCATCAAGGGCGGCGAGGCGGAGAACGGCCGCGCCAGCCTCCTCAAGGCGTACCAGGCGGACCCGGGTGATCCGGAGACCGTCACGCTCCTGCAGCAGTACAAGGTGGAGATCCCGCGCCCGGCGGCGCCCACGCCGGTGCTCGCGCCCGTGGCCCCTCCGCCGCCCGCAGGTGGTGGTGGAAGAGGTGGAGGAGGACGACGACGAGCCGGCGCGCCGCAAGCCCGCCTCCGGTGGCAACCGCAGCAAGACGCTGTCGCTGGTGCTGCTGCTGCTCATCCCGCTGTTCGCGGGTGGCTACGGCTGGTACTCGGCGCAGGCGAAGAAGCGCGGCCGGGAGCTGAAGAAGAACCTGGACGTCGCCACCGAGCAGCTCAAGCACGACTCGTTCGTCAGCTACAAGAAGGCGTGCGAGGCGGCGGACCTGGCGCTGGAGGTGGATCCGGATTCCACCGCGGCCCACGGCTACCTCGCGTACGCCTACGCCATCCGCTGGGGTGAGCACGGCGGCGGCGACGACGCGCGCCGGCAGGCCGAGGAGCACCTGGCGGCGGCCCAGAAGACCCAGGAACTCTCCAGCCACCTCATCGCGGCGCAGGCCCTGGTGAAGACCTACAGTGGCAAGGGCAAGGAAGCCCTCACGGAGCTGGAGACGCAGGTCAAGGACCTGAACGAGAAGGGCAAGGCGTCCTCGCTCCTGTACCTCACGCTGGGCCTCATCCAGATGAACGCGGGTGACCTGGAGCGTGCGCGTGACAGCCTGGAGCGCGCGCAGGCGCTGGCGCCGGACGACCCGCGCGTCTACGCGGGCCTGGGCGCCGTGTACCGCCGGCTGGGCCAGGACAACACCGCCTGGAAGAATTACGACTTCGCGCTGCGCTACGAGAAGGACCACCCGGAGTCGCTGCTGGGCCGCTCGCTGCTGATGCTGGAGCAGGACGAGCCCAACTACGGGCTCGTGAACCAGATGATCAAGAAGCTGCTGGAGGTGGATCCGCCGCCCAGCCCGCGGCAGCTCGCCGCCGCGCAGCTCGCGCGCTCGCTGCTCATCGCCCGCGTGTCGCTGGCCATGCCCAACCTGAAGCCGGACGTGCAGCAGAAGCTGTCCGAGGCGACGGGCGTGCCGGTGGATCCGGCCAAGGCGAGGGGCGAGGTCACCAAGGCGGAGGAGACCGGCTTCGCGCTCGACAAGCAGAACCCGGAGCTGAACCTCATCAAGGGCCGGCGCCTGCTGGCCGAGGGCAACTTCGACCTGGCCGCCGAGGAGATCCGCAAGGCCATCAAGATGGACGCCAGCCGCGCCCAGTTCCACGTCGAGCTGGCCAAGGCCCTCATGGGCAAGCCGGGCGGCGAGAAGGAGGCCTCCGAGGCTCTCAACACCGCGCTCAAGACGATGGGCGAGAGCCCCAAGCTGGTGGTGATGCTGGGCAACGCCTACCGCCGCCAGGGCAAGCTGGACGACGCGCTGGCGCAGTACCAGCGCGCGGTGAAGGACCCGAAGGCGAAGAACCCCGAGGCCCGCCTCGCCATGGGCGCCATCTACCGGGAGCGCTCGGAGTGGGACAAGGCGAAGGAGCAGCTGGAGAAGGCCAACCTGGAGTTCGTCGGTCAGTCGGACCGCTCCGCCATGGCGCTCACCGAGCTGGGCCGCGTCTACCAGGGCAAGGGTGACATGGCGAAGGCGGATGAGACCTACCAGCGCGCGCTCAGCGTCGACGAGAACTACACCCCGGTGTACTACTTCTACGCCTCGCTGCTCTCCAAGGACCCCAAGCAGACGGCCAAGGTCCGCACGCTGGCGGCGGAGTACGTGAGGCGCGAGCCCAAGGGCGAGCACTTCACCGACGCGCAGCGGCTCGCGGGCCTTTGAATCCCTATGTAACCCGCTGCTGACCCCTGCCGTCCCCCGCGCCGCGAGCCCCACCCCGGGCCCGCGGCGCTTCGTTTTTGACGGGTTTTCGACGGGGGGCGACAAGGCAGGCTGATGTGGCGGGGGGGTATCCGCCTTGCCACCCCTGCCGGGTGACGGTATGGGAGGGGCCACCCCACGTCCCCCGGCCGGAAGTGACAGCGCGCCGGGGCCACCTGTTGGAGTCTGCGTGAGCGCGCGTGCCCTGTCTCTGTCGACCACCGCGTCCGACCTGATCTCCCTCACCAAGCCGCGGCTGTCCCTGCTGGTGCTCATCACCGCGGCGGGCGGCCTGTACCTGGCGCCGGGCCCGCTGGGGCCCGTGCGGGCGCTGGTGACGCTGCTGGCGACGGCGGGGACGGTGGGCGCGGCGAACGCGTTCAACTGCTACCTGGAGCGCCACAGCGACCAGTTCATGGCGCGCACGCGCAACCGGCCGCTGCCCGCCGGGCGCATGGACCCCTCCACGGCGCTGTGGTTCGGCCTGTCGCTGGCGGCGGTGTCGCTGCCGGCGCTGGTGCTGGGGGCCAACCTGCTGACCGGCGTGCTGGGGCTCATCGCGCTCCTGAGCTACGTGCTGGCCTACACGCCGCTGAAGGCGCGCACGTCCGCGGCGATGCTGGTGGGCGCCATCCCGGGCGCGCTGCCGCCGCTGATGGGCTGGACGGCGGTGACGGACGCGGTGGACGCGGGCGGCTTCGCGCTGTTCGCCATCATGTTCCTCTGGCAGATGCCGCACTTCATCGCCATCGCGCTGTTCCGCAAGGAGGAGTACGCGGCCGCGGGCCTCAAGTCGGTGCCGCTGGAGCGCGGTGACGAGTCCAGCCGCGCGCAGGTGGTGCTCTACCTGGTGGCGCTGGTGCCGATGACGCTCCTGCCCTTCCAACTGCACATCGCCGGCACGTGGTACCTGGCGGCGGCGGTGGTGCTGGGGCTGGCCTTCCTCGCGCTGGGCGCGTGGGGGTTCTTCAAGCACCTGGGGAAGCCCTGGGCGCGCCAGACGTTCATCTTTTCGCTCGTGTATCTCACCGGCCTGTTCGCCGCGCTGACGCTGGACCGCGTTCCGCGTGGCTAGGGCCCTTCGTGCCCATGCCTGACACCTCGGTTCCCACTCCGCCCCCGCCGCTCCTGCGCATCGAGGGGCTCACCCGCCGCTTCGGTGCGCGCACCGCCCTGGACGGGCTGTCGCTGTCCGTGCAGCCGGGCGAAATCCTGGGGCTCCTGGGGCCCAACGGCGCGGGCAAGTCCACCACCTTCCAGCTGCTCGCCGGGCTGCTCGCGCCGGACGCGGGGCAGGTGCACTTCGCCGGCCGGGTGCTGTCCTTGAGCGACCCGGCGCTGCGCCGCCAGATGGGCGTCATCTTCCAGCGCGGCAGCCTGGATGACCTGCTCACCGCGCGGGAGAACCTGCTGCTGGGGGCCCGGCTGTACGGCCTCACCGGCGCGGACGCGAAGGCGCGCGTGGAGACGATGCTGTCGCTCATCGGCCTGTTGGACCGGGGCGACGAGAAGGTGGGCACCTGGTCGGGCGGCATGCGCAGGCGGCTGGAGCTGGCGCGGGCGCTGGTGCACCAGCCGCGCGTGGTGCTGATGGACGAACCCACGCAGGGCCTGGACGAGGCGGCCTTCCGCACGTTCTGGACGCACCTCAAGCGGCTGCGCGACGCGCAGGGCATCACCGTCCTGCTCACCACGCACCGCGCGGATGAGGCGGAAGGGTGTGACCGGCTGGCGGTGCTGGACGGCGGGAAGCTGGTGGCGTGTGACACGCCCCGGGCGCTGGCCTCGCGCATGGGCGGCGACATCCTCACGCTGGAAGGCCCCGAACCGGAGGCGCTGGCCGAGCAGGTGACGGAGCGGCTGGGGCTTGCGGCGAAGGTGGTGGAGGGGCGCGTGCAGGTGGAGGCCGCGCAAGGACATGCGCTGGTGCCGCGGCTGGTGGAGGCCTTCCCGCCGGGACGGTTCGCCTCCGTGTCGCTGCGCCGACCCACGCTGGCGGACGTGTTCCTCCAGCTCACCGGCAAGGCGTTGGGCGCGGATGCCCCCGCGCCCGTGCCCGCGCCGAGGAAACGCCGATGAGCACCCACGTCCCCGTTCCTGTTCCGACGTCGATGGAAGCTCCAGGGGTGGCGGCGCCCGTGGAGTCCGCGCCGGCTCCGCGCCGGGAGCCGGGCACGCTCGCGCTGCAGTGGGCCACCGTGCGGGTGCTGCTCGTGCGCGACGTGGTGCGCTTCTTCCGTCAGCCCAGCCGGGTGGTGGGCGCGCTGGCGCAGCCCATCCTGTTCTGGTTCGTCATCGGCTCGGGGTTCGCGGGCTCGTTCCGCGTGGAGGGCGCGCAGGGGCTGGGCTACCAGCAGTTCTTCTTCCCGGGGGTCGTCACGATGGTGGTGCTCTTCAGCGCCATCTTCGCGACCATCACCGTCATCGAGGACCGCAAGGAGGGCTTCCTCCAGGCGGTGCTGGCGGGGCCGGGGTCGCGGCTGGCGGTGGTGCTGGGCAAGGCGCTGGGTTCCTCCACCATCGCGCTGATGCAGGCCTCGCTGTTCCTGCTCTTCGCGCCCCTGGCGGGCGTGGACGTGCGGGCGGTGGACTATCCGCTGCTCGCGGCGGTGATGGTGCTGTCGGCGCTGGCGCTCACGGGGATGGGGATGGCGCTCGCGTGGTGGGTGCGCTCGAGCGCGGGCTACCACGCGGTGATGAGCCTGGTGATGCTGCCCATGTGGGTGCTCTCCGGGGCGATGTTCCCGGTGAAGGGCGCGGGGCCGGTGCTGTCGTGGGTGATGCTGCTCAACCCGATGCGCTTCTCCGTCGAGGGCGTGCGCCGCGCGCTGTACGGGGCGCAGGCGTCGCTGGCGGTGGGCTCGGCG
>NZ_RAWG01000458.1 GCF_003611735.1 Corallococcus sicarius | reverse complement strand
GAAGTCCAGCCGGTACTCGCCCGGATCCAACGCCAACTGGAAACCGCCTCGCGCGTCGGTGGTGACGGGGACCTCGAAGCCCATGGGGGGTTGGGGCCAGCCCGGGAGGGCGCCCACCGGCTCCACCACGAGGCGCACGCCCGACGCCGGGTTCGCGGGGTCCGGCTGTCGCACGCTGCCCGTCACCACCATGCGCAGCGGGCACGTCGCGTCCGGCAGCGTGCTGTCCTGCGCGGGCACCGTCACCGGATGGAGCGTCAGGCGCGCCATCGACGAGGGGGGCGGGACGATGACCAGCGTGAGCGGGGAATCGGGAGGGCCGGGCAGGGAGGTGAGCTGGTAGCGGCCCTGCGCGTCCGTCAGCACGGGCAGGCCCTCGAAGGTGCCGCCGCCGCCCACGCGCCCCTGGAGGGAGACGCGTGCACCGGCGATGGGCACCCCGTACTGGCCCTCCAGCACCCGGCCCTGCACGCGCACCGGAGCGCCCGGGTCGCCCAGCTCCAGCGGCCCGGTGGCGCCGGCCGAAGGTGACACGACGAACGTCTTGCTCGGCACCAGGTCCCCGGCGTTCAGCGGCGACGCGCGCAGCAGCACCGTGGGGCGCTCCGCGTCCTCGGCGCTGAGCACGACCTGGAACGCGCCCGTGCCCCTCACGACGCGCATCCGCTGGGACAGGGGCCGCAGCGATTCATCCAGCGCCTGGACCTCCATCTCCGCGTCCACCCGCTGCGTGCCCTGCCGCACCAGCGTCCCCGTGAGCGTCACGAGCCGCGAGGCGGTGGGCAATTCGAACGCCACGGCGCCGCCGGTGCCCGGCTCCACCGTGGTGGTGCGCGCCAGCGGTGGCAGGCCCGGATCCACGGGGGTGAGCGTCACCCGGTAGTCGCCCGTGCCCACGGGCAGCACCCACGCGCCGTCGTCCGGGACGAGCGTTGCCTCATAGCGGCGCGCGACGCCCGGGATGAGCAGGCTCTCTCCGGTGGCGAGCAGGTGGATGGGCCCGCGGTAGGCGGCGGGCGCCGTGCCTCCGTCGACGGCGGGCACCGTGCCCCGTGACACCCGGCCCTTCAGGCGCACGGGGCCGAACAGCTCCAGGTTCTGCTCCGCGCGCAGCCGGTCCACCGGGAAGTCCTGGGCGTGCAGGCCCGCCTTGGGGTTTGCCTGCACCTCCACGACGATGTCGTCGCCGGGGCTGCCGCAGCCGTCCGCGAAGCACACCTGGGCCCCGACGCAGTCCGCGTCGGAGCGGCACACCAGCTGCTCCGGCGGCGGATCGTCTTCCAGGAAGGCACATCCCGCGCCCGACACCCAGAGCGCCAGGGCGAGGGTCCGGAGCGCGCGCCTCACTGACAGTCCCCCGCCACCGTGTTCACCACCCACGAGTACGAGGTGACGAAGCCCGGGTCCTTCACGAGGCCGCCGTCGGGGAGGAGCACCTCTTCGGGTGGATCCGGCTGACGCTGGGTGAGGTGCCGGTCCGTCACCAGCGCCTCCACCAGGTGGATGCCCGGCGTGCCCAGCGGGTTGTTGGCGGAGCGCAGGTCCATGTGCAGCGTGCCCCGGTCGTCGCGCCGGGGCTGGCCGGTGTTGGCGAGGACGATCTGCCGGTAGTAGCCCTCGGGGTTGGACGGGTTGTAGTCCACGTACCACTCCACCGTGAGCCGGTCGTCCACGTCCGGGTCCTCCACCACCACGCTGAAGTCCTGCGTGCAGCTGCCCACGCCGAAGGCGCGCAGGATGCGCTCGGAGGGCTCCACCTGCTCCTCCACCACGCGCGGCGGCCGGTTCTTGAACTCCGGGACGGCCTCCAGCAGCGCCTCATCCTGGGGGATGAGGCACCCGGCGCCCGCCGCGAGCGAAGCGAGGCCCAGGCCGGCCACCAGCCGCTGGAGGATGCCTCGGGGCTGTCGCGTCGCGTGGGGATGCATGGCGTGGCGCAAGCCTACAGCAGTTCTTCGTTCTCCTCGGGGGGCAGGGGACGTCCCGTCTTCTCCGCCTCCAGCTTCTCCAGGTGGCGGAAGATGGTGCGCGGATCCACGCCCAGGTCCTTGGCCGTCTTGGTGCGGTTGCCGTTGTTCCGGGCCAGCACCTCGTTGATGTAGCGCTTCTGGAACTCTTCCTTGGCCTGGATGAGCGGCATGATGGGCTCCAGGTTCTCCGGCTTGAGGTCCAGGTCGTCCGGGCCCAGGAGCGGTTTGTCCGCCAGCACCACCGCCTTCTTGAGGCGGTTCTCCAGCTCGCGGATGTTGCCCGGCCAGCCGTACTTCTTCATCGACACGGCGGCGGCGGGCGTGAAGCCGCGGGCCTTGGAGTTGAACTCGCGCGCGTACTTCTTGATGAACACCTGGCTCAGCAACACGATGTCCTCACCGCGCTCGCGCAGGGGCGGCAGCTTCACGGTGACGACGTTGAGGCGGTAGTAGAGGTCCTCGCGGAACGCGTTGCGCTTGACCTCCTCCTCCAAAATCTTGTTCGTCGCGGCCACCACGCGGATGTCCACCGGCTCGCCGCGGTTCTCGCCCACTTTGTAGACGACCTTCTCCTGGAGTGCGCGCAACAGCTTCACCTGGAGCTGGAGCGGCATCTCGCCAATCTCGTCCAGGAAGAGGGTGCCGCCGATGGCCGCCTGGAACTTGCCGGCCTTCGTCGCCACCGCGCCCGTGAAGGCGCCCTTGGCGTGACCGAACAGCTCGCTCTCCAGCAGGTTCTCCGGGATGGCGCCGCAGTTCACCGTGATGAACGGGCCCTTGGTGCGCGGCGAGCGGCGGTGGATCTCCCGCGCGATGAGCTCCTTGCCGGTGCCCGTCTCGCCGGTGATGAGGACGGAGATGTCCGTGGGGGCGATCTTGTCGATGCGCTTGTACACGTCCCGCATGCCGGGGCACGCGCCCACGATGTCGCCGTAGCGCTGGTCCTCCAGCTTGCGCCGCAGCTCCGTGTTGTCGAGCTTGAGGTCGTTGACGAGCATCGCGTTCTGCAGGAGCAGGGACGCCTGCGCCGCGAACACGGTGAGCATGTCCAGGCTCTTGGGCTCGAAGCGGTTCACCAGCCGGTCGTTGCCCACGTAGAGCACGCCGAACAGGTCCCCCTTGTGCATGACGGGCACGCACATGACGGAGTGGACCTTGAGGTTGACCACCGACTCGCTGGCCTTGAACTCCGGGGTGTCCAGCGCGTCCGCGACGATGATGGCCTTCTGGTCCTTCACCACCTTGGCGATGATGGAGTCAGACAGCTTCTCCACCGCGTCCTCGATGTTCTCGCGCGCCACGTTGCGCGCCGCCTTCATGCGCGGCTCGCCGCTGTCCATCAGGATGAGGAAGCCCTTGTCGGCGCGCGTCACCTCGATGGCCTCGTCCAGCAGGCTCTCCAGGATGCGGTCCACGTCGTAGCTGCCGAAGAGGCGCTCGCTGAACGCGGTGAGCCGCTTGAGCAGCACCAGCTCCCGGCCCGCGACCCCGGGCAGCTCCGACGTGTGCGAGTCGGAAGAGCCGGCGACGGGGGACGCGAAGGACGCGTCGCGCTCGGGCAGCTCGCGGCGCACGGGTTCGCGCAGGGCGTCCTCGCGGGAGAAGGTCAGCTCCGTCCCGCCTACCTTGACGACGTCGCCGGTGGACAGCGCGTGGTTGTCGCGCCGCTTGCCGTTGACGTGGAAGGTGGCGCCCAGGCTGCCCACCTCGTAGCGGGTGCCGTCGAAGGTGACGTGCAGGGCGTTGGGAGGCACGCCCGAGTCCTCCAGGGGCACGTCGTTGTCGGGTCCCCGGCCCAGGCTGGTGATGCGCTTGAGCAGGGAGACCGTGCGGACCTTTCCATCGGGGGTGCGGACGGTGAGGCTGGCCATGAGCGGAGCGCTTCCGGGGCTAGAACGTGAGGGAGAGACCGGCGCCCAGGCCACCCCGGGTGGAGTAGAGCCGCAGGCGCGGGGGAGGGATGCTGGAGACGGTGGGCGGCGTCGGTTCCGGGCGGGACTCCACGGTGGTGTTGCTCACCACCTGGTCCTCGTGGTGGTAGACGGCGTCCACCACGCCCAGCGTGTACACGGTGTAGAAGCCGGTCGCGGACGCAAGCTTGAGCAACTGCCAGGTGTCCGCCTGCCGGGCGCGGTCGGTGGGGATGTAGCGCACCGGGATGGCCGCGAAGCCGTCCTCGTCCAGGACGTTGTCCAGCCTGACGAGGCGCTCCTCGAAGAGCGAGTCGTACGCGAAGAAGGCGATGATGCTGGTGACGGCGAGCGCGCCCTCCGTGGCCGCGAAGACGATGCCCATGCTGTTGCGGCCCTGCTGGAACTGGCCCGCGCCGAACGGGACGAAGTTGACCAGGAAGTTGCGCTTCTCCACGGTGCGCACCGTCACCTGACGGGCCAGCTCCTCCGCGCGGCGGCGCTGCGTCTCCAGGGCGACGCGCTCCTGCTCCCGGCGCTCGGCCTCCGCCTTCTCGCGCTCCAGGCGCAGGCGCTGCTCCTGGCGGAGGAAGTCGCGCTCGCCGGCCATCTGGTTCTTCAGCTCGTCGAAGAAGGCGACGGCCGGGGGCGGGACGACGAAGGGGTCCAGGCTGAAGTCGGGATCCAACCGGAGGACGGCGCGCAGGTGGCGCTCGGCCTCCTCGGTGCGGTTCAGGTTGAAGGCGGACAGGCCCGCGAGCTTGTGCAGCTCCACGAGGTCCTCTTCGGGCAGGTCGCCGCGGTCGATGCGCTGGCCGGCGCGCTCCAGCACCTCGGCGTACTTGCCGTATTCGAAGCCGGAGCGCAGGGCGGAGACTTCTGGATCCGCGCTGGGCACCGGCTGTGCGCGCACGGAGGCGGGACCCAGCAGGGCCAGCACCAGCGATGCGAGGAGCAGCGGGCCTCGGCTCATTCGGGGCGCAGGCTTCCGCGAAGGGTGGTGGGCTTGCCCGGCTCCAGCAGGACGACGCGCTTCTCCGTCTTGTACCCGGGCGAGGTGATCTCCACCTCCACGCGGTGCTGGAAGCTGGCGGGGCCCCGGGGCGAGCGGATGTCGAAGGGATGCTGGAGGCTGTCGTGCGCGGTGCGCTCCACGTCGCCAATGCGCACGATGGCGTCGGGCGGCTGGTAGTCGAACGTGAGCTGCGAGGGCTTGAGGAGGGCGCGCAGGCGGAAGACGTTCTCGCCCTCGGCCTTCACGTCGATGGTCTCCGTCGCGTCCTCGCAGTAGCCGCACGAGACGGTGATGGTGTGCGGGCCCGGGGCCACGTGCACGTCGTGCTGCGCGAGCTGCTGCGCGCTGGCCGGGCCGCCGTCCACGCGGATGGAGCCGTAGGGGCGCACCAGGATGGACACGGGGAGCCGGCCGTTGCGCGCGTTCTTGGACGCGTCTTCCGGAGGATCGATGCTGGCCACGACCACGGGGCGCGGTCCGGTGCGCTCTCCCACGAGGGTGCGCGGAGGGGGCTCGGGGTCGCGTCCGGGCGTCGTGGGCTGGGTGCCGGTGATGGCGACAGGCGGAGGCTGGGAGCCCGTGCCCCGCGGGCCCGTGGTCGCACCGGTCGAACCTCCCGTGCCCTGCGAGCCCGGGCCACCCACGCCTCCGGTGCCTTGAGGACCCGTGGGCACGCCGGTCGCGCTGTTCGTACCCTGCGGATCCGTGCGCCGCGACCCCGTGCCCTCCGACTGCGCCGGGGAGGCTCCGGTCATGCCTGCCTTCGTGGGGCCCGGGGCCGGGTCCGCCGGGCGGGAGCGGTTCCACTGCCAGCCGCCCAGGCCC
>NZ_RAWG01000457.1 GCF_003611735.1 Corallococcus sicarius | reverse complement strand
ATCTCGCGGTGTTGGGTGCGCGGGGCGTGCTGACGCTGCGCCGCCGCGCCTCGTCCGCAGCTTCGGTCCCGGGGGCTGGACGGGCAGGGCGCTCGTGGAGCGGGGCCCTGATCGCCGCGGGGATGCTGGTGGTGGCCCTGAGCGTGGGGGCGTGGCTGCGTGCTCCGGCGCCCTCGGGGAAGCAGCCGCTGGTGGTGGTCATCGGCATCGATGCGTTCCGGCCGGACCGGCTGGGCGCCACGGGACGCGGGGTGGCGCCCCACGTCGAGCGCTTCCTCCAGGACGCGACGCTCTTCACGCGGGCCTACACGCCGGTGGCGCAGACGGAGCCCGCGTGGCGCTCGCTGCTCACCGCGCGCTGGCCGTACCGCACCGGCGTGCGCTACCCGCTGACGTCCGACGCGCGGCTGGTGCTGGCGCCCACCTTCGCGGATCGGTTCTCGCAGGCCGGATGGCGCACGGTGTTCGCCACCGACTGCTCGCGCTTCCACTTCGAGGGCCCGGCCTCCGGCTTCACGCAGCGCTGGCAGCCGCCGCGCGGCGCGCTCAACTTCGCGCTGGAGAAGCTGCGCTACCGGGCCCTGGGCCTCTTCGCGGACAACGCGCCGGGCGCCGCGTGGGTGCCGGAGTTCATCGACAACCGCGCGCTCGCGGGCATCCATGATCCGATGGGGTACGCCGAGCGGCTGTCGCAGGGGCTCGTGAGCGAAGCCCAGGCGGGCCCGCTGCTCTTCGCCTTCCACGCCACGGCGGCGCACTTCCCGGGCGACCCGGTGTACCCGTTCTACCGCCGCTTCGTTCCCCCCACCGAACCGCTGGAGCGCCGGCTGCGGATGCACTTCGCCCCCGTGACGCCGGGCGCGAAGGGGGCCTGGACGCGCGAGGGCTCCGAGGGGCTCTACGACGAATTGCTGTCGCAGGCGGATGCGCAGGTGGGGACGCTGCTGGACGCGCTCCGCCGCTCCGGCCGCTACGACGACGCGCTCATCGTCCTGCTGTCGGACCACGGCGAGAGCTTCCACGCGGACCGGCCGGACCTGGCGGGCGCGACGGCCGTGCACGGTGCGCGCCTGGGGGATGAGGAGAACCGCATCCTGCTCGCGGTGAAGCCGCCCGGCGGTCGGGGCCTGGGGCCCGCGGAGGTCAGCGCGCTGGCGCGACTGGTGGACGTGGGGCCCACGCTGCTGGAGCTGTCCGGCCTGCCCGCGCTTCCGGAGGCCGACGGGGCGTCGCTCACGCCGCTCCTTCGAGGCGAGGAGCGGCCGCTTGCGCCCCTGTACGCGGAGACGGGCTACACGCACGTGAGCCCGGAGGTCTTCGACCCCGGCCACTGGCCCGGCGCGCCGCGCACCTTCGACGCGTACCGGCTGCGACCGGATGGCGTCGTGGAGATGGGCGACGTGGCGGACGCGGCGGTGCTGCGGGAGAAGGACGCGGGCGCCTTCGACGGCCGGCGCTGGTGGGTGGACCGGCCGCAGGCGGATGGCAGCGTGCGGAGGACCTGCTCCGGCGAGTGTGAAGGGCCGGACGCGGAGGCGCTGGCGGCGTGGTTGGATGACGTGCGGGAGCGCGCCCCGGAGTCCGCTTCACGTAGAGTCGCGGGCCATGTCGACGACCGAAACCCCCGGCCTCCAGGAAACGTACGCCCCCCACAACGCCTGCTTCGGGTGTGGCCCGGCCAACCCGAAGGGGCTGCGCATCCGCAGCCGCGTGGAGGGTGAACTCGTCGTCGCGGACTGGACGCCGGAGGAGCACCACCAGGCGTTCCCGGGCGTGCTCAACGGCGGCATCATCGGCGCGCTGCTGGACTGTCACTGCAACTGGACGGCGGCGTACCACCTGATGAAGGCGCAGGGCGCGGAGTCCCCGCCGTGCACCGTCACCGCGGACTACGCCATCGTGCTCAAGCGCCCCACGCCCATGGCCGGGCCGGTGCACCTGTCCGCGAAGCCCGTGGACATCCAGGGCGACCGCGTCGTCGTGGAGGGCACCCTCACCGCGGGCGGCAAGGTGACGGCCACCTGCCGGGGCACCTTCGTCGCGGTGAAGGAAGGCCACCCCGCGTACCACCGCTGGTAGCCCCTGGAACGCCGAGGGCCCCGACACCCGCCTCCTGTGATGGAGGCGGCGCGGGGCCCGTTCGGACGCAGCGGTGAGAGGCGGCTACTTGCCCGCGGACAGCAGGCGGGCGTGGTCGGACGCCGTCTGGTTGGGCTGGCCGGTGTCGCGCAGCCGGTGCACCTGGTTGCCGATCTTGTCCTGGAGCAGCATCAGGCCGTCCAGCACCTGCTCCGGACGCGGCGGGCAGCCGGGGATGTAGACGTCCACCGGGATGATGCGGTCGATGCCCTGGAGCACCGCGTAGTTGTCGTAGAAGCCGCCCGAGGACGCGCACACGCCGAACGCGACGACCCACTTGGGCTCGGTCATCTGCTCGTAGACGCGCTTCAGGATGGGGGCCTGCTTCAGGTTGATGGTGCCCACCACCATCAGCAGGTCCGCCTGGCGCGGCGAGAAGCGCGGGAACTCCGCGCCGAAGCGCGAGATGTCGTGCCGGCTCGCGGCCACGGACATGTACTCCATGCCGCAGCAGGCGGTGGCGTACGGGTACGTGAAGAGGGAGTACTTGCGGGCCCAACCCAGGCCCTTGGACACCAGCTTCTGGAAGAAGCCCGTGGCCTCCTCCCGGCGGGTGACCATGATTGGAGCAATGTCGGTGTCAGCCATGATTCCTCAGCTCTCCCAGTCCAGGGCGCCCTTCTTCCAGACGTAGATAAGGCCCACGACCAGGGTCGACGCGAAAACCAGCATCTCCATGTAGCCGAACCAGCCGAGCGCCTGGAAGTTCACCGCCCAGGGGTACAGGAACACCGCTTCCACGTCGAACACGATGAACAGCAGCGCGATCACGTAGAACTTCACGGCGAAGCGCTGGCGGGCCGGACCGCTCGACTCCGAGCCTGCTTCGAAGGGGGACGACTTGGTGCTGCTCGGGCGCTTGGGGCCCAGGCGGCTGGTGACCTGCGGGATGATCATCGCGAGGACGCCGGCCAGCAGGAGCACCACCGCCAGCGGCAGGTACGGTGCGAGGGGTGTAGTCATCGGGCGCGGAACCTAATGACTCCCCGGGCGCCATGTCAAAGAGAAACGCCCCCGCCCCCGGAGCGCCAACCCCTTGAGAAGACGGCCAAATTGCCGCCTCCCGCCGGCCCGCGTTTGACGCTCGGTGGGGCGACGCCTAGCGTCACCCCTTTCGGATCATCGCCTGGGGAGCAGCCGACATGTGGGGCCGTCTGAGCTTGCGGATGCAGGTGGCGATCGCGGTGCTGCTCCCGTGCCTCGCGGTGGTGTTCTTCAGCGGGGTCTACTTCCCGGCCCGGCAGCGCACCGCCGCGCTGGAGGTCCTGGCGCAGCGGGCCGTGACGGTGGCGACGCTGGTGTCCCGCCACCCGGCGTTGCTCCTCCCGGACTCCGCCCCGGACGCCCGCGCGAGGCGCGCCGACGTGTTCTCCCAGGTGGAGTCCGGCGGCTTCACCCTCCTGTTCCAGGAGCTGGCCCGCGCGGACGGCACGGTGGTGGACGCCCGGGGCAAGGTGACGTCCGTCCTGTCGCAGCCCCAGGCGCCCTCGTCCGACAGGTGCGCGGTGGCGAGGCTTCCGGAGGCGGTGGTGGTGCGGTGCGAGCACGGCGGGCTCGTGTACCGCGCGGGCTTCGGCACCGACGAGGTGCGGGCCGCGGTGTCGGCGACGGAGGGGTACTCGCTGTTGGGCTACCTGGGCGCCGCGGTGCTGGGCCTGGGCCTGGCGGTCATCATCAGCCGTGCCATCGCGGACCCCGTGGCGCGCGTGACGCAGGTGGCGCGTGACGTGGCCCGAGGAGACATGTCGCGGGGGGAGCTGGACGTGTCCGCCGCGGGCGAGGTGCGCCAGATGGCGACCTCCTTCAACGAGATGCTGGGCACGCTGCGCTCCACGGTGATGGAGCTGGTGGCGCGCACGGAGCAGCTGTCCAGCGCGTCGCGTGGCCTCATGGGCGCCTCCGCGGATCAGGAGCACGTCATCAGCCAGCAGGCCGCGTACGCGCAGCAGATCGCCGCGACGTTCGAGGAGCTGAGCCGCACCGCCGAGCAGATCTCCTCCTCCACGGAGGTGGTGGAGACGAGCGCGCGGCGCACCCATGACGCGGTGGCCGAGGCGATGGCGGTGGTGGCCCAGGTGGTGGGCGGCATCAGCGACATCCGCATCGAATCCAAGGGCGTGGCGGACGCCATCGTCGGGTTGAACAAGGACCTGCAGCAGGTCTCGAAGATCGCCCAGGTCATCAACCAGGTGGCGGAGCGAAGCGACCTGCTGGCGCTCAACGCGGCGCTGGAGGGCACCAAGGCGGGCGACGTGGGGCGGGGCTTCTCACTGGTGGCCGCGGAGATGCGGAAGCTGGCGGAGAACGTGTCCGCGTCCGCGCGCGACATCGCCCGCATCGTGGAGAAGGTGCAGGACTCCGGCGAGGAGGCCGCGTCCAAGGCGCGCGTGGGCATGGCGACGAGCGACCGGGGCGTGGAGGTGGCCGAGCAGGCGTCCGCCGTCTTCCTGCGCATCGTGGACCTGGCGCGAGGCACCAGTGAGGCGGCGCGGCAGATCACCATCGCCACGCGGCAGCAGCGTCAGTCGAGCGAGCAGGCGGTGCAGGGCGCGCGCAACGTGGCGGAGCTGGTGAAGCAGGGCGTGGACGCCACCGGCCGCACCACCCGCATTGCCCAGGACCTCCAGTCCGTGGCTGAAGGGCTGACCGCGGTGACGAGCCGCTTCAAGACCCAGCAGCCGCGCTCCTGACGGGGGGGCTCCGAGCCGGGCCGAGTGGCACCGAGCGGCACCGAACCTCAGGCCCGGAAGCCCGGCGCGCGGGCGCGCAGCTTCTGGAACAGCTCCGGGGGCATGGCCGCGACGCCCAGGCGGTGGTCCGGCGACACCTCCTCGCCGTGGAAGTCGCTGCCGAAGGTGGGCACCAGGTCGAACTCCGCCGCGAGCGCCAGGTACTTCTGCCGCAGGCCCGCGTTGTGGTCCGCGCTCAGGACCTCCAGGCCGGACAGGCCCGCCTGGGCCAGCGCCTTGATCTCCACGCGCTCCATCTTGGAGGAGCCCGGGTGCGCGAGCGTCGCGGTGCCGCCCGCGTCGCGGATGAGGCGGATGGCCTCCGCGCCCTCCAGCTTGAAGCGCTCCACCCATGCGGCACGGCCGGTGCCCAGGAAGCGATCAAACGCGGCCTTCATGTCGATGCACCAGCCCTGGTTCACCAGCACCCGCGCCAGGTGCGGACGCCCGAGCTGCGCGTCCCCGGCCACCTTGAGCACGTGCTCCATGCGCACCGGGAAGCCCAGCTCGCGCATGCGGGCGACCATCGCCTCCATGCGGTGCGTGCGCTCGTCGCGCAGCCGGTCCGCGAAGCGCGCCAGGGCCGGGTCCTCCGGGCAGAGGAAGTGGCCCAGGATGTGGGCCTCCTTGCCGTGGATGAAGGCCGACAGCTCGATGCCCGGCACCAGCTCCACCCCGTGGGCGCGGGCGGCCTCGCGGGCCTCGGCGAGCCCGGCCACCGTGTCGTGGTCCGTCACCGCCAGCACGGTCACCCCGGCGGCGGCGGCGCGCGCCACCAGCGTCGCGGGCGGGTACTGGCCGTCACTGGCGGTGGTGTGTGAGTGCAGGTCGATCATGGCGGGCCCTCCTGGGGGG
>NZ_RAWG01000456.1 GCF_003611735.1 Corallococcus sicarius | reverse complement strand
CAGCGGCAGGGGGTGGGCGGGGTGGCTCGTCATGACGGTTTGACTCCGGTGAGCAGAAAGACGCGGAAGGGGCTGGCCCCGTCGCGCGCGTGCGTCTCGCGGGTGAACGACGTGAAGCCAGCCTCGCGAAGGGCCGCTTCCAGGGATTCGGGCGCGAAGCCCAGGTGCCGGTGCCCCAACCGCTCCAGCACCCACTTCTCTTCATGCGGCAGCAGCTCCAGCACCACCAGCCGGCCGCCGGGCTTGAGCAGCCGTGCGGCCTCCGACACCACCGCCGCCGGCGACTCCACGTGGTGCAGGCTCTGCGAAATCACCACCAGGTCCATGCGCCCGCCCGGCAACGACAGCCGGTGCAGGTCCTCGCGCAGGAAGGTGATGTTGGTGAGCGACTCGCGGGTGGCATGCGCCCGGGCCTGCGCCAGCGCGTCCTCGCTCTGGTCAATGGCCCACACGTGCCGCGCCCACCGGGCCAGCGCGCGGCTGAACACGCCCGTGCCGCAGCCGAAGTCCGCCACGTCCAGCGGCGGCAACAGCGACGCCAACGCCCCCGCCCACAGGAACCACGACTGCCCCGGCTCCAGGAGCCGCTCGTTGAGCGCCTGCCGGTCCTCCCGCGCGCGCAGCAAGTCGTTGAGCCGCGCGGAATCCCCCGCCGCGTCCTCCGCCTCGCGCGCCAGGCGGACGAGCGGCCAGCGCGTGTCGTCCGTCTCCAGCGCCAGCGAGTAGTAGGTAAAACCCGCCTGACGCTCCTCGCGGATGAGCCCCAGCCCCTTCAGCTTCGACAGGTGGTGCGACACCGACGACTGCGCCACCCCCACCAGCGACACCAGCTCCGTCACGTTCAGGGGCGCCTGCGCCACCAACCGGAGGATGCGCAGCCGGGTCGTGTCCCCCAGGACACGGAAGGATTGGGAGAGGACATCCATATCGCCGCATCAACATATATCGATTTCCCCTTTTCTGACAACCTCCCGGCAACGCAATGCGTTGCCTTGCGCACACCCATCTCGTAAAAATCCACCATGGCGCCCTCCAACACGCTGCACTCCCTGCTCGACGGCAAGCGCTTCGGGCTGGTCCTCTCCGCGGGCTACTTCGGCTTCTACGGCCACGCGGGCTTCCTCAAGGGGCTGCACGGCTCCGGCCTGAAGCCCCACGCGTACGCGGGCACGTCCGCGGGCGGGATGGTGGCGGCGTACGCGGCGGCGGGCATGCCCATGGACCAGTTGGAGGAGCTGGTGCTGCGCCAGACGCGCGCCAACTTCTGGGACCCGGACCCCATTGGCGCGATGCTCAACGTGGCGTCCGCGGGGCACGGCTTCACCGGCCTGCTCAAGGGCGAGCGCTTCCGGCGCCTGCTGGAGGACACGCTGCCGGTGCCCACCTTCGAGGACACCCCGCACCCGCTGCTGCTCACCGCGGCCAACCTCACCCACGGCACGCACGAAGTCTTCACCACCGGGGAGCTGGCGCCCCGCGTCCACGCCACCTGCGCCTATCCCGGCCTGTTCCGCGCGGTGCCGCTCAACGGCAACCTGTTCTGGGACGGCGGGCTCGTGGACAAGGCGCCCGCGCTGTCGCTGCACGAGAGCGCCATTGGCAAGGACCTGGACGCCATCCTCGTGCACTTCCTGCCCAGCCGGACGCGCAAGGTGGTGGGCGGTCCCATGGCCTACCCGCAGGGACTGGCCGCCGGGTCCGCCGCCCTCCGGCGCGACCACTTCCGCCTCCAGCTCACCGTGCTCCAGCAGCGCGGCGTGCCCGTCTACGTGGTCGTCTCCAACCTGCCCCCCGTGACGCCCGCCACCCTGGAGCGCGGCTTCGACGCCCTGGACCAGGCCCGCCTCTGCGCGGAGCGCGCCCTGGCCCGGCCGCCCGTGCCGTTTGAACAGACGACCTGAAACACCCACCGTCCTGAAACACCCACCTTCCGGGCGGGTTCAACGAGGAGCGAATAAAACAACAGAGCCGAAATACATGAATAGCTCGACTTGAATGACAGACCGGCATGCGATGCTGGGGTGGTTGTTCATCCCGGAGGAAGTCCATGCTGAAGTCGACGCTGTCCCTGCGCCCCCTGCGGGGCGCGGTCATGGCTGTGTCCCTGCTGGCGTTGGCCCCCGTTGCAGGCGCCGCGCCCAAGCTGACGCCGCGCGCGCTGTCCCCCAAGCCCACGGGGCGTGAGCTGCCCGCCCAGACGTTCGTGGAGCGGCTGGTGGTGAAGTTCCACGAAGGCAGCCGCGTGCGCCTGCGCGGTGATGCCCTGCGGGCCCTGGCCTCCGAGCGGGGCGCGGCCGAGCGCGAGGCCCTGGCCGGCCTGCGCCTGGACGACGCGCGGGTGGAGGCGGACGTGGCGGAGGTGGCGGCGCTCTTTGAGCGTGCGCCGCGCATCGGTGCGCTGTCGCGCCTGTTCGAGGCCGAGGAGGCGTCGCTGGACGCGAACAAGGTGGCCGGTGAGGCGTCGAGCGGCCAGCAGCTGGCGGACCTGAACCTCTACTTCGAGGTGCCGCTGTTGCCGGGCACCACGTCGGAGGGCGTGGCGGAGCTGGTGGCGGCGCTCAACCGCGTCGCGAGCGTGGAGACGGCGTACGCGCAGCCGCCCCCGGAGCCGGCGATGGTGAACTTCGGCATGGAGGCGGGGCTGCGCACGCTGCTCGCGGCGGCGGACCTGCCGCCCACGACGCCGCAGTACCAGTCCGCGCAGGGCTACCTCAACGCGGCGCCCGGCGGCATCAACGCGAACTACGCGTGGACGGTGACGGGCGGCCGGGGCACGGGCACGCGCTTCGTGGACATCGAGGGCGGCTGGCGCACCACGCACGAGGACTTCCCCTCGTTCTTCCGCGTGGGCGGCACGCAGTTCAACGACCTGGGCTGGCGCAACCACGGCACCGCCGTGCTGGGTGAAATCATCGGCGCGTCCAACGGCTACGGCGTGACGGGCATCGCCAACGCGGCGTCGCCGGGCGTGGAGGCCATCGGGGCGCAGAGCGCCGCGAGCGCCATCACCAACGCGGCGGGCGCGCTGGGCGCGGGCGGCGTCATCCTGGTGGAGCTGCACGCGCAGGGCCCCGCGGACGGCACGGCGTGCACGTGCAACCAGGCCCAGTGCAACTACATCGCGATGGAGTACTGGCAGGCGGAGTACGACGCCGTCCGCAACGCGACGGCCAACGGCGTCATCGTCATCGAGGCCTCGGGCAACGGCAGCGCGAACCTGGACGCGGCGGCCTACGGCGGGCGCTTCAATCCGGCGACGCGTGACTCGGGCGCCATCCTCGTGGGCGCGAGCGCGGGCAGCTCCCGCGCGCCCACGTGCTGGACGAACTACGGCGCGCGCGTGAACGTGCACGGCTGGGGTCAGTCCGTCGTCACCACCGGCTACGGTGACCGCTTCGGCAGCGCCTACGGCGAGGACCAGTACTACACGTCCACGTTCAGCGGCACCTCCAGCGCGTCGCCCATCGTCGTGGGCGCGGCGCTCAGCGCGCAGGGCGTGGCGCTCGCCAACGGCCGTCGCCTGACGTCCGTGCAGATGCGCGGCCTCTTGCGCAACAACGGCACCGCCCAGACGGCCGACGCGCGCCAGATTGGCCCGCTGCCGGACCTGCAGAAGGCGCTGCCCAAGGTCATCTCCGGCAACTACTGAGCCGTGAGGTAGAGCACCGGGCCGGGCCCTCGTCGCTGGGGGTCCGGCCCTCCTTCCTTGCCTTTGTGGACCCGCGCGGCCGTCAGCGTCCGCTGTAGCGGCGGTGATCCACCATCAGGCAGCGGTCCTGCACCACGCGGATGCCCGCCGCCGCCAGCTTCCGGGCGGCCTCGTCGTTGCGGATGCCGGACTGGAACCACACCGCCTTCGGCTTCTTCGCGATGATGTCGTCCACATGCTGGTCGATGTCGCCCGGCCGGCGGAACACATCCACCAGGTCGATGTCGCCGGGGATGTCCACGAGCCGCCGGTACACGGGCTTGCCCAGTATCTGCGTCGCGTCCGGGTAGTAGACGGGCACCGGCACCACGTCCACGCCCGCCTTGGCCAGGTACTCCGGCACGTAGTACGCGGGCTGGCCGGAGTGGTCCTCGGTCTTGATGCCCAGCACCGCCACCCGCCGCGCGTCCTGCACCACGCGCTTCACACCCGCCTCGTCCTCGATGAGGTACTCCCCGTGGCTCATGACCCTTCCTCCTGAAGCGTCTCCGCTTGCGATTCGGTGGTGAGCGTCAGCGTGCCGCCCTCCCCCACCGCCTTCACCGTCAGCAGGCGGCGCACCGGCACGAACCGGCCCCACGCCACCACCTGCTCCCCTTCACATGTCACGCCCTTCGAAAGCTCCGGCGACCCCGCCTCCTCCCACGCCGCGCGCAGCTCCGCGGGCGCCTTCTCCGGGAGCGCGTCCAGGCACCGGAGCGACAGCACCACCGCGTCGCCGAACGTCGTGGGCCGCGTGCCCTGCACCGTGCGCTCCAGCAGGTAGGCCCGCTCCACGCCGTCCACGGCGAGCACGTCCACCGCCCACGTGCGCTGGCCCTCCACCAGGTTGCGCTGCAGGAGCCCCGCGTACTTCGCCTCCCACTCGCGGCGCGTCCGGGCCTCCAGCGCCTCCGGCGTGAAGAAGCGCTCCACCTCTGGCAGCCCCGTGCCCTCGGGCGCAACCTGCCGCAATGCCTCCTGCGCGGCCTCCGCGCCCACGAGCTTCACGAAGGTGCCGTCCGCCGCCAGCTGGAGGCGCAGGGTGAAGCGCTCCAGCACCGCGCCGGGCAGCGACGTCACGTCCTGGCCGTCATGCACCTGTCGTGGGGTGCGCACCGCCTGGGTGACGCGCCAGCCGCCGTCGGACGGGGTGAAGCGCGTCTCCGTGGTGAACGCGGCCTCATCCCGCACCTCCGGCTGGCCCTGCCGCTGAAGGGTGCGGGTGGCGCGCACGGACTCGGTGAGGAGGCGGTCCACGGGGGGCTTGAAGTCCAGACGCACCGGCGGGGGCAGCCCCGGCGCGGGGTTGAGTGGCGGATACCGGGACGTGCACCCGGAGGCCAGCGACAGCACGAGACAGCACCAGAGAGGACCAGGACGCATGCGCTCGCGGACGCTGGCAGAAAGCCAGGGCGCCCGCGAGCGTCTTGCAGCATCCCGGAGGTGCATCCCGTTGAAGCAGGTGATGGAGGACGCTACGGATGACGGGTCTGTCCGTTCGGCGCGTTCTCCACGCGGTTGCGCCCGATGTTGCTGCGGTCGCGGTTCACGCCATCGTCGTCCTTCAGCCCTCCCATGGCGAAGCGGCGCTCCGCCTCCGCCAGGTCGCGCAGCACATGCTCGCGCAGCATGTACTCCTCCTGGGGCAGCGACTTGAAGACGTTGATGATGTCGACCGGGGCGCCGTTGTCCTCCGCGGCCTCCACGAGGTCCTCCCGGGTCACCGGGTAGTCCACGGAGTCCAGATGCGGGGTGATGGAGCGCGCCGGATCCTCCGCCTGTCCGTAAGCCATCGTGCCTTTCCACCTTTCTCTGCCCGGACCCCTGGGCCCGGACGACCATCCAGGAACAACGTGGGGATGGCGTCCGCCCCGGGCCACCCTGGGCCCCGGCACCACCTCCGGTGCCGGGCGGGCCAGGGAGCGGCCGTCTTGCCCGGGCCTGCTTCAGGGTAGAGTCCTCCTCCGCGCCAACACCCGCTGGAGACACGCCGCCCGATGTCCGCCGCATCCCTGCTGCTTGCCTGGCTCACGCTCGCCAGCCCCCCGGTCCTGTCTCTTATACATATCTGACGCTGCCGACGACTAGCCGAGTGTAGG
>NZ_RAWG01000455.1 GCF_003611735.1 Corallococcus sicarius | reverse complement strand
CTACCCGGCCCAGCCCGCCGCCTCGCTCGCCGCCGCCCGCGCCAGCTTCGCCGCGGCGGCCGGGTCCACCCGCGCCGTGACGAGCACGCCGATGACGGACCCCAGCAACAACTCCACCCGCCGGGCCACCGTCTTGCGAGGCATCACGCCCGCCTTCGCCGCGCCCTCCAGCGCCCGCGTCAGGTGCCCGTGCAGGAGGGCCCGGTAGTCCTCCACCGCCTGCTGGGCCTCGGCGTCATGCGGGGCCAGCTCCGTCGCCGTATTCACCAGCAGGCAGCCCCGCCGCGTCAGCGCTGGCGGCGCGCTGGCCATCGTCGTCGCGAGCGCCTCGAAGTACGCCGTCACCTGCTCCAGGCCCGGCGTGCCCGTGGCGAACACGCCCAGCCGGGGCGCGATGACCTCCTGCAGGTACAGCGCGACGGCGCGCGCGAACAGCGCCCGCTTGCTGTCGAACGCCTGGTACAGGCTGGAGCGGTTCAGCCCCGTCGCGGCCTCCAGGTCCGAAAGCGACGTCGCCTCGTAGCCCCGCGACCAGAACACCCCCAACGCCGCCCGCACCGCCACCGCCTCGTCGAACGCACGCGTCCGCGCCACGTCACCCTCCTTGACAATTCTGTACCGACCGTTTCAATATGAATTCGAAACTGACTGGTACAGAATAAACCATCCCGGGAGGGGAGTCATCATGTCGCCACTGGCGCAGGTCTTCGCGGTCATCGCCGCGCTCATCCACGTGTTGTTCTTCGTGATGGAGAGCATCCTCTTCACGCGGCCGAAGGTGTGGCGGCGCTTCGGACTGAAGTCGCAGGCGGACGCGGACGTGATGAAGTCCATGGCGCTCAACCAGGGCTTCTACAACCTGTTCCTCGCCGTGGGCGTGTTCGTGGGCGTGGCGCTCGTACACACCGCCGCCGTCACGTCGGGGGTGGCGGCCGTGCTGTTCGGCTGCGGGTGCATGCTGGCCGCGGCCCTGGTGCTGGTGAGCAGCAACCGCCGCTTCCTGCGGGCCAGCATCATTCAGGGCGCCCTGCCGCTGCTGGCCATCGCGCTCGTCGTCTTGTAGGGCTCTCGACTGGCGGGCCGGCCCCCCGCGGATGGAGTAGCTTCGGTTGAACGAGGCCCCGCCATGTTCGAGTTCAGCAAAGACAGCCGTGTTGTCGTCCGGTTTCATGACCCGCTCACCAGCAAGAACGCCCTGTCCACGGTCATGACCCTGAATGGGTTGGTTCGCGGCGATGGTTCCACGGACCATGCCTTGAAGATCGCGAACGAGGTCAGCGCGATGATGAAGCCCTTCCCGGCCCTCAACAACAACGCGACGTGGGACGACTCGAAGGTGAAGTCGTACTACAGCGGCATCGCGAAGCAGATCGACGAGGAGGAGGCGCGGACCTTCCACGTGACCCAGTATGATCCGGGCGCGGTGGACTGGTGGATTGACAGCGGGCTCATGGCCTCCTTCGTGGGGAAGTACAAGGGCGGCAATTGCGATGACCTCGCGTCCTACGCCCTGGCCACGTGCATCGCGAACTCCGGCGGCTATGTCATTGCCTTCGCGCAGCTCCAGGACATCAGTCACTCGTTCGTATTGATCCAGAGCAAGGCGGACGCGCTGTGGGTCCTCGACTCCTGGGTGAGGGATGATCGGGTCATCGACTACAAGGAGTCGCTCTGGTCGAAGTATGACAAGAAAGGGCAGCTCATCCTGCACATCGCCGAGGTGCTGGAGCCCACCGGAGCCGACATGACCCGGCTCTGGTACGACTGGTTCAAGGCGAACACGAAGCGGACGGGCAAGGTCCGGGGCGACAGCGGCTCTCCGAGGCTGGGGCAGCTTGGAAAGTACTTCCACCCATCCGCGAAGGACGCATCCTCCAGCGGCTTGTAGCGAGAGGAGAGCCTAGAGCGCGAAGCCCACCATCAGGGACGCGGAGGCCCTTGGCACCAGCGCCACGCCCGAGTCCCTCCGCGCCACCACGCCACCGACGGAGGCGTTCAGCAACATCGACACCGGGGCTCGCTCGCGCAGCCGCACGCCCCCCGACACGAGCGCCAGGGGCTCCAGACCGAAGCGCGTCTCCGCGTTGGGGAGCCCGGACTGGAAGACGGCCAGCGCCCCGGCCTCCAGCGCTCCGGTGAACGTCCACGGGCCGTGCTTCCAGTGCGGCCCGGCGCCCAGCCGCAGCTCCAGCTCCGTCTGACGGAAGGGCTCACGCTGGCCCGAACCCCGCCGGACCGCGAAGCCCAGCCCCGCGGTGTCGAGCCCGGGCCCCAGGCGCCCCTCGCGTTCCAGGCGCACGTCCAGGCCGGCGAGGAACGGAAGGCCCGCGACAATCCCAGACGTCAACGACGGGCCCACCGCGAGCAGCAGCGGGGGCGCTCCTCTCCCCTTGCGCGCGAGCCGCAAGCGCGCGGCCTGCTCCAGGGGCGCTCCACCGACCGACGCACGCCCATCCACGGGCACCGTCACGGAGCGCTCCAGGAAGCCCTCGTCCGCGCGCAGGAGGATCCGGTACATCCCCGGGGCCACGGCCAGCGTCGTGGGGCCCTCGGCCTTCTCCAGCTCCGCCACCAGCGCGCCGCTCTCCGAGGAGAGGACCAGCCAGCGTCCCGGTGCCTTCACGTCGAGCGTCAGCCGTCCCCGCGCCTGCCGCGGTTCGGAGAGGATCAGCTCCCCGCGCCCCCGCAGGTCCATCCGGAACGTGGGGCGCTGCAAGCCTCCGGGGGAGACGAGGGTGGCCTCCAGCGTGCGCGCGTACGCATAGCGGTAGGCCTCTTCCAGCGTGACGCGCCCGTCCCGGGACGCATCCGCCGCGCCGCGCAGGCCTGCCGCCAGGTGGTGCGTGAAGTAGGAGCCCTGGAGCGCGTCCGACTCCTGCGCGTACTCGTCCGCGCCCGAGGCGCTGATGACGACGCGCCCCTCCAGGTCCGCCGCCTCCATGGCGATGGGCGCGGCGGCGGGCTTGAGCCCCTTCAGGCGCGTGGCGAGGCCGGAGCGACACGAGTCCAGGATGAGCAGCCCCACGCCCACGGGGGCGCCCTTGAGGAAGTCCACCAGCTCGCGCATGGGCAGCTCGGTGCCGCGCAGGTGCAGGTTGCCGTCGCCCGCGTGCGAGGAGATGTAGAGCACCAGCCAGTCGCGCGGCGAGGCCTCGGAGGACAGCCGCGCCTGGAAGCGCGACAGGGCCTCGCGCAACGTCGCGGCATCCGTGCCCAGCAGCGCGACGGTGCGCTCCGGCGGCACCGTGCCCACTTCCTGGAGGACCTCGCGCATCCGCCGCGCGTCGGACTCGGCGAAGCGCAACCGCTCCTCGCCGGGCAGTCCCTGGTTCTCCCCGACAACCAGCGCCCACCGGCGCGGGGCCTCCTCCGCGGAGGCCGCGAGCGGACCCACGAGCACGCAGAGGATGGCGAGAAGGAACGCCCCCGTGGCGAAGAGCCGTGTCATGGAGCGGCCTTCACGGACGCGTGCACGCGCGTCGCTCTGGAGGCCGGACGATGGACGCCCTGCCGTGGCGCAGCGCCTCGTCATGGAGCGACCTTCACGGGCGCGTGTACGCGCGTCGCTCTGGAGGCCGGAGGATGGGCGCCCTGCCATGGCGCAGCGCCTGTTCATGGGGCGACCCGCAGGACCGCGTGCGCACTCGCCTTCCCGATGCCTTCGGGTGTCGCCACCTCCAGCGGGTCCTGTCCCTTCGTCCGGGCCTCGGCGATGCGCGCCGTGAGCGCCGCCCGTGCGTCCTCCGCGCGCAGGGGCGCATCCGAGAAGAACGCCTGCACCGCCACCGAGCCCGGCGTCACCTCCAGCGCCGGTGACAGCGGGACCTGGGCACCCGGCTCCACCGTGCCGCTCGTCCGTCCTCCCTGGGGCCAGAGCACCTCCACCGCGCCGGCCTCGTCCACCGCGAGCACCAGCACGTTCCGGTACGGGCCGGTGCCCACGGCCAGCGTCACGCGCTCGCCCGGCCTCGCGCTCGTCAGCGGCGCACCGTCCTCGGACAGGAGCCTCAGCGCCACGCTCCCCTTCAGCCGCACGCCGTCCCCCGTGCCCCGCGGCACGTAGACCATCAGCGCGAGCCCCACGGCCAGCGCGGCCACCAGCGGCCCGCCCCAGCTCCAGCTCCAACGCGCCCTCGCCGGTTGCGCCCGCTTCGCCTCCAGCCTCGCGAGCACCGTCGCCGCCCGGGGCGCGCGCAGGCTCGACTCCCGCGCCTGGCGCATCCCATCCGCGAGCTGTCCGCACGCCGCGCAGGACGCCACGTGCGCGCCCATGCGGCCCGACGGATCCAACCCCGCCAGCCACTCGTCCAACTCCAACCGCGAGAGGTGCTCAGCCACGCTGCGCCTGCGCTTCCTCGGGCAGCCGCCCCAGCTCCGCGGCCTTCTTCCGGATGGACTCCAGGTCCCGGACGACGGTCTTCCGCGACACGTCCAGCATCTGGGCAACCTCCTCCTGCGTCAGCCCGTCGAAGAAGTGCAGCGTGGCCACCTCCAGCTCGCGCTCGCCCATCCGTCCCACCAGGTGGCGGATGAAGTCGGCGGCCTCCCACTGGCCCGGGGTGAGGGCCGCGGACTCCTCGCGCTCCGGGAGCTTCGGCTCGCGCAGCTGGCGCGAGCGCAGCGCGTTGAGGCACAGGTTGGTGGTGACGCGGTAGACGTACGTCATCGGACGGGCCTCCCGTCGGAACTGCGCGCCCGCCGTCAACATGCGCTCGAAGACCTCCTGCACGATGTCCCACGCATCGGCGTCCCTCCCCAGGAGCGCGAGCGCGCGACGGTGCACCACGGGCGCGAAGCGCTCGTAGAGCTCCCTGAGCTCCTCCGCACCGAGCCCACTCGCCATCCGCGTGTCCGACCTTCCTGTTCGTCGTTGAGACACCCGGGCCCAGGGGCCTGGGACATCGCACCTGCAACGGGGTGTGGAATACTAGCCGCGCCCCCATGGCATGTCCCACGCCGGGTCCGCCGGGTGTCCCAACCCCACGTGAAACGACTGCGCACCGCCGCCATCTTGGCCCTGCTCGGCACGGGCTGCTTCGACCCGCTCTACGAGGATCCGGACCCGCTGGGCGAGGTGACGTGGGCCGTCTGCTGCGTCTCCGGCCAGGTGGACACCTGCCCCTGCGACGCCTCCGACGGCTGCCCGTCCACCTTCCGGGCCTGCGCGGCCGGCACCTGCGCGGAGTCGCTCAGCCAGTCCTGCTACAGCTCCGACCAGGACGCTGGCGCGGCGGGAACCTGGGACTCCGGGACCAGCACGGGCACCGACGCGGGCATGGTGGACGCCGGCATGCCCATGGATGGCGGCATCAGCACCGATGGCGGCACCGGCACCGATGGCGGCATCAGCACCGATGCAGGCCCGGCGCCGGACGCGGGCACGCAGCCCGGTGACATTGGCTACGCACCGTGCTGCGACCCGGCCAACCACCAGGTCACCACCTGCGCCTGTCCCGCGTCCGGCTGTTCGAACCCGCCGTTCACCCCCTGCGCGTCAGGCCGGTGCGCGCTGACAGGGGAACGCTGCGGCTGAGCCGCTTGCGTCTCCTCCTCTACGGAGCGACGCCCGCGACCTGGCGCAGCAGCTCCAGCGGGCCCAGCGCCGCGACCGCGTCGAACTGCTCCGGCGTGCGCACCAGCAGCGAGCCCGCGAACCCCAGCGCGTTGACGTTGACGCCCAGGTGCTCCGCGCGGCTCCGGGGCACAAGCATCATCCAGTCCCGGGTGGCCAGCAGGTTGTACGGCACGCGCGACGCGTCCCCCAGCCCCAGCGCCGTGCGCAGCAGCCGGTACGCCGCCAGCATCCG
>NZ_RAWG01000454.1 GCF_003611735.1 Corallococcus sicarius | reverse complement strand
CCACCGAGGAGAAGCTCGCCGAAGTCTTCGCCCTCGTCCTGCGTCGCGAGCAGGTCAGCATCCACGACGACTTCTTCGCCCTCGGCGGCCACTCGCTCCTGGCCACGCAGCTCGTCTCGCGCGTGCGTGCTGCCTTCGGCGTGGAGCTGCCGCTGCGCGTCCTCTTCGAAGCGCCCACCGTCGCCGCGCTCGCCGCGCGCCTCCAGTCCCACACCCCGAGCCTCCGCCTGCCCCCGCTCACCCGGACCCGCACGGAAGGCGCACCCCCGCTGTCCTTCGCGCAGCAGCGCCTCTGGCTGCTCGATCAGCTCAGTCCCGGAGACGTCTCGTACAACATCCCCACGGCCCTGCGGCTGACGGGGCGCGTGGACGTGGAGTCCCTGCGTCGCGCTTTCGAAGCCCTGGTCGCACGGCACGAGACCCTGCGCACCACCCTCGTCCAGCATCAGGGCCAGCCCGCACAGCACATCCACGCGCCCATGGCGTGGACCCTGCCGCTCACCGACGTGTCCTCCCTGCCGGAAGCCCGGCGGGAAGCAGAGGCCCGGAGCCTCGCGAATCAGGAGGCGCAGCGCGCCTTCAACCTGGAAGCAGGTCCGCTCCTGCGCACCTCCCTGGTGCGGTTGAGCGAAGAGGAGCACCTGCTGCTGGTGACGATGCACCACATCGTCTCCGACGGCTGGTCCATGGGCGTGCTCGTCCGGGAACTGACCGCGCTGTACGCGGCCTTCCAGATGGGCCAGGAGCCCGCACTCGCGCCACTGCCCGTGCAGTACGCGGCCTTCGCGGCGTGGCAGCGCCAGTGGCTCCAGGGCGAGACGCTGGACGCGCAGATTCGCTACTGGAAGGAGAAGCTCGCGGGCGCTCCGTCCGCGTTGGAGCTGCTGACGGATCATCCGCGTCCGTCCATCCAGTCCCATGCAGGCGCGGCCCTCTCCCTCCGGATTCCGCAAGCGACCTCCGAGGCCCTCAAGGCGCTCGCCAATCGCGAGGGCGTGACGCCCTTCATGCTGTTGCTCGCGGGCTTCCAGGTGCTCCTGTCGCGCTACTCCGGCCAGGACGACCTCAGCGTGGGCACGCCCATCGCGGGCCGCACCCAGGCGGAGACGGAAGGCCTCATCGGCTTCTTCGTCAACACGCTCGTGCTGCGAGCCCACGTGAAGCCCCAGGCGACGTTCCGGGAGCTGCTGGCCCAGGTGCGCGGCACCACGCTCGCGGCCTATGAGCACCAGCACCTGCCCTTCGAGAAGCTGGTGGAAGCCCTCCAGCCCGTGCGGGACCCCAGCCGCAGCCCTCTGTTCCAGGTGATGTTCACCCTGCAGAACACGCCCATCGAGGACCTGCGCGTCCCGGGCCTCGCCCTCCAGCAGGTGGCGACCGAGACACGCTCGGCCAAGTTCGACCTCACGCTGACGCTGCAGGACTCGCCGCAGGGTTTCGGCGGCTGGATGGAATACAGCACGGCGCTGTTCAAGCCGAGCACGGTGGAGCGGATGGCCGCCCACCTGCGCACGCTGCTGGAAGCCGTGGCCGCGAAGCCCGAGCAGCCCATGGCGGACCTGCCCCTGCTGGGGATCGAAGAGCGTCAGCGCCTGCTGGTGGATTGGAACGACACCACGGTGGAGAGCCCCACCGACGTCCCCGTCCACGTCCACTTCGCGCGCCAGGCCCTCCGCACGCCCGACGCCGTGGCCCTCATCCAAGGCGAGGCCGCGCTGACGTACGCCCAGCTCGACGCCCGAGCCAACCAACTGGCCCACCACCTGCGTGCGCTCGGCATCACGCCTGGAGCCCGCGTCGGCCTCGCCGTCGAGCGCTCCTTCGAATTGGTGGTCGCGCTCATCGCCATCCTCAAGGCCGGTGCCGCCTTCGTCCCGGTGGACCGCAACGCCCCCGTGGAGCGCATCGCCGCGCTCCTGGAGGACGCCGACGTCGAGGTGGTCCTCACGCACCAGCCCTTCGCCCCACTGCTGCCCGCCACGGGCACCCGCGTCTGGCTGGACGCGCAGCAGGACGTCCTCTCCGCGCTGCCCACGCACGCGCCGGACGTGCACGTGGACGGAGAAGCGCTCGCCTACGTCATGTTCACCTCGGGCAGCACCGGCCGCCCCAAGGGCGTCTGCGTGCCCCACCGGGGCATCACCCGCCTGGTGCTCGGCAGCACCTTCATGCGCTTCGGGCCTGATGAGGTCGTGAGCCAGATCGCTCCCGTCGCCTTCGACGCCTCCACGCTCGAAATCTGGGGCGCGCTGCTCCACGGCGCGAAGCTCGTCCTTGCTCCGCCCCACGCCCTCTCCCTGGAAGAGCTGACCGCGCTGGTGAGGCAGCACCGCGTGACGACGCTGTGGATGACGACCGCGCTCTTCGAGCAGATGGCCCTGCACCAGGCCGAAGCCCTGGCCGCGGTGCCGCAGGTCCTCACCGGCGGCGAGGTCATGCCCTGGGCACGCATGCGCGCGCACCTGCCCCGTCTCCCCGAGGGTTCGACGGTGGTGCATGCCTATGGCCCCACGGAGAACACGACCTTCTCCACCACGTTGCCCCTGCACCGTGACTCCGTGGTGGACGGCCCGGTGTCCATCGGCCGACCCATCTCCAACGCCACGGCGTACGTCCTGGATGCGCACCTGCGTCCGGTGCCCGTGGGCGTCGCGGGCGAGGTGTACGTCGGAGGCACGGGCCTCGCCTGGGGCTACCTGCACCGCCCCGACCTCACGGCGGAGCGCTTCGTCCCCCACCCGTTCGCCACGACGCCCGGCGAGCGGCTCTACCGCACGGGCGACAAGGCCCGCTGGTGGGAGGACGGCACGCTCGACTTCCAGGGCCGCATCGACTTCCAGGTGAAGGTGCGGGGCTTCCGCATCGAGCTGGGTGAAATCGAAACCTCCCTGCGCGCCGCCGCTGGCGTCAACGAGGCCGTCGTCGTCGCCCGTGGGAGCGATGGAGACAAGCGCCTCGTCGGCTACGTCACCGCGCTCGAAGGCCACTCGCTGGACACGGGCGTGCTCAGGGCCTGGCTCAAGCAACACCTGCCCGAGTACATGGTGCCCTCGGTGCTGATGGTGCTGGAGGCCCTGCCCCTCAACGCCAACGGCAAGGTGGACCGCAAGGCCCTGCCCGAGCCGGGAGATGCTCCGCGCGCCGCTGCCTTCGTCGCACCGCGCACCGCCACCGAGGAACAGCTCGCGGCCCTCTTCACGCAGGTGCTCCATGTGGAGCGCGTCGGAGTGCAGGACGACTTCTTCGCGCTCGGCGGCCACTCCCTGCTGGCCACGCAGCTCGTCTCGCGCGTGCGTGCTGCCTTCGGCGTGGAGCTTCCCCTCCGGGCCCTCTTCGAGGCCCCCACGGTGGAAGCGCTCGCGAAGCGGCTGGACGGAGTCCAGCGCACGCCGCATCAGGCGCCGCCGCTGCGACCTACCTCGCGCGGGGAAATCGTTCCGCTCTCCTTCGCGCAGCAACGCCTGTGGTTGCTGGATCAACTCCAGCCTGGAGACATCTCGTACAACATCCCCACGGCCCTGCGGATGATGGGGCGCGTGGATGTGGAGTCGCTGCGACGTGCCTTCGAGGCGCTCGTCCGGCGCCACGAATCGCTGCGCACCACGCTCTCCGCCCCGGATGAGGAGCCGTCGCAGCGCATCCACGCCGTGTCGGGATGGGACCTGCCCGTCACCGACCTGACCCACCTCCCCGAATCGCAGCGAGAGGAGGAGGCGCAGCGCGTCGCGGCCATGGAAGCGCGCCGTCCGTTCCACCTCGTCACGGGTCCGCTGATGCGCTCCATGTTGGTGCGGCTGAGCGACGAGGAGCACCTGCTGCTGGTGACGATGCACCACATCGTCTCCGACGGCTGGTCCATGAGCGTCCTCGTCCGTGAGGTGGCGGCGCTCTACGAGGCCTTCAGCGCCGGCCGGTCCCCGTCGCTCGCACCCCTGCCGATGCAGTACGCGGACTACGCGATGTGGCAGCGCGAGTGGCTCCAGGGCGAGGTCCTGGACGGCCACCTTGGCTACTGGAAGCAGCAGCTCGCGGGGGCGCCCGCCGCGCTGGAGCTGCCCACGGACCGTCCGCGTCCGCCCACGCAGTCGCACCGCGGCGCCACGGTGAACGTGCAGGTTCCCGCCAAGGTGTCCGAGGCCCTCAAGGCCCTGTCCCAACGTGAAGGCGCGACGCCCTTCATGACGCTGCTCGCGGCCTTCCAGGTGCTCCTGTCGCGTTACTCCGGCCAGGATGACATCAGCGTGGGCTCGCCCATCGCGGGACGTACCCAGGAGGAGACGGAGGGCCTCATCGGCTTCTTCGTCAACACGCTCGTGTTCCGCTCGCGATTGAGTCCGCGGAGCACCTTCCGCGAGCTGCTGGCCCAGGTGCGCGGCACGACGCTCGCCGCCTACGAGCACCAGCACCTGCCGTTCGAGAAACTCGTCGAAGCGGTGCATCACTCACGCGACCTGAGCCGCAGTGCGCTCTTCCAGGCCATGTTCAGCCTGCAGAACACGCCTACCGGAACGCTGCGCCTGCCGGGCCTGTCCTTCCAGCCGGTGGAAGTGGACACGCGCTCCTCCAAGTTCGACCTGACGCTCACCTTGCAGGAGTCGCCCCAGGGTTTCGTCGGCTCGCTGACGTACGCCACCGACCTCTTCGACGCCTCGACCGTCCAGCGCATGGCCGGCCACCTGGGCGTGCTCCTGGAGGCCATCGCCACGACGCCGGACACGACGCTCGCGAACCTGCCCCTGCTCACCGACACCGAGCGCCAGCGGTTGCTCGTGGATTGGAATGGCCCGCGCGTCGACTTCCCGCGCGACACCTGCATCCACGACGCCTTCGCGGCCCAGGCCCGCCTCACGCCCGACGCCCTGGCCGTCGTGTGCCGTGAAGAGCAGCTCACCTTCCGGGAACTCGATGCGCGCGCCAATCAACTGGCCCATCGCCTGACGTCACTTGGCGTCGGCCCCGACGTGCGCGTGGTGCTCTGCGTGGAGCGCTCCGTGGAAGCCCTCGTGGGCCTCCTCGGCACGCTCAAGGCCGGCGGCACCTACGTGCCCATCGACCCGAGCTACCCGCGTGAATGGCTCGCGCACGTCCTCCAGGACACGGGCGCACCGGTGGTGCTCACGCAAAAGCACCTTCTCGGCACCCTGCCGCCACACTCCGCGCACGACCTCTGCCTGGATTCGCACGCGGTGGACCTCGCGCGGGAATCCGATGTGGCCCCTGTCACCGAGGTCTCACCGGAGCACCTGGCCTACATCATCTACACCTCGGGCAGCACCGGACGGCCCAAGGGCGTGATGATCCAGCATCGCTCCGTGCTGAACCTGCGCCTGGCGCTGGCGAGCACCGTGCACGCTGACGCCAAGAAGGCGGAGCGGGTCAGCGTCAACGCACCGCTGTCCTTCGACGCCTCCGTGAAGCAGCTCATCCAGGTGCTGGATGGCCACACGCTCTGCATCGTCCCGGACGAAGCCCGCGCTGACGTAGGCGAGTTGGTGAAGCGCATCGGCCAGGACGCGCTGGACGTCCTCGACTGCTCACCCGCGCACCTGCGCCTCCTCCTGGAGGAAGGCCTGCTGGCGCGCGAGTCCGTGCCCCGCCGTGTCCTCGTGGGCGGTGAGGCCGTGGACCCCGCGACGTGGAGTCACCTCGCAGCGAATGAGCGCATGCGGGTCTTCAACGTCTACGGCCCCACCGAGTGCACGGTGGACGCCACGGCGTGCGCATTCGACGCCTCGCCCACGCCCACCATCGGCCGGCCGTTGCCCAACGTCCGTGTCTACGTGCTCGACCGCAACCTCCACCCGGTGCCCACGGGTG
>NZ_RAWG01000453.1 GCF_003611735.1 Corallococcus sicarius | reverse complement strand
CAGAGTCCGCGGGGCGGGCGGTGGCGGCGTGCCGCAACGGGGACTACGCGAGCGTGGGGGACCTGGCGCGCCGGGCGCGCATTCCCAGACACGAGCTGACGCGGCTGGCGCTGGCGGGAGCGCTGAGCTCGTTGTGTGGCGCGAGGCGGCAGGCGCTGTGGGAGATCCAGGCGTTGGGGCCGCTGGACGCGGACGACCTGTTCTTCGGCATGGCGATGGACGGCACGGCGGTGGAGTTGCCGCCCATGGGCGTCTACGAGCGGGTCTGCGCGGATTACGACACGGTGGGGCTGTCGCTGGAGAAGCACCCGCTGGAGTTGTTGCGGCCGACGTTGAAGCGGATGGGGGCGGTGACGGCGGAGGGGCTGAAGCAGGTGTCCGCGGGGCGCCGGGTGAAGGTGGGGGGGATGATGATCTGCCGGCAGATGCCGCCGACGGCGAAGGGGATCTGCTTCATCTCGCTGGAGGACGAGACGGGGATCGCGAACCTGGTCGTCCCCTCGGACGTGTACGCGCAGTGCCGCAAGGAGATCCACGGCGCGCTGTTCCTGGTGGGGGAGGGGATGCTGGAGCGCTCGGGGAAGGTGACGAACGTGAAGACGCGCAGCGTGGTGTCGGTGCGGCAGTGAGGTGCTCAGCCGGCGTCGGGCTGATCCGCGATCCTGGTGATGCGGACTGTCGTGGTGGCGGCCGGGGTTGGAGGCTTCGGATGGAAGGTGAGGGTGAGGTCGATGCAGTCCGGGCCCCGCTTGCCGTTGAGGCGTTCGTCGAACAGCGGGAATTCGATCTCGCCCCCGAACCAGTATCCAGGGTCCAGCTTCAGGAAGTCCTCTTCACGGGCTGGGGGAGGGAAGCGGTCCGCGACCAGGAACTCCACGGGCTGTGCCGTCGCGCAGTCCTGGACCGCGGTGACTTCCAGGGAGCTGTTCTCGATGAGCCGCCGATCCAACGAGAGGGGCCCCGCTTCAGTTCCCACCAGGATGCGTCCGGAGAGGGAGCCTCCGTCGTAATGGGGGGATTGGAGCTCGATGAGGGGACGCGCGGCGGGCATCGCCTCAGGCGTGTCCTGCGGAGGGACGACGCGACGACACCCGGGAATGGAGAGCAGTGCCGTCACGAAGGAAGCGAGGACGATGTGCCTCATCTGCATCGGAGTTCTCCACTGTCGCCGGGGACACCGTGGCCATCGCCATGATTCCACCCGCAGGAGTGTGCCAGTTCGTGGACCATCGTCTGCGCTCGGCACCTGTCGGACATGGGCAGTTCGCACCAGTAGATTTCTTCCTTGGGCTGGTGGCAGGTCTGCGCGCCCCGGAAGACGAATCCGCCGATGTCGCCCCCGCGCTTCTTTCCATCATCCCGGCATTTCTGCTGGATGTAGTCACTGCACTTCACCAGCACACCGCTGCACTGGAGCTGGATGCACTCGCGGAGGCAGGTGTCATCGACGCTCTCCGCCGAAGCTCGACATTCCTCGACCGTCGGAACCGCACGGCACTGGGTCTGCCGCATGGGGGTTCCGGGTGCCTTCGTGGCCGTGCACGCCGCTAGCAGCAACAGTCCGGCGACCGCGATTCGATGAGAAGGGGGATCCGAGCGCAAGAAGTGGCTCCATGCCTCGAGTGGGGTGTCGGTGCGGCAATAGGCTGCTGCTACATCTGCACGTCTGTTCCCGTGAAGGCAGCAACGGATCCGCCAAGCATACCCGGGGGGGCATGGAAGAACCCGTATTGCTGGCGATATAGGTGGCGTCCGTCGGGAGTGTAGTAGCGTGGATCAGAACGGGAGGGTTCTCCAAGTGCGCAACAGTCTTCGATGGTTGGGGTCGCTGCTCGATCGCGTGGGCCTCACGGATGTGGTGGAGGAGGCCAGCGATTGGGTGCGGTACTACGCACAGGGGAAGCCGCCCACGAGTGAGCCTCAGCCGACCCGGGTTTCCCGGCCGGTGCACTCAGAACCCCCGCGCGCCTCCGCGCACGAGGTCGTCGCTCCCGCGACAGTGTCAGAACGAAACATCAACGCGACAGTGGTAGAGATTCCCTTCGAGGGGCGTATGGAACTGGCGACTGCGGCACGTCGGAAGACGGCGCCCAAGGCGAAGAAGAGCGTGGGCAAGGCTGCTGCTGCCCGGAAGAAGACGGCACCCGCGGCGAAGAAGGCGGCGGCCAAGAAGGCGCCCGCGAAGAAGGCCGCGGCCCGGAAGGCCCCTGCCGCGAAGAAGTCCGCGGCACAGCCCGCGAGCGAGGACGCGGTGTCGGTGCTGGAAGCCGCCCTGCGAAGCCACGCGCGCCAGAAGGACCTGGTCTCCGCCGGCAAGGAGAAGGACCAGCTCCTGCGCTCGCTGATCCCGCTGTACCTGGCGAAGTCCCTGGACGTGGAGATCACGTCGGGCACGACGTCGCGCTTCTGGAGCGGGCTGGGCGTGACGTACGCCGCGCCGAACGCCGCCAAGGCGCTGCGCCTGCACGCCGGCTACGCGCAGGACACCAAGAAGGGCAAGGCCATCACGGCCAAGGGCGTCCGGTACGTGGAAGACGCCCTCAAGCAGGGCTGAGCCCGTCGCACGGCTCGCGTCCCCAGGAGCCATCCAGGCGCGGCATGTCTCGACTCGTGGCCAGCGTGCTCGTGGGGACGCTGGTCGCCTGCGCGGGCGCGAAACGCTACTACTTGAACGAGGAGCTGCGCCGCAGGGAGGGCAATTCCTTCCTCGCGGTAGCTCCGGGCCCATGGCCGGACGTTCCCGTGGTCATCGAAGACGGGTCCCAGGTTCCTGATGATCTTGTCCTGACCACGCTGTCTTCGCTCTTGGGGCTTCCTGGCGCCGCGGATGCCTGTGAGTCGTCAACCGGTCGGCCCCGAGCGGACGCTACCGAGTACTGCGTCGCCCTCTATCGAACGCCCAGGGACTGGCGTGTTTCCTGGCCCGTGCGCAACGTCCTGGGCGCGGCGAAATCGTGCTGGCCTCCGTTTGGCGGGGGCGATGATGCGGAGTTTGGCGATGACCTGCCTGTCTTTGGTTACGCGCATAACCATCCCTGCGGCGCGGGTGCGAGCAGCCAGGACCTCGAAAGCTGGCCCCGCTTGAAGGTCGGCGAAGAAGGCTGGGTGCTGGTTGCGTACGCTGCCACCCCCAGCGGAAGGCTTGCCCGGGACTCCCAGGGGAAGCCCATTCCGGCCTGGGGATGGCTCGCCACGGGACATCGGGATGCGCCGCGTTTCTACAGATGATGCTCCATCCAATTCTGGTGTTGGTGACACTCCTCGCAGACGCGGGAACGCCCCCAGCGCCTCAAAGCTCTCCGAAGCCAGATGCGGGTGTTCCCATCCTGACGCGTGCCTCTCCTGCCGCAGATGCGGGGACAGGCTCCAAGAACGGAGCTGTGTCTGCCTTTGAATGGCCAGAGGACGTACAACCCATGGCGACTCTGGATGGCCCCGCCATCCTGGCGTCCTACGCCGCCCTCCAGGATGTCGTGAGCCGCTTCCCGAAGTCCCGACAGGGCGAGTGCATCTTCACCGCACGGGCCTTGGAAGTGGTCGTGGGGAAGGGGAAGGGCGTCTACATCGTTCGCGTGAATCGACGTGTCGACCAATGCGAGGGAATCGGTCCCGGTGGGAACTTCGAGTTCGATTGGTTCGAACTCTACGCCGTCTCCCCCGAGGGAAAGATCATCGAGCGGTATCCATACGCTCCCTGATGCGCAGGGGGGGCTGCGCCCAGCCCTGCTGCGCTGGAAGCGAACCAGGAATGCGCGGGTTGTCCCGCGCCCAGTCCGCCTGCCGTGCGCTTCACCCCAGCAGCCGCGAATCATCCAGGTCCACCTCATCCTGGATGAGGTCCACGCCGTTCTGCCGGAACCGCCGCGCCGCCGCGCGGGTGCGCGGGCCGTGCCCGTGGTCCAGGCACCACTGCGCGTGCTCGCTCAGGAGCGCCAGCTCCAGCGTGCGCCCCAGCGTCAGCGAGAACCGCCGCGCCCCGGCCTCCATCGTCGTCGGGTTCGCCATCGCGCCGGCCACCCAGGTCCGCGCGTGCTCCAGCGCGTCCTGCGCCGTCCGCACGCACGGGCGCAGGCCCACGTCCGTCACCTTCGCGAGCCGGGTCTCCACCTCGTGGAAGTACGCCTCCAGCGTGCCTTCCTTCGCCAGCGCGCGCAGCGCGTCCAGGGACAGCACGTTCGTCGTGCCCTCCCAGATGGACAGCACCTGCGCGTCCGCCTGGATGCGCGGCAGGCCCGTGTCCTCCACGTAGCCCGCGCCGCCGAAGGACTCCGTCACCTCCGACGTCACGTGCACCACCTGCCGGCCCGTCGTCAGCTTCGCCAGCGGCGTCACCAGCCGCTGCAAGAGCTGCTCCTGCTCCGTCGCCGTGCGAGTCTCCAGCTTGCCCAGGAGCTCCACCCCGCGGAACGCCAGCAGGAAGCCCGCCTGGAACTCCGCCTCCAGCCCCGCCAGCGTGTCCACGTGCAGCGGCTTCTCCGACAGCGGCGCGCCGAACTGCACCCGGCGTTTTGCATAATCATGCGCCAGCGCCAGCGCGCGCCGCATGCTCCACGTCGCGCCCATCGCGTTCCAGGTGCGCGTCACGTTGAGCATCATCGCCATGTTGCGGATGCCATCCGTCAGCCCCGCCACCGGCGTCGCCAGCGTGCCGTCCAGCGTCAGCTCCGCCGTGGGCACCTTGCGCGTCCCCAGCTTGTCCTTCAGCCGGTTGATCTGGATGTGATTGAGCCTGCCCGCCGCGTCCCGCGTCTCCACGAAGAAGAGCGCCAGGCCCTTGCCTCCGGGGCCGTTGCCCTGGGGCCGCGCCAGCGTCAGCGCCATCTGCGCCGTCGTCGCGGACGTGAACCACTTCGTGCCGTGCAGCCGCCAGCCCTCGGGGGAGTTACGCGCCTCCGTCAGCGTCAGCCCCACGTCCGAGCCGCCCGTGCGCTCCGTCATCCACTGCCCGGAGGTCCAGAACGTCGCCGGGTCGCGCGACGTCAGGTGGTGCAGGGCGTGGTCGATGAGCGCCTGGTTGCCCAGCGACAGCAGCGAGCGCGCCGCGCCGTCCGTCATCGCCAGCGGACACGAATAGACATCCAGCGACGGCTGCACCAGGTAGTTCAGCGCGAACTGGTGCACGCGGCTGAGCGCGCCACTCTTCTGCTCGTAGGCCACCGCCACCAGCCCCTTGCGCGCCGTCAGCGCCTCCGCCTCCTTCCACAGCGGCGTCACCTCGATGTGGTCGATGCGCTGCCCCCACGCATCCCACTGCGTCAGCACCGGCTCGTTCAGCCGGTCGCGGAGCTGGAATTCGTAGAAGTGCTTGCCGCCCAGCTCTCCCAGCTCCCGGAAGTCGTCGGTGAGCGGCCGCAGGACGTCCTCCGGCAGGGTGCGGGCCAGATATCCCCGCAGGAACGCGTCGTCGTCGTACTGGTTGCCAAGACCGGGGGGCGCCTGGAAGAAGCTCATGCCCCGAAGTTAACACCCCGGCCCGGGGCGGTGGAGTAGGCTGGCCGCCCCTCTGCCGGAGCCGTGATGACCGACTTCTTCCGCAGGACCCCTCCTGGCGCGGGTCCGTCCTCCCAGGACGACGAGCAGGACCCGAACCGCAGCATCACCCCCCTGGAGACGCCGGCCATCGCGCCGAACCCGGTCCTGGCTCCGCCGCCGCGCCCGCGCTCTCCCACCACCACCGCGCTGCCCGTCTCGCAGCCGCCGCCGGAAGCACCCGCAAGGCCCCGGCCGCCTCCGCCAGCGGCCCCGCTGCCGTCCGTCATCTTCGACCCGATGCCGCGCCCCCGCGCGGGCAGGTCCACGCGCAGCGGCGGTTCCACCGGGGCGCCCACCTCCGCGGTGAACTCGCCCGCGCCCTCCGGGTAGAAGCCCGCGTGCGCG
>NZ_RAWG01000452.1 GCF_003611735.1 Corallococcus sicarius | reverse complement strand
CCCCATGAACGCGCCCCCCTTCTCCCCTCCTCCCGCCCTGGACGGAGGCCACGCCGTGCGGGTCGCGCACGCCATCCGCGAGGGCGTCCTCACCGAGGTGCGCAAGGCCGTGGTCGGGCAGGACGAACCGCTGGAGCTGATGCTCTGCGGGCTCGTCGCCGGAGGCCACATCCTGCTGGAGGGCGTGCCCGGTGTGGCCAAGACGCTGATGGCCAAGGCGCTGTCGCGCAGCGTGGGCGCGGAGTTCAAGCGCATCCAGTTCACGCCGGACCTGATGCCCGCGGACATCCTGGGCACCAGCGTCTTCGACCTGAAGTCGCAGACCTTCGTGCTCGCGCGCGGCCCCATCTTCACGGACCTGCTGCTCGCGGATGAAATCAACCGCGCCCCGGCGAAGACGCAGTCCGCGCTGCTGGAGGCCATGCAAGAGCGCGCCGTGTCGCTGGAGGGCCGCAACCTGCAGCTCTCCCCGATGTTCACCGTGTTCGCGACGCAGAACCCGGTGGAGTCGGAGGGCACGTACCCGCTGCCCGAGGCGCAGCTCGACCGCTTCCTCCTCAAAATCGACGTGGGCTACCCCGCGCCGGAGGAGGAGGACGCCATCCTCGCGTCGGTGCACCGGGGATTCGACGCGGGCGACCTCGCGAAGGCGGGCGTGAACGCGGCGGTGACGAAGGACGGTCTGCTCGCGGCGCGCGCGGCGCTCAGCGAGGTGAACGTGGAGCCGCCCGTCCTGGGCTACATCCGCAAGCTGGTGTCGGCGACGCGCGCCTCGCCCAACATCCGCCTGGGCGCGGGGCCTCGCGCGGGTGTGCACCTGCTGCTCGCGTCGAAGGCGCTGGCGGCGCTCCGGGGCCGCGACTTCGTCACGCCGGATGACGTGCGCTTCCTCGCCGGCCCGGTGCTGCGCCACCGGCTCTTGCTGTCGCCGGACGCGGAGCTGGACGGGGCCACGCCCACGGACGTGCTGCGCGAGGTGGTCCAGGGCGTCGAGGTCCCCCGGTGATTCCCTCCGAGCGCCTGTGGGGGCTGCTCGCCCTGCTCGCGCTGCCCATGGCGCTGGCGGGCTTCTTCCCGGGCCTGGGCGGCGCGGTGCTGGCGCTCGACGCGCTGGCGTTGGTGCTGGCCGCGTTCGACTTCCTCCAGGCCCGCCGAGTCCGGCTGGAGGTGCGCCGCACGCTGCCGGAGCGCCTCAACGTCGGCGTGGCCAACCGGGTGGAGGTGAACCTGGTGCACCGGGGCGGCGGCACCGTGCGCGTCCGCGTGAAGGACGAAGCCCCCCCGTCCTTCGCGACGGAGCCTGACGAAGCCGCGCTGAGCCTCAAGCCGGACAGCCAGACGCAGTGGGTGTACCGGGCCACGCCGGTGAAGCGCGGCAAGTTCAACTTTGGCGACGTGCACGTGCGGGTGACGGGCCCGCTGGGGCTCGTCTCTCACGAGCGCGCCTTCCCCGCCGCGAAGTCGGTGTCGGTGTACCCGGACCTGCGCGGAGCGCGGCGGCTGTTGCTGTCCGGCGCGGCGTTGGACCTGGTGAACCTGGGGCTCCGGCAGCTGCGCCGTGACGGGCGGGGCAGCGAGTTCGCGCGCCTGCGCGACTATGCCCAGGGCGACAGCGTGCGCGACGTGGACTGGAAGGCCACCGCGCGGCGGGGCCGGCCGGTGACGCGCGTGCTGGAGTCGGAGCGCTCGCAGGCGCTGCTCATCTGCGTGGACGCGGGCCGCTCCATGGCGGCGCAGGTGGACGGGCTCACCAAGCTGGACCACGCGGTGAACGCGGCGCTGTTCCTCGCCTTCGTCGCCATCCGCAACGGGGACCGGGTGGGCCTGGCGCTCTTCGCGGACGGCGTGAAGGCGTACCTGCCGCCCGCCGCGGGCCGGGGGCAGTACCGCAAGCTGGTGGACACGCTCTACTCCGCGACGCCCAGCCTCACGTACGTGGACTACCTGGCGCTCTTCAAGGAGCTCAACGTGCGCCTCAACCGGCGCAGCCTGCTGTGCGTCTTCACCGACTTCCTCGACGAGGAGCAGGCCCACACCCTGGTGGCGCCACTGCACCGGCTGGCGCGTCGCCACGTCCCGCTGTGCCTGTCGGTGAAGGACACGGCGTTGCAGAAGCTGCTGCGCACGCCGCCCTCCGGCCCCGAGGAGGCCTTCCAGCACGCGGTGGCCTCGGAGCTGCTCACGGACCGCGAGGTGCTCAAGGCCCGCGTGAGCCGGGGCGGCGTGCAGATGCTCGACGTGGCGCCGGATGAACTGAGCCTCGCGGCGGTGAACCGCTATCTCGACATCAAGGCGCGAGGCGTGCTGTAGCGGAGCACCATGGACTTCGCGTTCCAGGCAGGCGACCTCACCGCGGAGCACGTTCCCGACGCAGAGGCGGAGTGCTTGCAGCCGCTGCTCGAGCGCTGCGAGGACTTCCACCAGTTCGCCTACGGGCGCCCGGCCCTGCCGGATCAGGCGCGGCAGATTCCCACCGGGCGTCCCCCGGAGCTCGCGCCGGGACAGGGACACCTGCTGGCGCTGAGGACCGCGACAGGCGACGTCGTGGGGATGATTGAAGCGCTGCGCGACTACCCCGCCCCGGGCGAGTGGTACCTGGGCATCCTGCTCCTGGCCCCGGAGGTGCGCGGCCAGGGTCGGGGCGAGGCCGTGGTCCACGCCTATGAGTCCCACGTGCGCGCGGCAGGAGGCCGGCTGCTGAGGCTCGCGGTGCTGGAAGAGAACGAAGCCGCCCACCGCTTCTGGACGCGCAGGGGCTTCCAGCCGGAGAAGTGGGTGGGCCCGCTGGAGCAGGGCCTGAAGCTCAACCGGCTGCTGCGGATGACGAAGCAGCTCGGCTGAGACGCAGCATCAGGCTTCGGGCCCTTCGCGCAGCCAGCCCACGAAGCGCGTGTCAGGCACGGCGCCACGCACCCGGTGCAACCCGCGCTTGAACAGCGCGTAGACGCGGAAGAAGCGCTCCAGCCCCGCGCGCTCGGAGGCCGTCATCGGGTGCGTGCCGCACACCACCTTCGGGTCGCCCTTCCCCGCGTCGACGAAGCCCAGCACCGCCACCACGGGCACACGCACGCGCTGCCCCTGGGACAAGCGCGGCCCCAGCACCACCGCGTCCAGCGGATCGCCGTCATCGGAGAGCAGGCCCGGAATGGAGCCGTAGTTGTACGGGCACGGCAGCGGCGACACGAAGTCCACCGTCCCATCCGCGCGCCGCTTCACCATGGAGAAGCGCGGACACTCGATGAGCACCTCGGGCTCGCGCGGCAGCGGCGGCACGGACAGGTCTGGCGCGGAGGGCGTGCGTCCCACGCTCATCCCGCCGCCTCGGTCGTCCCGTCGGTGCGGGCCCCGCTCCGCCGGCCTCGCATCCAGTCCGACAACAGGTACGCGTAGACGCCCGCGCCCACGGTGAGCGCGAAGCCAATCTTGAAGCCCACCGACAGCTTCGGCGGGTGGATCTGCGACACGGTGCCTTCGATGAAGCCCGCCAGCACGAACAGCACCAGCGTGCCGAACAGCAGCTTCACCGCCGTCACCGCCTCCTTGCGCAGCGCCTGCCCGCGCGACAGGCCGCCCGGCGCCACCATGCCGCGCGCGATGACGAGCCCCGCCGCGCCCGCGATGCAGATGGCGGACAGCTCCGGGATGCCGTGCGGGAGGATCCACGCCCAGAACCACCCGGCCATCCCCTTGGCCACGTACACCTGCGCCAGCGCCCCCAGGAACAGGCCGTTGACGAACAGCATCACCGCCGTGCCCAGGCCCAGGGTGATGCCCAGCGCGAACGCCAGGAAGGCCACCTGGATGTTGTGGGTGAAGAGGAACGTCGTGAACTGGGCCTGATCCTCCACGGACATGCCCTTGCCCGCGGCCTCGTCGGCGGCGCGCTTCACGGGGTCCATGTCCATGTGCTGCTCGGGCACCAGGTAGTGCGCCGCGTCCGGGTCCACCACCATGCCCACGTAGCCGAAGCCCGCGCCCGCCAGCATCAGCAGCACGGAGGCCACGTACATGCGCCACTCGCGGCGCAGCAGCGCGGGGAAGCCGCGTGCCACGAACGCCCACACGTCCGCGAAGCGCGGCCGGGTGCCGGGATAGGTCAGCGCGTACGCGCGGCCCACGAGGTCGTTGAGGTACGCGCTCACGTCCGCGGAGCCGCTGCGCGCGCGCACCCACAAGAGGTCGCTGGAGACGGCGCGGTACAGCTTCCCCAGCGACCGGGCCTCGTCCAGGCTCAGCTTGCGCAGCCCCCCGCTCTCCGACTTGTCCAGCAGCGACTCCAACTGCTGCCAGCGCGGGCGCCGCGTCTCGATGAACTCCGCCATCTCCATGGCGGCCACTCTAGCCGAGCCCGGAAACGACGAGGCGCCGGTCGCCCTCCCCTTGTGAAGGGAGGACCCGGCGCCCCGAACCGCGAAGGCGACGCGCCAGGACCGAAGGCCCGGCACGCCGTCACGCGCTACTTGATGAGCTTCTCGAGCGGCTTCGCGTCAGTGGAGGCCTGATTCTGGGTCCACTCGACGACGGGCGTCTGCCACGCCATGCCCGTCTCCGCCGGGTCGGCGTCCAGCTTCTCGAAGCCGAAGCCGTCACCGCCGAAGTACAGGTACTCCACGGTGGCCACCGTGTACTCCTTCTTCGGATCCAGGGGCTTGCCCTTGGCGTCCTTGAACTTGCCCTTGCCCGCCGGGGTGAAGCCGGCCACGAGCGCGGTGGGGTTCTCCAGCTGCTTCGCCAGGTCCTCGCCCTTGAGCTTCACGGTGAGCAGCGAGTTCTCGAACGGCATCACCGAGTACACGCTGCCCAGCGTCACGTCACCCGCCGGCAGGCCGCCGCGCAGGCCGCCCTTGTTGAGGATGGCCGCGTCGGTGTTGAGCTGCGTGCGCACCGCGCCCGCCACCCACTTCGCCATCAGCGGCGAGTCCTGGGGGATGCCAGCCTTGGAGAAGCCGATCTTCCGGCCCAGCGCCTGCTCCACCTTCGTCTGCCACTCGGCGATGCGCTTCGCCGTCTCCGGGTCCGGCGTGCCGCCCGTGACGTCGACCATCTTCGTGTCCACGGCCGTCAGCTTCTCGCCCGCCGGCTTCGCCGGGTCGAACTTGAGCTGCGCGCGCAGGTACGAATCAAAGCCGCGGCCCAGCGACACGTACGTGGTTTCGCCGTCCTTCTTCGGGCCGCTCGCCTCCGCGCAGCGACCACCGGCCACGAGCGACACCTTCCACTCGGGGTGCTTGGCCACGACGGGCTGCAGGTCCGTGGGGCACTGGTCCGCCACCACGACGATGACGTCCGCGCCCGCCTTGCGAGCCTCGGGCACCGCGGTGTTGAGCGCGTCCTCGGAGGGCGTCACCTCCAGCCCCTCGGCGCGGCCGGACATCGCCGTGCGCACCGTCTTCTGCGACGTCAGGCCCACCACGCCGACCTTCAGGCCGCGCCGGTCGAAGACCTGGAACGCGGGCATGGACAGGTCCTTCGCCAGCGACGCGTCCGTCACCTTCAGGTTCGCCGCCAGGAAGGGGAAGCCCCCGGCCGTGCGGTTCTTCAGGAAGGAGTCCTTGGCGTACGACAGCTCGTGGTTGCCCAGCGCGGAGGCCGCATAGCCCATGTGCCCCATCACCTCGGCCGTCGGAGCGCCCAGGAAGAACGACGAGAGGGCCGGGCCCGTCCACAGGTCGCCCGTGGTCAGGGCGAGCGTGCCGGCATCCGCACAGGTCGCCTGGCCGTCCTTCAGCGGACCGGCACAGTGCTTTTCATCATTCACCCAGCGGCCCATCAGCTCCGCGGCGCCGCCCTTGCCTTCGACGGGCAGGAGCTGGCCACGGGTGCTGCCGGTGATGAGCACCGTCACCTCGGAGGGGACCGCGGGCTTCGCGGCCTCCGCCGGAGGAGGCG
>NZ_RAWG01000451.1 GCF_003611735.1 Corallococcus sicarius | reverse complement strand
AGCGTGGGGCGTGCGGCGCCCGTGCCCTCCAGCCGCGCGAGGCGCGCTTCCAGGGCCGTGACCGTGGCCTCCAGCCGCTTCACCGTGTCCCGCAGGTCCTGCTCCCCAACCTCGTCGGACTCCGACATGGACTCCTCTCGTGCCTCGGCGCATCCACGACCGGGTGCTCAGCGCGGCGGAGCTTCAGCAGCTCTGACGCCGCGAGGCGTGGCGCCGGCCCCCATGAGGCACGCGGGGGCCGGTGCTTCGTCCCACGGTCAGGCGAGGTTGTGGAACACGTGCTGCACGTCGTCGTCCTGCTCCAGCATGTCCACCAGCTTGAGGACCTCCTGGGCCTGCTCCTCGGGCAGCTCCTTGAGGGTGCCGGGCAGGGGGATGTACTCGGACTCCGCGGACAGGGGCGTGATGCCCTTGGCTTCGATGGCCGCCTGGAGCTTGCCGAAGTCCGCGAACTCGCAGCGCAGGAGGACCTGCTTCTCCCCCTTCTCGCCGGTGGTCTCGCCCATCTCCTGCAGGCCGTGGTCGATGAGCTCCAGCTCCAGCGCCTCCAGGTCCAGCCCTTCGGGGTCCAGGCGGATGGCGCCCGTGCGCTGGAACATGCGGGACACGCCGCCCGAGGTGGCCATGCTTCCGCCCAGCTTGGTGAACGGGAAGCGGACGTTGGCCACGGTGCGCACGATGTTGTCCGTCGCCGTCTCCACCAGCACGCCGACGCCGTGGGGCGCGTAGCCCTCGTAGAGGACGATCTGGTAGTCGGCCTGGTCCTGGCCGCTGGCGCGCTTGATCGCGCTCTCCACGTTGTTCTTCGGCATGTTCGCCGCGCGGGCATTCTGGATGGCCCGGCGCAGCGCGGAGTTGGAGGTCGGGTCCGGCCCGCCGGCCTTCACCGCGATCACGATGTCCTTCGTGATGCGCGTGAAGATCTTCGCCATCTTGTTCCAGCGGGCGAACATCGTCGCCTTGCGTGTCTCGAAAATGCGTCCCATGGTGCCTCCAATATATTCGCGGCCCGCCCCGGGAGGACGGGTTTCGCGCGTCACGCGCGCGGGAAGCGGCTCGCCAGTGCGTCGGCCAGGGGGCCCGCCCCCGTGCGCAGGGGGTCCACGCAGGGCAGGCCGTGCGCGCGGCCGGTGGACTCCAGCAGCGCCAGGGCTTCCTGCTCGCCCAGGTGTTCGGTGTTGATGGCGATGCCGGTGCACTGGATGCCGGGGTTCGTCAGCCGACCCTCCAACACCGTGCGGTCGATGACGTCCTGAATCGAGGGCAACGGGTGCTGCACGCCGCGCATGCGCGTCCGCGTGGGCTCGTGGCAGACGATGAAGGCGTCCGGCTGCGCTCCGTGCAGCAGGCCCAGCGTGACGCCCGCGAACGAGGGGTGGAACAACGAGCCCTGGCCCTCCACGACGTCCCAGTGGTCCGCGTCGTTGGCGGGGGCGAGCCACTCGGCCGCGCCCGCGACGAAGTCCGACACGACGGCATCCAGCGCGACGCCGCGCCCGGAGATGAGGATGCCTGTCTGGCCGGTGGCCCGGAAGTCGGCCTTCCACCCGCGCTGCCGCAGCTCCTTCTCCAGCGCGAGCGCCGTGTACTTCTTGCCCACCGCGCAGTCGGTGCCCACGGTCAGCACGCGCAGGCCGGGCCGCTTCGAGCCCTGGCCGGTGGCGAAGTCCCGGTCCGCGAAGCGCACGTCGTGCAGCTTGCGTCCGTGTCGCGCCGCCGCGGCGGCCACGGCGGGGAACGAGGAGAGGCGCTTGTGCAGCCCGGTGGCGATGTCCAGCCCGGCCTCCAGCGCCTGCACCAGCGTGGCGACCCACGCGTCCGCGAGCACGCCGCCCGGGTTCACCACGCCCACCACGAGGGTGCGCGCGCCCCGGGCCTTCGCCTGGGCGAGGTCCATGTCGGGCAGGCCACAGTCCGCCACACATCCGGGCAGGCGGAGCTGACCCACGCACCACTCGGGCCGCCAGTCCACGATGCCGTGGGCCGTCTTGGCCGCGAGCTGGTCCTTCACGTCTCCCAGGAACAGCAGATAGGGCTTGTCGATGTCCACGCGCCAGCGCCTTAGCACGGCGCAAAAAGGCCGTGGAAATGGCGCGGGGGAATAAGCGCGACACCGGACGTAACAGGGCAGGGGCCCACGCAGTCCCGTCCTTCACCGCCCCTCCTTCCGGAGTCGTCCCATGCGCATCACCCCGTCCGCCGCGCTCCTGTTCGCCGCCTCGCTCGCCACCGCCTGTGGAGGTCCGCTGGAGGAGGAGCCCCAGACCGCCGCGGTCGTGGACGAGTCCCTCGCCAGCCAGGAGCAGGGCGTGGACGAGTCCTGTGTCGGCTCCAGCGTGGTGCTGGCGCAGCCGGATGGCACGTCGGTCGGGGTCGTCTTTCCCCGCTGCTCGTATGCTGACTTCTCCGGGACGTCCAATGACGGCACCTACGACCAGACGTCCTGTCCCCGCCGCTTCGTGACCGAGCTCACGAGCCTGAACGGCAAGTACGCCCAGCCCTTCGTGGAGGCCATCCCGGCGACGGCCAACGTCACCGAGAGCGGCTGCAAGGCCACGCTGATCGCGGGCGCCGCGTTCGGCTACCTCAACGGGTACTGGTACAGCCTGGGCAACGTCAGCACCGCCGGCATCTGGCACCCGGCGACCCCGGGGCCCATCTCCTTCCCGGCCCACTGCCAGCTGCGCTTCGGCATCGGCAACGGCGCGTCGGGCTACACCAAGATGCGGGTCACCGGCATCGGGGCGGCGCTCGGGGTCTTCCCCGTGCGCGTGCGCACGGGCGTGTCGATGGGCAACGGCCCCTGCTAACCCTCCGGGCAGCCCTACGGGGCGGCCCACCCGGGCGGTGGTATCCGCATGGGAGGGTGTCGTTGGACTTCGCGGCAGGGGCGGCTCCTGCTAGGAACGCCCCTGTGGTGTTCCGCCCGCGATCGCCCCGCGCCGCCCCCCGGCCCGGGGAGTCCTCCGCATCCGTGAAGGAGGCGACCCCGACCTCCGTCGGGGATGCCGAGGAGTTCCAGGCGCTCGTCGCCCGGTGCGCACCCGCGTTGGAAGAGCGGGCCCGCATCCTGTGCCGGGGACGCAGCCCCTCGGACGCGAAGGACCTGTTGCAGGAGACCTACGAGCGGGCCTTCCGCGCGTTTCATACGTATGACCGGTCCGCGCCCCCCATGGCGTGGCTGGCGTCCATCCTCGTGCGACGCTTCCTCGACTGGTGCCGGCATGACCGGCGCCACCCTCACGAGGAGTTCACCGACACGATGGGGGACACCCTGGCGGAGCCCGAGGCCCCGTCGGAAATCTGGGCGCACTACACGCTTGAGGATGTGTGGCGCGCGGTGGAACAGCTTCCCCCGGAGCTGCGCGAGGTGGTCCGCATGAAGGACATGGAGCGACAGAGCTACGCGGAGATCGGCCGACGGCTCGGCATCCCGTCCATGACGGTGGGCACCCGCCTGTTCCGGGCGCGCAAGAAGCTCAAGGAGCTGCTCCTCACGCGCCAGGGAAGCGCGGGAGTCCCGTCGTGACCCCTGCCTGCGAACAGCTCGCCGCCTTCGTGGACGCAGAGCTGACCCCGGAAGAGGCCCGGGCCTTCAGCCTCCACCTGGCCGACTGCGCGCAGTGTCAGGCGGAGCTGGAGGACCAGGTGCAGGCGAGCCTCGCGGTGCAGGCCGCCGCGGAGGCCCGGCCCCTTGAAAGGCCGCAGTCGCTGCCCGGGGCCCGCTCCGAACCCAGGCCGCGCTTCCGTCCGGCCTGGGACCGCGGGCGCGTGGTGGGCTTCGCCGCCGCGACCGCCGCCGTGGTGCTCGCCGTGCTGGCGGTGGTGCGTCCGTGGCGCGCGTCCGACGCGGGACGGCAGCTGCCCTTCGCCCTCGCCTCGGCGCGCCCGCTGGAGGGCCGCCCGAGCCACCCCGGCCTGCAGGACCACCGCGCGCCCGGCACGATGCGCAGCGGCGGCGCGACCGCGAGCCCGGAGCTGGACCTGCGGGCGCTGGCGGAGCTGGAGGCGCGCGGGGACCTGCACGGCGTGGCGACCGCCTACCTCGTGTCCGGTGACTTCGAGCGCGCGGAGCGCCTGCTGGAGAAGCTGCCCGCGTCGCCCGCCGTCCAGGGCGACCTGGCGCTGGCGGCGCTGGGGTTGGGGCAGCCGGAGCGCGCCCTGAGGAGGTTGGAGGCAGGGCTCCAGACGGCGCCGGACGACCCGCGGCTGCACTGGAACCGGGGGCTCGCGCTCCAGGCCCTGTCGCTGGAGCTGGCCGCCGCGGCGGAGTTCCAGCGGGTGGTGGAGGCGAAGGAGCCGGGCTGGAGCGCCGAGGCGGCCTCCCGCGCGGACGGCCTGCGCAAGGGCGCGCTGGCGCGGCGTGACTCGTGGCAGGCGATGAACGCGGCCGGCATGGCGCTGGCGCTGGAGGGCACGCCGTACCCGGCCACCCTGGCGCGGCGCAACCCCGACCTGGCGCGGCTGTACCTCTACCATGCGCTGCGCGCGGCCCCGTCCGTGGAGCGCGTCCAGGCGCTGCTGCCGCTGGCGACGCTGCTGGATAACGTCACCCGGACGAAGACGGCCACCGCCTACGTGACGCGCGTGGCGGCGGCGGACTTCACCCGGCGCGGCCCGCTGGCGGCCACCTACCACGCGGTGCTGGGCGGGACGCAGACGCTGGAGGGAGCGGAGGCGGACGCGTACCTCGCGAAGCTCCGGCGCTCCAACGAGCGCGACCTGCTTCTGGGAGCGGTGCTGCTCTTGCGCCAGGAGGACCGGCACGTGGACGAGCTGACGGCGCTGGTGCGCCAGTCCGGCGAGCCCGCCTGGTACGACGCGCCGCTCGCCCGGGGCCGGGCCCAGGCCGCGCAGGCCCGGGGTGACCTGGAGACGGCGGAGCAGTCGCTCAAGACGGGCCTCGCGTCCTGCCGGAGCGCGGGCTTCGAGTACCGCTGCGTGGACCTGCAACGCCACCTGGCCGCGCTCTACAACCGCCTGGACCGGCGCAAGGAGGCCGAAGGGCTGGCGCGCTCGGCGCTGGAGGAGGCGTTCCGCACCGACAGCTGGTTCCAGGAAGAGGTGCTGCTGTCGGACCTGGTGACGAGCGCGCGGCTGAGCCACGCCCCGGCCCTGGCCCGCGCGTACCTGGACGAGTACGTGCAACACGCGCCAGAGGACTGCGCCCGGCGCTCGGAGTACCACCACGCGCGCGCGCTCCTCGCGGTGGAGGACCTGGACGCGAAGGAGGCCCGGCGCGAGGTGGAGGCGGCCATCGCCTGTCCCACCGCGCCCACGCTCGTGGAGCTCGCCGTCGCGGGCGACCTGCTGCGGCTGGAGGGCGGCACGGTGCCCGGGCGGGAGCTGGACCGCGTCCGCGAGCGCATCCGCGTGCTGCGCGAGGACCCGTCCCTGTCGGCCGGCGAGCGGCTGCTCGTGGACCACCTCGAAGGGCGCATCCTCATCGAGCGCGACCGCGAGGCGGGCCAGCGGCTCCTGCGCGGCGTCATCACCGGCTCGGCGCTGAAGCGCTCCTCCGACATCGAGGCGCGCAAGGCCTGGTCCCACAGCCACCACGTGCTGGTGATGGACGCGGGCCGCGCGAAGGAGTGGGACGCGGCCGTGGCGCTGCTCGCGGAGGAGCTGGATCGCCCCGCGCCCACGTCCTGCCTGCTGGCGCTGGCCGGCCAGGACGAGCGGCTGCTCTTCGTCGTCCGTGACGCCACGGGTGCCGCGGACGGGGTGTACCTGAACGCCCTGAAGCGCCCCTTGCGCGAACACGTGCCGGAGGTGCCCGAGGCCCTGCTCGAGCGGCTCACCCGCTGCGGCATGGTGCGCGTGCTCGCGGAGCCCATCCTCCAGGGGCGCCCCGGGCTGCTGTCGCCGCACCGGGCCTGGAGCTACCTGACCCC
>NZ_RAWG01000450.1 GCF_003611735.1 Corallococcus sicarius | reverse complement strand
TCCCGGACGATCTCCGCGCGGGTCTCCACGGGCGCCGCGCCCTCTTCCAGCGCGAAGCGGGCGCGCACCACGGTGCCCATGGGCAGGAAGAACGTGCTCGCGAGGAAGGCGCCGCTGACGCTCACGTCTCTAGAAAGACAACTCACCGCGACGGTAAGGGTTTTCACTTACCGGGTGCCAAACACCCCCACACATCGCGTTTCTCTGGGGTTGAGACAAACGCCCTGACAGGACGGATGGACGATCCTCCCGTCATGTTTTGTTCAACAGACATTGAAATTGCATTGCGAGTCAAACAAGACCCTGACGTGTCTTGTTGACAGAGTTCGCCACACCAGACAGAAGACAAGACTCCACGCCTGTCTTGATTGGCGAGTTTCAACAGGAGTTTTTCATGGCACGCCTTCGCAAAGAATTGACCTCGCAAGCACCGCTCACCCCTGCCCTGACGTCGTGGGCGGAGGCGTTGGGTGATGCGATCGGCCGCGGCATGCTGCGCGCGCTGAACACGGGGATGCCGGTCATGGGGAGCATCGCGCCGTCGCCGGGCAATGGCGCGGTGATGGCGGGCCGCCGCCGGGGTCGTCCGCCGAAGACGATCGCGGGCGGGCCGGTGCCCATGGACCGCCGCTGCACGGTCAATGGCTGCACCCGCGAGCAGCGCTCCAAGGGCCTGTGCTCCGCGCACTACCAGGCCGAGCGCCGCCGGCAGATCGCCACCGGCAAGCCCGCCTGAGCGCCCGGGGTTCTACTCACCGCGCCAGGGGTCTCCGGGCGTGGTGGCCTTGAGCAGCTCCCAGGCCGCCATCACGTCGATGACCCGCTCCAGCTCATTGGGCAGGGAGCGGGCGCGCTGGGATTTGAGGTAGTCCTCCGTGAAGGCCCGCAGGCGTGCGCCCAGGAAGAGCCGGGCCAGCGCGACCTCTGTCTGACCGGAGAAGTCCAGGAAGCGCAGGGCGAAGCCGCTGCGGCCCTCCTCCTCCGGGCCGCGCTCCTCCCGGACGATCTCCGCGCGGGTCTCCACGGGCGCCGCGCCCTCTTCCAGCGCGAAGCGGGCGCGCACCACGGTGCCCATGGGCAGGAAGAACGTGCTCGCGAGGAAGGCGCCGCTGACGCTCACGTTGATGGAGACGAGGTTGGCGGAGAAGCGCCGGCCGCCCGCACCGTCATCCATCCACAGGTCGAAGTGCGTGGCCAGCTGCGCGCGGGGGAAGTGCCGGTGCTCCGGCTCCCCCTGGTTCATCTCGATGCGCGGCGCGGCGGACGGACGTGGGACTTCCGCGGCCGCCAATCCCTGAACGCCCGTGCTCGCCTTCACGGCACCCTTGCGCTGCACCATCGAACCCTCCGGCCGTCGTCAGAACATGTGACGGCGCATGCTGATGTTCACCAGCAGCCCGATGCACAACATCACCGACAGCATCGAGGAGCCGCCGTAGCTCATGAGGGGCAGCGTGATGCCCGTCACCGGCAACAGGCCAATGACCATGCCGATGTTTTCGAACACCTGCCAGAAAAGTGTGGCCACCACCCCCACGGCGACGAACGCGCCGAAGCGATCCCTCGCGCTGAAGCCCACCCCCAGCCCGAGGATGAAGATGCCCCCGTAGAGCAGCAGCAGCAGCAGACACGAGAAGTACCCGTGCTCCTCGGCCCACACGGAAAAGATGAAGTCCGTGTGCTGCTCTGGCAGGAAGCGCAGACCTGTCTGGGTTCCCTCGCGCCAGCCCTTGCCGGTGAGCCCGCCGCTTCCCACGGCGATCTTCGACTGCGCGGCGTGGTAGCCGGAGCCGCGCAGGTCCGCCTCCGGATCCAACCACCCGGAGATGCGCTGGCTCTGGTGCTTCTTGAGGTGGTGGCGCACGACGGTGCTGCGCGGCTCTGGCATCTCGCGCACGTAGTCGTTCCAGATGATGAGGCCGCCCACGAGCACGCCCAACACCAGCGTGCCGGCCAGGTACCAGCGCACCTTCCCGAAGAGGATGACGGTGCCCGATGACAGGAAGATCATCAGCGCGGTGCCCAGGTCCGGCTGCACCAGCACGAGCACGAAGGGCACCATCACCACCAGCACCGGCTTCCACAGCCGCATGAGCCCGTAGGACGGTTGGTTGGGCTGGAAGTCGTCGTGGTAGACCTTGGCGAGCATCAGCACGACGCCAATCTTCATGAACTCCGCGGGCTGCAGGCGGAACGGGCCGATGACGAACCAGCTCTCCGCGCCCTTCGCCGTGTGCCCGAAGACGCGCAGCGCCAGCAGCCCCAGGATGTTGAGCACGTAGATGGGGAAGGCCATCCGTTGGATCCAACGGTAGTCCACCAGGCACACCATGAGGACGGCGCCCAGGCCCACGCCCAGGTAGAGCGCCTGGCTGGTCCACACCGGCGCCATGGGCGGCCGGGACGCGGACGCCAGGTTCCAGATGCCCAGCAGGCACACGCCCAGGACACACACCACGAGCCCCCAGGGCACGTGGGGCATCATCCGGCGCTCAATCCGCAGTTGCACTGTCGTCTCCGGTTTCCGAGGGCGGCTGGATGGGTTCGCCCGGCAGGTTCACGCGGGGCGGCGGCACCACGGCGCGCGTGAGCGCGGACGCGTCCAGGCTGGGCGCCGGCGGCAGCGACGGCGTGTAGGGCTGGTTGGCGCGGGGCGGCGGCGACGTGGCGTCCTGGGCCTTCAATTCGAAGTACTTGCGCATCACCGCCATCGCCGTGGGCGCCGCGTCCACGCCACCGTGGCCGCCGTGCTCGTTGAGCACCACCACGGCCAGCTCCGGCTTGTCCGCCGGCGCGAAGCCCGCGAACCACGCGTGGTCGCGCTCGAAGTAGCTCATCTGGTGCGTCTTCAGGCGCACGGCGCCGATGCGCGCCACCTGCGCGGTGCCCGTCTTCGCCGCGATGGGCATCTGCGGCGGGAGGCCCGACTTCATCCTCGCGCGGTAGGCGGTGCCTCCGGGCTCCTGCGCCACCGCGATGAGCCCCTCCACGATGGCCTTCAGGTGCGCGGGGTTCATGTCCACGCGGCTCACCACCTCCGGCTTGAACTCCTCGATGATCTGGCCGTCCAGGTTCTCCAGCCGGTGCACCATCTGCGGCTTGTAGAGCTTCCCGCCGTTGGCCACGGCCGCGTACACCAGCGCGAGCTGCAGGGGCGTCACGTTGTCGTCGCCCTGCCCGATGGCGCTGTTGAGCGCCATGCCCTTGGTGTAGCCGCCGGGGGACGCTTTGTCGTGGTACGCGGTGGACGGCATGATGCCGGGCACCTCCGCCACCACGCCGATGCCGGTGGGACGGCCCAGGCCCAGCGACTTGCCCATCTCCGCGATGGGGTCCAGGCCGATGGTGTCCGCCACCTTGTAGAACCACGCATCGCACGACGCCTTCATCGCGGCCTTGCCGTCCATGGGCCCGTGGCCGCTGTCCTTGTGGCAGCGCCAGACGCGCGCGCCCAGCCGGTAGCCGCCGGTGCAGTTCACCACCGTCTCCGGGCGGAACACGCCGGCCTTGAAGGCGGCCAGCTGGGTGATGACCTTGAACGTGGAGCCCGGGCTGTAGTGCTCGGCCGCCACGCGGTTGATCATCGGGTGCAGCGGGTCCCTGGCCAGCGTCGCCATCTGGGACGGCGTCACGCGACCCGTCAGGAGGTTGGGGTCGAAGCCGGGCCGGGACACCAGCGCCTTGATGAAGCCGGTGTTCACGTCGATGGCCACCACCGCGCCCGTCACGCCCGGGAAGGCGCGCTCCGCCTCTTCCTGCAGGCGCATGTCCAGCGACAGCACCACGTTGCTGCCGGCGGTGGGCGGAATGACGGAGTGCTCGCCCAGCTTGTCGTTGAGCTCTTCAATCGTCTGGCCGCGCGCGTTCACCACTTCCTTGCGCACGCCGTCCTGCCCGCGCAGCTTCGACTCGAAGTAGCGCTCCAGGCCGCGCCGGCCGATGTAGTCCCCCAGCGCGTACTTCGCGCCGTCCCCGTTGAGGCGCTCCAGCTCCTCCTGGGTGATTTCATTCATGTAGCCCAGCACGTGTGACAGCACCATGTCCGCGCGGTAGTTGCGGTGCGGCACGGGCACCACCTCCACGCCGTCCAGGATGTCGCGCCGGGCGTTGAGCCGGTCGTACTCGTCGCGCGTGAGGTCCACCCGCACGGGCACTGGCATGAAGGGCGCGTTGCGGCGGCTCGAGCGCACCAGGTCTTCAATCTTCTTGCGCTGCTCGGGGTCCCACTGGAGCAGCTCCCCCAGGCGGGGAATCACCTGCTCGAAGCAGTCCGTGCAGAAGGCCGGCGTCACGAACGCGTCGAAGGAGGGACGGCTGTCCACCAGGATGGTGCCGCGCGCGTCCTTGATGACGCCGCGGTCGGCGCGCAGGCGCACCTCCTTCACGAAGTTCGCCACGCTCTTGGCGGCGTACTCTTCATGACGGATGAGCTGCAGGCGGTAGAGCTGGATGGCCAGCGCCACCATGCCCAGCGACATCGCCAGGCCCAGCCACAGGAAGCGGCGCTTGAGGTCGCGGCCCGGGGTGGTGTTGCCAATCGTCGGAGGCGTCAACGGAGCAACCCCGCCGGCCGTTCCTGCGCCACTTCGAAGCGCTTGAAGAGCGGGAAGAGCACCAGCGCCGCCGCGCCCGTGAGCGCCAACTGCACCGGCAGGCCCGCCAGCAGTGGCCCCGTGGAGCCCTCCTTCACCGTCAGCCAGGTGAAGAACGTGGACAAGAGCGCGTGCATCAGGTCCGCGCCCATGGCGAACAGCGCGAAGGCCACCGGGCCGCGCACGTCCACGAACGACGCCACCAGCCGGCCCACGAGGAAGGTGAACACGGCCAGGAACGTGAACAGGCCGGTGGGCTGGCCGCTCATCAGGTCCAAGAGGTAGCCCACCGCGAAGGCGGAGCACGCGCCTTCGGTGAGGCTGGCCCGGAGCGCCAGGAAGGCCACCAGCACCACCGTGACGTCCACGCGGCCCAGCACCAGCCCCGCCTGCTGGACGAACACCGACTCCAACGTGAGCAACGCCAGGGCCAGGGCCACTGTCACCAGGAACTTCATTTCTGCGCGCCTTCCGCCGAGGCCCCACCGGAGGCCATCGCACTGTAGGGGCTGCCTACCACGAGCACTTCCTCCAGGCGGCTGGTGTCCACCGCCGGCTGGATGTCCGCGCCCTGGAACATGCCGTGTTCCTTCTTCTCCAGATGCGTCACCCGCCCCACCACCAGCCCCGGCGGGTAGATGCCGTCCGTGCCGGAGGTGATGATGAGGTCGCCGTCCTCCACGTCCTCCGTGCGCAGCATGTTCTCCAGCTGAAGGGGGCCGTTGCCCGCGCCCGCCGCGGTGCCGCGCGCCCGCGAGCGCTGGACGCGAACGGCCACCCGGCTCTGCGGATCCGTCACCAGCGCCACGTCCGCGTAGCCGCCCGTGGAGCGGATGACCTGCCCGACGATGCCGTCCGGCGTCACCACCGACATGCCCCGGAACACCCCGTCCTTCTCCCCGCTGCTGATCCGTACCGACAGCAGCTTCGCCACCGGGTTGACGCCCACCACCCGGGCCGGAATCTCCGGCCCCGGCGCGGCCTCCGCGTACGACAGCAGCTTGCGCAGCCGCCCGTTCTCCGCGCGCGCCTCGCCCAGCACCTGCACCGTGGCCCTCAGCTGGAGGTTCTCCAAACGCAGCGCGTCATTGTCCTGCCGCACCCCGCGCAGGTCCAGGTAGTTGCGCACGGTGCCGACGACGCCGTCGATGCCGGCGGTGAGGCCCTGCTGCACGGGGGCCGTCAGGGCGATGACGCCCCGGTCGATGAAGTTCGGGTCGCGGCCCCGCCGGCCGCCCAGCAGGAAGGCGCCGAGCGGATACAGCAAAAGGGCTGCCACGAGGAGGAAGCGGCGGTACCGCTTGAGAAGAGACAGCACGGACGGGGGCTTTCCCGGGGTGGGCCTG
>NZ_RAWG01000044.1 GCF_003611735.1 Corallococcus sicarius | reverse complement strand
CTCCCGGGGAGGCGTGGGAGCAGGACAAAAGAGTTGGAGGGAAGCCTCGGTTGCGCCGATTGTTCGCGTTCGTCCCGCCTTCGCATCCCCTGGAAGCGGGCCTGGCCTTCCTGGAGCCTGGAGCCCTCTTGATTCCCTATTGGCACGCCCCGTCGTTCAAGCTGGGGCCCCTGGAGTTGAACCCCTTCAACGTCTTCGTGGCGGCGGGCATCCTGCTGGGCGCGCGACTGCTGACGAAGCAGGCCGAGCGCGAGCGCCTGGACCCCAACCCGCTGGCGGACTACGCCATGTGGGGGGTGGCCGCCGGCATGCTCTTCGGCCACTGGGTGCACCTGTTCTTCTACCACCCGGAGGAGCTGTCCAAGAGCCCGTTCCAGATCTTCAAGTTCTGGGACGGCCTGTCGTCCTTCGGTGGACTGCTGGGCGGCATCATCGCGGCGGTGGTGTTCTTCCGGATACGGAAGCTGCGCTTCAACGACTACGCGGACAGCTTCGCGCTGGGGGTGGCGCCCGCATGGGCGGTGGCGCGGCTGGGGTGCTTCGCGGTGCACGACCACCCGGGGCGGCTGACCGACTTCTTCCTCGCGGTGCAGTTCCCCAACGGCAACCGGCACGACCTGGGCTTCTACGACGCCATCGTGCTCTTCAGCATCACCGGCCTGCTGTACGCGCTGCGCGATTCTCCGAAGATGAAGGGGCGGCTGTTGCCGCTTTTGGCCCTGCTGTACGCGGTGTCCCGCTTCTTCCTGGACTTCCTCCGGGCCACGGACCTGTCGTACGTGGACGCGCGCTACTTCGGCCTGACGCCGGCGCAGTACGGCTGCCTGATGCTGGTGGCGTACGGCCTGTGGGGGCTCTTGCGCAAGCAGGCGCCCAGCACGTCCGCCCAGAAGCCCCCGCCGTCGCAGGGGCGGGTGGAGACCGCGCGCTAGGCTCGGGCGTCTCGCAGTGGGTTTGAACGGGGGGTGCGTATGAAGGCACTGGCGTATGACGCGGTGATGGCGCCGCTGGGATGGGTGGGGCTCAACACCGCCCGGCGGCAGCTGGTGGAGGGGCTCTCCGGCCGCGTGCTGGAGGTGGGCGCGGGCACGGGGCTGGCGCTGCCGGGCTACCCGGACAGCGTCAGCTCGGTGACGGCGGTGGACGTGGACCTGGAGGTGCTGACGCGCGCCCGGCAACGGCGCACCGGCGTGGCGCTGCTCCAGGCGGACGCGCAGGCGCTGCCGTTCGCGGACGCGTCGTTCGACGCGGTCGTCTCCAGCCTGGTGTTCTGCTGCGTGGACGCGCCGGCCACCGCGCTCGCGGAGGTGAGGCGGGTGCTCAAGCCGGGCGGCGAGCTGCGCCTGCTGGAGCATGTGCGGGCCCCTGGCAGGGTGCTCGCCACCGCGCAGGACCTGCTCACGCCCGCGTGGCGCAAGCTCTTCGGCGGCTGCCGGCTCAACCGGGACACGTTCCGCCTGGTGGAGACGGCGGGCTTCCATGTCGTCCGGCGCGAGCAGCGCCTGGGCGGCGTGGGCGAGTTCATCTTCGCCCGGCGGCCCTGAGTCCAGCCGGACCTTGGCGGGTAGGACACAACCCACTGCATCAGGTTTCAGGTCAGGATGTCAGAGGTCACTTTAGGATGGGGGGCACGACGGCGGGCCGACCCGCCGCGTCCTCTTCCCAAAGGCCCTGACGAATGACGCGTTCCCTCCCCACCCTCCTCGCGCTGCTGCTGCTCGCTGGCTGTGGACCTGAGTCCGACACGGGCGCTTCGCCCGACCTCACGAGTTCCCCCGCCGCGCTGCAGGAGGCCGACCGCCAGGGTGGCGCCCGTCCCCGCGAGGGTGCCGTGCGGCTGTCCACCGGCGTCACGCTCCGCTACGTGGAGCAGGGTCGCCAGGACGGGCCCGTCGTCGTCTTCCTGCACGGCTACAGCGACTCGCACCACACGTGGGATTTGAACCTGCCGCGCTTCCCGCGCGACTTCCACCTCTACGCGTTGGATCAGCGCGGCCACGGGGACTCGTCCCGCCCGGCGTGCTGCTACACGCAGCAGGCGTTCGCCCGGGACGTGGTGGCCTTCCTCGACGCGATGCACGTGTCGAAGGCCGTCCTCGTGGGCCACTCGATGGGCAGCTTCATCGCGCAGCAGGTGGCGTTGGACGCGCCCCGCCGCGTGAAGGCGCTGGTGCTGGTGGGTTCTGCGCCCACGGTCGCGGGCAACGAGGTGGCGCTGGGGCTCAAGTCCTTCGTGGACACGCTGAGCGACCCGGTGGATCCGCAGTTCATCTACGAGTTCCAGGCCAGCACCTTCTACCAGCCCGTGCCCGCGTCCTACCTGGACACCCTGGTGGCGGAGAGCTCCAAGGTGCCCGCGCGCGTGTGGCAGGACGCGCTGGACGGGCTCATCGCGGAGGACCACTCCGCGCGGCTGGGGGAGATCCGCGTGCCCACGCTCATCATCGGCGGGGACCAGGACGGCTTCTTCTCCGTGGCCGAACAGCAGGCGCTCGCCAGCGCCATCCCGAACGCCACCTACCTGCTCTACCCGGACACGGGCCACGCCCCGCACGCGGAGCGCCCGCAGCGCTTCGTGAAGGACGTGCACCGGTTCCTGCAGCGCCTGTAGCGCCTGGAGCGCCTGGAGTCAGCGGCCGCTCGCGGCGTCAGGGGCTGGCCGCCTGGGACACGGGGTCCGGGCGGGCCGGCTCCGAGCGCGCCAGCACCACCACCGCCACCAGGATGAGCAGGCCGCCCGCGCCCTGACGGAGCGACAGCCGCTCGCCCAGGAAGAGCGCGCCCAGCACCACCGCCATCACCGGCTCCAGCGTGGACAGCAGCGACGTGTTCACCGGACCGATGCGCTGGAGCCCCGCGAAGAACGTGAGCACCGCCACCACCGTGGACAGCAGCGTCAGCCCCGCCACCGCGCCCCAGCCCAGCGGCGTCTGGGGGAGGGACGGACCGTTCACCAGCATCAGGGCCCCGAAGGCGACCCCCGCCGACAGCGGGACGACGGTGCTCGCCGCGAGCGGCCCCGCCGGGCCCACCACGCGCGCGCTGGCCAGCACGTAGAGCGCGTAGATGACGGCGGACAGCACGCCCAGGGCAATGCCCAGCAGCTCCGCGTCCGGCCCGGGATCCACCGTGAGCCCCGTGCCGACGAGCGCCAGCCCCACGGCGAACCAGCGGGTGCGGCTCAGGTGCTCGCGGCCCAGCGCCACCTGGAGCAGCGCCACCAGCGCGGGGAAGAGGTACAGCAGCAGCGCCACCAGCCCCGCGGAGGCGTGCTGGAGCGCGAGGAAGTAGGCGCTGCCTTCCGCGAAGTAGCCCAGCGCGCCCAGCGCCACCAGGCCCAGCAGCACCCGGCCCCGGGGCCACGCCTGCCGGCGCGCGAGCATCACGCCCGTGAGCACCAGCCCCGCCAGCGTGAAGCGCAGGAACAGCAGCGTGGGCATGTCCGCGCCCGACGCGAAGGCCAGACGCGCGAACAGTCCCAGCGCGCCAAACGAGGCGCCGGACACGATGACGAGCAGGAAGCCGACGGTGCGGAAGCGGGACAACAGCGAGCGCCTACCAGTTCTTCACGGACTGGAGGTCGAACACCTCCGGGAAGCCGCCCTTGCGCAAGAGCTCCGCGGCCACCGCGCTGCGGCCTCCGGCGGCGCAGTACACCACCACGGGCGTGCCGACGGGGCCCACCTCCGAGAGGCGCTGGGCCAGCACCTGCACGGGGATGTTGCGGGCGGCGTCGGGGTGTCCCTGCTGGAACTCCTCCGGCGTGCGCACGTCCAGCAGCACCGCGCCCTTGGCGACGAGTTCGTGGGCCTTCTGAGAGCGTTCCTGAGGCGTCATGTGGCCATCGTAACCCCAAGCCCCCGCCCCGGCCGGGCCGAAAACTGGAGGCCGCTCCACCGGACGCTACAGTCCTGTAACGACCGCCATGCCACTCGACAAGCACACCCTGCTCCACCAACTGGCCGAGCGCCTCCAGCAGAGCGACCGGCTGGCCCACCGCGCGGAAGCCGACGCCCGCGAGGCCGCCCGCAGCCTCGCCACCGAGTCCGAGAAGAAGGAGGACGGCCGCGCCGCCATCGAGTACGGCAGCCTCGCCACCGGCCAGGCCCAGCGCGCGCGCCGCCTGCAGGAGGAGCTCCAGGCGCTCACCGCCTTCGGCGCCAAGGACCTGCCGCGCTTCCCGCGCCAGGGGCCCGTGGGCCTGGGCGCCCTCGTGGACGTCAGCACCGAGGACGAGGACGGCTTCGCCGAGCGCACCTTCTTCGTCCTCCCCGCGGGCGCGGGCACCGAACTCACCGGCCCCGGTGGCGACGGCTTCCTGTCCGTCATCACCCCCAGCTCCCCCGTGGGCCGCGCCCTGCTGGGCCGCCGCGCCGGGGACACCGTGGAGGTGACGCTCGCGGGCGAGGTGCGGGAGTGGACGGTGCTGGAGGTCGCCTGAGGCTCCGGTGAGACTTCGGTGACGCCTCAGCCCCCTTCGGATTCGCTGGTGGGGCCCGGCGCCGCGTGCGCCGTGAGCCACTCCTCCGGGATGTCGCCCCGGGGCAGCTCCAGGGTGAACGTGGAGCCCTGACCGGGCTCGCTCTGGGCCAGCACCGTACCGCCGAACGCTTCGACAATCTGGCGGGTGATGTAGAGGCCCAGGCCCAGGCCGCCGTAGTGCCGGTCGCTCACCGCGCGCTCGAAGCGCTCGAAGATGCGCGCCAGGTCCTCCGGCGCGATGCCGATGCCGTGGTCCTTCACGGTGAGGCGCGCCACCGTGCCGCGCGCGTCCACGGACAGCACCACCGGGTGGCCCGCGCCGTACTTGAGCGCGTTGGACAGGAGGTTCGTCACCACCTGCTCCAGCCGCAGCCGATCCCACCGGCCCACCACCGGCACCGGGGCGTGCAGCTCAAGCTCCGTGCCCTGCTGCTGCGCGGCCGGGGCGAAGCGGTAGAGGATTTCAGCCGCCACGCTCGCCAGGTCCAGCTCCTCCACCTCCAGCCGCAGCCGGCCCGCGCTGATGCGCGACACGTCCAGCAGGTTGTCCACCAGCCGCGACAGCCGGCGCACCTGGCGCTGCACCACCTCCAGCGTCTCCGACACGCGCTCGGTGGGCACGGGCTTGCCCTCGCGCGCCAGCACCGTCACCTGCTTCTGCAGCAGCTGCACCTTGAGGCTCAGCGGCGTGAGCGGCGTCTTCAGCTCGTGGCTCGCGATGCCCAGGAACTCGTCGCGCTGGCGCACCGCCTCGCGCGCCTCCTTCAAGAGCCGCGCGTTCTCCAGGTAGAGCGCGGTGCGGTGGGCCAGCTCCGCCAGGACGCGCTCCTCCTCCGCGTCGAAGGCGTGCAGCACGTTCGCACGCAGCAGAATCAGCGCGCCCAGCACGTTGCCGCGCGCGGCCAGGGGCACGCTCAGGCACCCGTGCGGGCCCACCTCCCGCATCATTCGCGCGTGCTCCGCGTCCCGCGCCGTGAGCGTCACGTGCTCGTCGGACATCACGCACAGGCGCGCCACCGCCCCGGTGACGAACACGTGTGACAGCCCGCCCGGCAGGGTGGGATCCGGCGGGTAGCGCGACAGCAGCTCGCGCAACAGCGCGTGCCTGCCCGCGTCCACGTGCAGGGACGCCGCCACGCTCACGTCCGCATCCGGCGACATCAGGATGAGCAGCGCCCCGTCCCCCAGCGTGGGGACGAGCAGCTTGAGCAGCGGCTCCAGCTGCGCCTCCGCGTCCACCGACGTGCCCAACAGGGCCCCGGCCTCCGCGAGCAGCCGCGACGCATCCAGCAGGGGAGCAGGCAGGGCCTCGACGGCCCGGGTGCGCAGGACCGCCGCCGCGACCCGCCCGTCCCCGCCCTTCACGGGCGTCGCCGTGCCCTGGAGCCGGACGCGCATCCCGTCCGGCCGCAGCACCGTCCACTCCGCCGTGTCTACCTGCTCGCCCGCCAGGGCCCGCGCGAGGGGGGCCTCGTGGGAGGGCAACGGCGTGCCGTCGCTCCGCAACCACTCACACCCGGGCAGGCGGCCGTGCTCCACGGTGGTGGGCGCCGGAATGCCGAAATGGACGGAGGCCTGCGCGTTGAAAGCAACGACGCGTCCCGAGTGTTCGACGAGGGCCCAACCCTCCGCGTCCATGACGCGCGAGGATAGAGGCGGGGCGTCCCCGTCTTTCAGGGAAGCCACCGCAGAAGCCTGCGGGGAATCCAGGGAAGGATCCGAGCGGTGCGCTGAAGGCATGGCGCCGAAAGACATGCTGGGGCTTTCCGCACGCATCATGGTGTCATCTCCGCCTCCCGGGAAGGAAGGCAGCCCGCAGGTCCGCCCCATCACCATCAAGCACAGGGAATGCTTCCCGTCATCCCGCTCTTCCCGCAAGGCCCCTTGCCTGCATGGCGGCGATCCTCAATCGTTCGACTCTCATCGTTCGCCCCCTTCACGTCCGCCCTTTGTATCGTTCCATTCGCACGGCGAAGTTCTTCCATCGCGAAAGTCTCCCGCATGCAGATGCCGTTCACCCGGCCTGACGGCACCCCCAATGAGCGCCGCTTCCGGCAAGTCATCGACACGCTCCAGGAGGTCGTCTTCCAGACCGACCTGGAGCGGACGTGGGTCTTCCTCAATCCGGCGTGGACCGAGGTCACCGGCTTCTCCGTGGAGGAGAGCCTGGGCCGGTCGGCGTTTGACTTCATCCACGTGGACGACCATGCGCGCACGCTGGAGGTGTGCCAGTCGCTGATCACGGGCGAGCGCGAGTTCGTCCAGCACGAGGTGCGCTACCTCACGCGCGACGGAGGCTTCCGGTGGGTGGAGGTCTTCGCCCGGGTGACGCAGGACGAGGACGGCACGCTCATTGGCATGGCGGGCTCGCTCAATGACATCACCGAGCGCAAGCGGGCGAACGATGCGCTCGCCCGGCGTGAGCGCTACCTCACGGCGCTGGTGGACATGCAGCAGCGCCTGCTGTCGGTGCCCGAGGGTGGGGACCTGTACGGGCCCGCGCTGGCGCCGCTGGGGCAGGCGTCGGGCGCCAGCCGCGTCTACGTCTTCGAGACGCTCACCAACGCGCAGGGCGCGCTCGTGTGCAGCCAGCGCGCCGAGTGGTGCGGCCCCGGGGTGACGGCGGAGATCAACAACCCGCTGCTCCAGGAATTGCCCATGCGGCCGGACCTGGAGCGGTGGGTCCCCCTGCTGGAGCGGGGCGAGGTCGTCGCCGGGCGCGTGGCGACGTTCCCCGCGTTCGAGCGGGCGCTGTTGGATCCACAGGGCGTGCTGTCGCTGCTGGTGCTGCCCCTGCGCGTGCAGGGCCGGCTGGTGGGCTTCGTGGGATTCGACAACTGCTACGAGGCGCGCGAGTGGGACCGGCTGGAGGTGGACCTGCTGTCCGCGGCCAGCGGCGCCATCTCCGTGTCGCTGGAGCGGCGCGAGTCGGAGCGCGCGCTGCGCGAGCACGAGCACCGCTTCCGCCAGCTCGCGGAGAACGCGTCCGACGTGCTGTACCTCTACCGGTGCGCGCCGCCGCGCGGCTTCGCGTACGTCAGCCGCGTGGTGCACGCGAAGCTGGGCCTGGGCCCGGAGGCGCACTACGCGGATCCGGAGCTCTGGTACCGCCAGGTACACCCGGAGGACCGGCCCGCGCTGGAGCAGTTGCTGGAGTCGCCCCGCACGTCGGACGGCGTGCCGGTGGTGCTGCGCTTCCTGCACCCCGACGGGCGCACCCTGTGGCTGGAGCACGTGGTGGCTCCGGTGACGGACACGCACGGGAAGGTCGTGGCGGTGGAGGGGCTGGCGCGCGACATCACCGAGCGGCGCCAGGTGGAGGAGGCCCTGAAGCGCTCCGAAGCCAGCCTGCGCGCGCTGATGGAGGGCTTCCCGGACGCGGCGGCCATCGAGCGCGACGGCCACATCGTCTACGCGAACGCGGTGCTCGTCACGACGCTGGGCTTCCAGAGCGCGGAGGAGCTGGTGGGGCGCCGGCTGTCGGAGTTCCTGTCGGACGTGCCGGGCACGGGCCCCACGCCCGCGGGCACGAACGCGGCGCCGCTCACCAGCGAGCGTCGGCTGGTGCTGCGCGACGGACGCACGCGCGTGGTGGAGCTGGCGTCGCTGCCCCTGCGCTTCGACGGGCAGCCGGCGGTGGTGTCCATCGCACGCGACGTGACGGAGCAGCGCCAGTTGCAGGCGCGGCTGACGCTGGCGGACCGGCTGGCGTCGGTGGGCACGCTGGCGGCGGGCATCGCGCATGAAATCAACAACCCGCTGGCCTTCGTGGTCTCCAACCTGGGCTTCCTGTCGGACGAGTTCCGCCACCACCTGCAGCCCAGCGCCGGGCGCGGGGTGCGCCCGCCGGACGTGGCCGAGTGGCAGGAGGTGCTGGGCGAGGCGTGCGAGGGCGCCGAGCGCGTGCGGCAGATCGTCCGCCAGTTGAAGACGTTCTCCCGGCCGGATGAAGAGCGCATGACGCCGGTGGACCTGCACGCGGTGCTGGACTCGGTGGTGATGATGGCCGCGAACGAGATCCGCCACCGCGCGCGGCTGCGCCGGGACTACGGCACGGTGCCGCAGGTGATGGCCAACGAGGGCCGGCTGTGCCAGGTGTTCCTCAACCTGGTGGTGAACGCGGCGCAGGCCATCCCGGAGGGCTCCGCGCACGACCACGAGGTGGTGCTGACGACGCGCATGGAGGGCGGACGCGTGGTGGTGGAGGTGCGCGACACGGGCAGCGGCATCCCGCCGGAGGTGCTGGGCCGCATCTTCGATCCGTTCTTCACCACCAAGCCCGTGGGCGTGGGCACCGGCCTGGGGCTGTCCATCTGCCACGGCATCATCAGCGGCATGGGCGGCGACATCTCCGTGGACAGCACCGTGGGCAAGGGGAGCGCCTTCCGCGTGCTCCTGCCCGCGCCCGTGGCCGCCTCCACGTCACGCCCCTCCGCGGCCACCACGCCCGACGCGCCCGTGACGCCGCGAGGCCGGGTGCTGGTGGTGGACGACGAGCCCGCGGTGGGCCGCGTGCTGCAGCGGCTCCTGCGGGGCCATGACGTGGAGGTGGCCACCAGCGGGCGGCAGGCCCTGGAGCGCATGGGCCAGACGCCGGGCTTCGACGCGGTGCTGTGCGACGTGATGATGCCGGACCTCGCCGGCCGGGACGTGTACGAGGCCACGCGGCGCGCGCACCCGGGGATGGAGCGCCGCTTCATCTTCGTGTCCGGCGGCGCCTTCACCGTGGGGGCGCGCGAGTTCCTGTCGCAGATCCCCAACCCGGTGCTGGAGAAGCCCTTCGACGAAGCGCGCGTGCGCGGCGCCGTGGAGGCGCTGGTGCGCCACGGTCCGCAGGACGTCCCCTGACGCGGGTGCATGCAGCGCGCGGGACCCATCGGTCATCGGGAGGACCCTCCTCCCGCTGACCGATGCCCGGGGCGGGCGCGTCTGCGAGCGTGTGCTCGTCCGCTCGCTCCAGCCCGAGGTACGCCGCCCATGAACCGCACCACCCTGCTGCTGTCCATCGCTGGCCTGCTCGTCGTGGGCGCGCTCGCGCTCGACGGCATCCACGCCCTCTTCGCCACCCGCTCCGAACACCCGCCCTTCGTCCATCAGCCGCGCGCCGCGCCGCCGTCCGCGGTGGACCAGAGCCACACGGTGGTGCAGCCGGGTGAAGCGCCCATCACCACGGTGCTGCCCGTGGGCGTGGGCACGCCGGGGTCCGGCAAGCCGGGCATGGTGGAGCTGACCGGCAAGCTGTCCGGCGCGTACGTGAAGACGGGGCCCGGTGAGGCCTTCGCGTGGTTCGAGGTGTCGGCGCGCGCCCCGGAGAACCCGCAGCGCGTGCCGGTGAACCTGGCGCTGGTGGTGGACCGCTCCGGCTCCATGATGGGCAGCAAGCTGGTGGACGCGAAGCGCGCCGCGGAGGCGCTGGTGAACCAGCTGCGCGTGGGAGACCGGCTGGCGCTCGTGCACTACGGCTCCGACGTGAAGACGCTGCCCAGCGTGGAGATCACCGAACAGACGCGCGCGGAGCTGCTCAAGGCCATCGCCGCCATCGAGGTGGATGGCTCCACGAACATCAGCGGCGGGCTCCAGGCGGCCGGAGTGGCGTTGATCCCGTACACGAAGCAGTACCGGGTGACGCGCGCCATCCTCCTGAGCGACGGCCAGCCCACCGAAGGCGTGGTGTCCGAGACGGGCCTCTTCTCCGAGGTGGGCAAGCTGCGCGAGCAGGGCATCACCGTGAGCTCGCTGGGCGTGGGCGAGGGCTTCAACGACGTGCTGATGCGCGGCATGGCCGAGCGCGGCGGCGGCTTCTCCGGGTTCGTCAGCGATTCGGCGCAGCTGGCCTCCATCTTCACGCGCGAGCTGGAGCAGGCCGCCAGCACCGTGGCGCGCGACGTGAACCTGGTGCTGACGCTGCCGCCCGGTGTGAGCAGCGTGGAGGTGATGGGCCTGACGTCCACGCGCGAGGGCAGCACCGTGCGCGTGCCCCTGTACGACCTGACCGGCGGCCAGTCCGCGCGCGTGGTGGCGAAGGTGACGCTGGTCGCCCCCGACACCGCGTCCCAGATGAACGTCCTGGCCGCGAACCTGTCGTACATCGACGTGACGGCCGACCTGCCGTCGCGGGTGCTGCTGTCCCTGGACGCGAAGGTGACGCCCGACGCGCAGGTGGTCCACGCGAACCTGGACCGGGACGTGCGGGTGCACGCCATCCGCGCGTTGGGTACGCAGCAGTTGCATGCGGCCGCGGAGCAGATGAAGAGCGGCAACCGTCAGGGAGCCCTCGATCTGCTCGGCAACGCGCGTCGCCTCTTTGGCAGCTCGGCGTCGGCGCTCGCGGGGGAGCTTGCGGATGTGGACGCGACCCAGGCAGCCTACGGGAATGCCCACAGCGAGGCGGAGGTACGGCGTGAGATGCTCGACCTCAAGAAGAAGACGATGAAGAGCTTCGGGCAGAGCAACTCCTACTAGTCGTTCAAGCCGCTCGGGACGGTGCGCCATGTCGCTCTCCATCCAACTCATCCGCCGGGAGGACTTCGAGTCGCGCTGCCTGTGCGCGCTCGTGGGGGCGGGCGCCATGGCGCTGGTGGCCGGCGTGGCGCGGCAGGTGCTGCACGTCCCGGTGGAGCCCGGCTACTTCGCGCTGGCGGCGGCGGCCGTCACCGCGCTGAAGCCGCAGCCCGCGTACAGCGCCCTGATGCGCGCGGCGGTGGTGCTGCTGCCCGCCCTGCCCTACGTCCTGGGCCTGCCGTCCCCCCTGCGGCACGCGGTGGCGGGCGCCATCGCCGCGGGGCTGCTGGCGTGGCGCGGCCATGGGCGCGACCACGTGGGCACGTCCACCCAGGTGGGGCTGAGCGCCGGGGCGGCCGCGGTCACCACGGCGCTGGGGATGTACGTGTACACGGTGATCCACGCGCGCTTCCTCCCGGGCCAGGGCTACTTCCCGCTGCTGGTGGACTACGCGGTGGTGGCGCTGTTCTGGAGCATCGGCACGCTGCCGGTGAACCTGGCCATCGACCTGGACGCGGTGGCCGCCCGGGGCATGCGCCTGGAGGCCACCCTCACCGGCGAGGTGCGCGGGCTGGTGACGCGGGCGCTCGGGCTGTACCGCCAGAGCCAGGCGGAGGCGCGCAAGCTGGCCACGGGCGAGGGCCGCGTGAAGCTGGAGCGCGTGCTCGCGAAGCTGGCCCAGGACGCCTTCGGCCTGGCCGAGTCCCACACGGTGCTGGAGGGTCAGCTCTCCGCCGCGTCCCAGGGCAGCGTGGATTCGCAGGTGCAGGAGCTGCGCAAGCGCGCCGCGGACGCCCAGGACGGCGTGGCCCGGCGTCAGCTGGAGCGCGCCGCCGCCTCCCTGGGCGAGGAGCTCAACCACCTGGACGCGCTGTCACGTCGCCGCGAGCGGCTGCACGCCCAGCTCCACGCCCAGGTGGCCCTGCTGGAGCGCGCCCGGGTGTGCTTCATCGGGGCCCGGGCGGCGTCCCCGCTGGACGGGGGCGACCGGGCCCTGGCCCTGGCCGACAAGCTCTCCGCCCTGGACCTGGAGTCGTCCAGCCCGGAGGCGCTGCCCCCGCAGGTGCGCGCTCCCGGGGTCCACTCCTAGGCCCGACGGTCGCCCTGCCCTTCAGGGCGGGCCTCGCGTCACTTCGTCGCGTGGGCGGTGGTCGTGCGCTTGCGCGCGGGCGCTGCCTTCCGGGGGGCCGTCTTCGCCGGGACGCGGGGCGCGTGCAGCTCGCTCGCGATGCGCTCTTCAATCTCCTCGCGAGTCCTGCGGCTCACCTCCAGCGCGGCGTTGATGCGCTCGCGCACGCGGTCGGCCTGGGCCTCGGCGGCGGCCCGGTACTCCGCGATGTCCCGGCGCAGCTCCAGACGGCCCGCGGTGGCCGGGGCGGCCTCCGCCTTCTTCCGGGTGGCCGTCTTGCGCCGGGCCGGACGGTCCGTTGCGGTCTCACTACCCTCGTGTCCCTGTACCTTGCGCGCCATGAGGCCCCCTCGTGCGATCTCTCGCCTTGGGCGGAAAGGTGGGGTGTGTGGTTCCACCAGGGAAGCCCGACCCCGGGTCGGACGCAGTCCTTGCAGGCGGACAATCCGGGGCTGCTCCAACAGGAGGGCTTCTCAATGTCGCCAGGAAAACGCTAAGAGGGGCCTCGCCGTTCCTGAGCCAGGGGCCTTCCAGCCTGCTAGCTCAGGCACCGCCGCATCGTCCAAAGGGCCGGGATGCGAGCGAGCCTTCTTGTCCCGCGTGCTCCGACGGCAGGGGTCTCGCGGTGGCAACCTCTAGTGAGGGGATACCGTGGCGGTCTCTTTCCTGAACCGGAAGCACAACCTCGACCGGATGTCGCTGCGCGACCTGGTCTATTCGTTCTTCACGTACTACGCCGTCGTTGCCTACATCCTCATCGGCATCACCTGCATCGTGCTGTCGGTGAAGTGGTTCGAAAACCCGGTGCGCATGGCGGCGGCGGTGGTGGTGGCGACGGTGGCCTACCCGTTCGGCTGGTACCTCATCCACCGGTACATCCTGCACGGCCGCTTCCTCTACAAGTCCGCCGCGACGGCGGTGACGTGGAAGCGCATCCACTTCGACCACCACCAGGACCCGCACGACCTGCGCGTCCTCTTCGGCGCGCTGCACACCACGCTGCCCACCATCGCGCTGGTGCTCACGCCCATTGGCTACCTCATTGGCGGGCGCTCCGGTGCGGCCGCGGCGCTGGGCTGGGGCATGGTGACGACGTGCTTCTACGAGTTCTGCCACTGCATCCAGCACCTGAACTACGCGCCGCAGTTCAAGTTCCTCAAGGACATCAAGCGGCTGCACATGTCCCACCACTTCCACAACGAGACGGGCAACTTCGGCATCACGAACTACTTCTGGGACCGCGTGTTCGGCACGCTGTACGAGAAGGCCGCGGACAAGCCCAAGAGCCCCACCGTCTTCAACCTGGGCTACACCGCCGAGGAGGCCCAGAAGTACCCCTGGGTGGACAAGCTCTCCGGCGGCACGCGCGGTGACGGACACCCGCGCCGCTTCTGGCAGGCCGAGGGACTGAACGCTCCGGAAGCCAGCACCAGCGAACAGTCGTAGCCCCGCCTCTGCCTGCTTCACCCGGACCTCCCCGCGCGCACGTCGCCGGGGAGGTCTTCTGTTTCAGGGCGCCGGCCTCACGCGGAGAGCGACGCCATCATCGACTCCTGCTCCTGCTCCTCGCGGAAGCGCTGGGCGGCCATGGGCGGCAGGGAGTGCACGCGCGCGACGAGACACGCCGCGCTGCCCCCGGCCAGGTGGAATTGATCCAACCGCACGCTGACGGGGCGCCGGCCCAGTCCGCGCAGCACGGCCTCCACGCGGGGCACGCGCGCGCCGATGATGACGGTGTTGCCCACCTCCACCAGGTTGAGGCCGAACGCGAGCGCGTCATCCCGCGCGATGGGCACCACCTGCCCTATGCCCTCCGTGCGCGACAGCGTGTGCAGCGACTCCGGCGTGAAGGCCTCCGGACACACCAGCGCGGTGCCGTCGGACAGGACGGTGAGCGCGGTGTCCAGGTGGTAGAGGTACGGGTCGCACAGCTCCAGCGGCGTGACGGGCGCGTCGAGGAAGGCCTCCAGCACGCCCGCGGCCCGCTGCGTGGAGCGCTGGCCATACCCCAGGAGCGCGCCCCGTCCCGCGGGCAGCATCGCCACGTCCCCACCTTCGATGTGCACGCGCGGCGGCTCGATGACGTCGAAGCCGCGCGCGGCCAACCACCGGGCCCGGGCGCGTTGCTCCCCCCGGCGTTGTCCGTGGCGCATGGTGGCGAGCAGCGCGCGCAGCTCTCCGTCCTGGGCCACGAGCACCGCGTTGTCCTTGGCGAACACGGAGTCATACGCGCCGTGGACGAAGGGCAGCTCGAAGCAGCTCGCGCCCGCCTCGCGCAGGACGCGCAACAGCTCCCGGTGCTGGCTACAGGCGCGGCGCCACGCGACGGCACCGACCTTCATGTGCGGATTGATGTTCCACGCGACCTGATACGCGCAGTCGCGGGAGCGGACGTGGTCCTTTTCGCAGCGCACCTGACTCACGGCGAAGGTGGCAGGGGCGAAGTGGCCGGTGTTCAAGGTCATCCCCATACATGTGGTCGGAAGGCACTCCTGCCTTCCCAGACATGTAGAGAGGGTGCGCACCATGGGCGGGCTTGGCGAGGTGGCAGGGGAAGTAGGAACGGAGGACGCACGCCTGGCTGAACGGCTGCATCGGACCCTGTTGCGCTTCAATCATTCGAGACTGGCGCCGGGCTTTCCCACGGGGGGCTGGCGGGCAGACGTGCAGGCGGAGACACAGTTGCGCCTGCTCGAAGGCGAATATGTGGAGGCCGAGCGACAGCGCATGGCGGCCTGGGCCGCCGAGGCACCCGAGGACGCGGACGGTTTCATCGCGTGGTTCGAGGACCTGAAGGAGACGGGGCCGGGGCAGCAGGACCCGTTGTTTCCGTGGCTCGCGACGCAGGCGTCGTTGGAACAGATGCGTTGGTTCCTCACGCAGGAGGTCGCGGGCGAGGCGGGCTTCGACGACCTGGTGGCGCTGACGCAGTTGCAGCTGCCCACGCAGGCGAAGCTGGAGCTGGCGCGCAACTACTGGGACGAGATGGGCCGCGGGCGCGAGGACGCGATGCACGGGCCGATGCTCGCGGAGATGGCGGCGAAGCTGGGGCTGAAGCCCACCGACGAGGACACGGTGTGGGAAGCGCACGCGCTGGCGAACCTGCTCTGCGCATTCGCCTTCAACCGCCGCTACACGTACCTGGCGGTGGGTGCGCTGGGCATCGTCGAGGAGACGGCGCCGGGCCGCACCGCGTGCGTCAACGAGGGCCTGAAGCGGCTGGGGTTCGACATGCGGGTGCGGCGCTACTACGCGGTGCACTCCACGCTGGACGTGAAGCACTCGGAGACGTGGAACCGCGAGGTGCTGCGTCCCTTGGTGGCCGCGAACCCCGCGTGCGCGAGGCCCCTGGCGGAAGGGGCGCTGTTGCGACTGTCCGCGGGCGCGAAGTGCTTCGAGCGCTACCGCCGCGAGCTGGGCCTGGAGCTGAAGTCCCTCAGCTGAAGCCGCGGACCTGTCCCCCGGGACCTTGCGCGTGTGCGCTGGCCTGGGGGCTGCGTCCGCCAGAGGACGGCGGGGGCCGCCAGGGCGTGGGCAGGGGATGCGCGCGGCGCGGGGGCAGCGCCAGCTTGGGGGCGTTCGAGAGCCGTCTGGAGGTCCCGATGTCCCTGTTCCGATTCGCCTGTGCCGGGGTGCTGGCCCTGACGGCGTGTGCTTCCCCGGGCACGTCGTTCGAGGACGTGATGCGCCGCACCCAGCCCCTGACACCGACGCGGCCGGATCCGCTGACCTACGGCACCCGGCCGGAGAACCCCGTGCGCGTGGGCTGGGGCGACAAGGGCGTCCACGCGTACTTCAAGCTGTTGCGAGGACCGCAGGGGCAGGCCGTGGCGTGGCGCCGGATGGGGGACTGCTGCGAGTTCACCCCGGTGGATGGCCGGGGCACCACGCAGGGCAAGCTGGCCATCTTCGAGGTGACGTACGAAGGCCTGGATACGCCCGTGGTGCTCTACGTGGACGCGTACACCGGAGGCTCCGTGTACGCGCCCTGGGGCTTCGTACTGGAGGGCGGGCCGGACTCGAAGGGCACGCCGGCGGGCGCGGAGCCGGACATCATCGAGCTGTGAGCAAACGCCCCTTGGGACCAAGTTCCGAGACGTCGCGAAATAAGCCCTGCCTCAACCTCCGTTGCCACTCAAGAGAGTAGGCAGCCGCATGAATCGGGCCTGGGTAGGCCCGGTACGCGCGACTGGAGACAATCCGTCAGGTTGCTCACCCGTCCCAACCAAAGCGCAATTCTGCCGGCCTGAGCCGTCAAGAGACGTCAGCCCCTTGCCATGCCTGCCTACCCACCTAGACACCGAAGGACCTGCCCTCTGCAAGGTAGCCTCAACCCATGCAACCAGCGAAGCTTGGTGGCCATCAAATGGCCACCAGACCTTGACTTTTGGGCCCATATTTCGCTACCTTACGACACTGAACGGAGGTTCCATGACTAGCAAAAGAACCATGACGTTGAACCTTAGCGACCTAGAAATGGATGTACTGGAGACATTGGCCACCAGAAAGGACATTAGCAAGACGGGCGTAATCAGGCAGGCATTAAGACTTCTCCAAATGATTGACGTACGCGCAGAGCGCGGCGAGAAGATTTACTTCGAAAACGAAAGAACAAAAGACAAGGCAGAGTTGATGCTCCTATGACCGACCAACCACAGACAATGCACATCAAAAAAAATACGACTGGAGCCATCATCGCCGCAGAAGTCCACCAATCAATTCAAGACACAGATCTCCTTGACTGGCAAAAAACCTGGCAACCGGAAGTAAACGAGGTAATCCAAAAACTTGGCTCCCAAGGAGTCCCCTCCAAGAACTGGCCACAGAGCTTTCATTGGAATTGGATAAACAAAGTCCGGGCCACCGAAGGGCTGCTTGGACAAGAGACATTCTCACTTCGAGCGGAGGGACAACTACAGGGATTGATGCATCTTGACCTCACCAAGTCGGCCCGACACGCATCTCAATCCGGAAAACCGATTGTTTACGTTGAATATCTTGAGACCGCACCGTGGAACAGAGCCCCTCCTTTTCGAGGTCCCCTTTTTAGCGGAATCGGCTCAGTGCTGACTGCGATTGCCATCAACAGGAGCTTTGAAGAAGAATTCAAGGGGCGCATTGGCCTGCACTCCTTGCCACAGTCAGAGGACTTCTATCGAAACACGGTCAAGATGACGGATCTTGGCAATGACCTGAACTATCTAAATCTCCGCTACTTCGAAACCACTCCCGAACAAGCTATCGCATTTGCCGAGAGGAAGTAGGATCTCATGAAGAAAATAATTTTCAGCAAGGAATGGTGTGCAAGCGCAGCGGCCAGTGAGGCTTCTACCGAAGTAGGGGCTGGTCTTAGTGCTTTTGCTTCTACCGCTAAACAAGCCGCAGCACTACCTCAACATGAAAGCGATGAATCCCGAATTGCCTTTGGTCGCCTAGTTCAACTCATGCGCCGCAAGCGCGGACTAACCCTCGAGGATCTTGAGAAAAAAGCAGACATAGACCTCGAGGAATTGGTCAACATTGAGGAAGGGACAGCTCATATTCCTGAGCCACGAACAGTTTACCAATTGGCGCAGTTTTTCAAGGTCCCATCCAAGGGGCTTTTACAACTATCGGGACTCAGCACAACGAGAGATGATCGCATCAGACATGAAGCTGTTCGTTTTGCAGCTCGCTCGGAGTCCGTAGCAAAACTCACATCTGAAGAAACAGCTGCCCTTGAGAGCTTCATCGCGGTGCTCTCAAGCCAGCGTTAGTGAGCCGGCCAACCGTGAAGAATCTTATTTTAACACAAAAGACCGCCGCCAGCATTGACCGTCATGTTGAGAAAGTACTGAAAGGGTTAGGAAACCCAGAACCTCCTCTCAACTTAGAACTTGTCCGCGAGTTACTACGACTTGATCGAGCATATTATACATCCTCTGACGATAGCGCGGTCCGCGAGACTGTTAGTCGGATCAAGGTAGCTGGACTACAAATCCTCAAGCGCCCATCTCTTCTTTTTGAAGCCATTAAGAAATTCGATTTAAAGGCGCTTTATCTACCAGATCAACGTCGGATATTAATAGACAAGAGCAGGCCCCCAAAGAAACAACGTTGGGATGAAGCTCATGAGATCGGGCACAGTCTTTTGCCCTGGCACGAGGAAATGACGCTGGGTGACAACACTCAGACACTAACCCCCGTCTGCCATGATCACCTTGAGGCGGAGGCAAACTTCGCAGCAGGCCAACTCCTATTCCTGAAAGATAGGTTCGCCCTTCAAGCAAATGATTACGCACCGAACCTGGACTCCATACGCAAGCTATATCCTGTCTTCGGGAATTCGATAACTACGACACTCTGGCGATACATCGAGCTGGCACACAACCAGACGCCAATGATCGGTGTCGTATCCTGCCATCCACATATCTCTCGACGTCCAGTTGACTTTGACGCCACCCAGCCCTGTCGGTATACAATTCAATCACCAGAATTCGCGAAGCGCTTCTCCAAGACACCAGAACTAAGCATATTCAACACAATCGTATCGTACTGCGGCTCACAGTCGGGTGGGCCCCTCGGAAAATCCCAATGTTTATTGTATGACGACAACGGGGTCTCCCACATATTTCTCTTCGAGACCTTCTTCAATCGCCATGACGCACTCAGTCTTGGCGTCTACTTAAAACCGAACCCTTCGACATTCCAGTCCTTTGGACTGTAGACATTGAACCAAAACAGCATCTCGCTTTTTAACTAGGGGCTGTTCCTGATTAACGCAGCCAGAGAAGCATGGAGGCGACGTGCAGGACGGCGAGGTAGCTGGTCGCCGTCTTGTCGTAGCGGGTGGCGGCAGCCCGAAAGCGTTTGAGGTCGTGGAAGAAGCATTCGACCCGGTAGCGCAGCCGGTAGAGGGACCGGTCCAAAGGCAACGGGCTCTTGCGGCTTGGGTTCGAATGGATGACAGGCTTCATTCCAAGCTTCTGGACGTTGGCGCGGATGCGGTCGGCGTCATCGCCCGTGTCGGCAATGAAGGCTTCGCCTTCGGCGTGCACCAGGAGTTCCTCGGCCATTGTGGACTCATGCTGCTGGCCAGGAGTCAGCGCGAGGTGGAGCGGCTTGCCGCCCGTCGTTGTGACGGCGTGAATCTTTGTTGAAAAACCTCCTCGAGAACGCCCCAGAGCATTGCTTCGGATCCCCCTTTTCCGCCCGCGGCGTCTTGGTGCGCCCGGACGACCGATGCGTCGACGAGGGAGCCGAGCTCATCCACGTCGAGCCGAAGCGCCTGGAAGATGGCTTCCCAGCGCCCGGTTTTCGCCCATCGGCGGAAGCGGTTGTAGACGGTCTTCCAGTGGCCGAATCGCTCCGGCAGGTCCCGCCACTGCACCCCGGTCTTCACGCGCCACACCACGGCGTTGATGAAGTCACGGTCCCCTCGCTTCGAGGGAGGGCCGCTCCGGGAGCCCAGCAGGGGCTCAATGCGGCTCCACTCGGCATCGCTCAGTTCATGTCGGCGCACAGCCAGCGTTGATCATGCCTGACGCTGGCTGGCAACCTCCTCATGCCCCCTGAAGCTGGGTCCAACCCCGATGTTCGATCCAGCAGGTTGAATTTTCGGACCGGAGATCAGGGACAGCCCCTAGCGCTGCCGCGACGTGTGCCCCCCATTGTGCTCAACCTTGAACATAGGCAGAGGAAACGGCGGCAGTACTTACGCGAAGAGGGGGGCGGCCCCAGGCGCAGTAAGCAGCGTGGGTGAATGGGAAGAGCTATCCGTCGGACCTCACGGACATGCAGTAGGCACTGGTGAGGCCGTTGCAGGAGGTCTACCGACAGGGCGGGCCGGACTCGAAGGGCACGCCGGCGGGCGCGGAGCCGGACATCATCGACCTGTGAGGACCGGCGGGGTGCTGGGTCCTTTGAATCCGTAGAACCTCCGGGGAGGGAGCGGCCATCCGTCACGGAGGCCCCCTTCCTGGAGCGCGCCGTCGTACCTAGATGCAGGGGGACGGAAGCGGGCCGGAGCTCGGGAGCAGGGTGCGTGCGCGCCCTTCGGAGCGGACAGGCGGGCGTGAGGCTTCGCGGGGGCGTGATTATCCCCGCGGCGGGGGCGTCACGCTGGATAGTGGAAGTTTCCCCGCCGAGGAGGGGCGTCCGGGTCTCCATGGGAGATGCGGCCCACCCGGCGCTGCGCTAAGCGTTCGACCGCTCTCCCGACGGAGGAGGAACCGTGGCGGCTGTGAAGAAGAAGCGTTGGCCCTATGTGCTGGGGGGCATCCTCGTCCTCCTGATCGCCATCGTGGCGGTGGTGCTGTGGCGGCTGGACGCCATCCTGCTGAAGACGGCGCGTGACCAGGCGGCCACGTACTCGCAGAAGCTCGGGCGCCCCATCACGATTGGCGACATCTCCACGAAGCTCTTTCCCCATGTCGGCGCGCAGATTGAGGACGTCGTCGTGGGCCCCGCCGAGGGCGAAGACCTGCCGCTCGCGGAGCTGAAGCAGGTGGACGTGAGCGTGGCGGCGATGCCGCTCTTGTCCTCGCGCGGCAAGGACATCCAGGTGAAGAACGCCGAGGTGTCCGGCCTCACCGTGAACGTCCTCCGCCTGGCCGACGGCACCACCAACGTGCAGCGGTTGCAGGAGAAGCTGGCCCAGCAGCAGCCCAAGGAAGAGGCGCCCGAGGAGGAGTCGCAGCCCACCGACCTGTCCGGCGTGCACGTGGAGCGCGCGGCGCTCACCGACGGCACCATCCGCTTCGTGGACCGCGCGGGCGGCGCCCAGGCGCGCGAGCTGGCGGTGCGCGACCTGGACATCGAGGTGAAGGACCTGCGCGTGGGCCAGCCCTTGAAGGTGGACCTGGCGGCGGCGGTGCTCGCGGAGAAGCAGAACCTCAAGATGACGCTCCAGGCGGCGCCGCTGCCGGCGACGCTGGTGCCCACGCCGGAGCAGGTGACGCTGAAGGCGGACCGCATCGACCTGTCGCCCCTGGGGCCCTTCCTGCCCCCGGACGTGGGCTTCCAGGCGGGCACGCTGGACGCGGACTGGAAGGCGGACCTGGGCGGCGCGGTGCCCGGCGGCAAGGGCCCCACGAAGCTCGTGGGCGTCATCAAGGCGCTGGGGATGAAGTTCGCGGGCGCGGAGGGCGGCAAGGCGCTGGACGTGGTGCTCGACACGGACGTGACGGGCGACATGGCCACGGGCGACCTGGCGCTGGACAAGCTCAAGCTGGACCTGGGCCCCGCGGCCATCACCGGCAAGGGCCGCGTGAAGGGGCTGCTCACGGACAAGCCCGCGGTGGAGGGCTTCGAGCTGGTGGGACGCAACCTGGATCCCGCCGTGCTCGCCGAGTACTACCCGCCCCTGAAGAAGCAGCTCAAGGGCATGGTGGCGGGCCCCATCGGGTTGGACGTGCGCGGCAGCGGGACGCAGGACGCGCAGGCGCTCAACATCGCGGTGGACCTGACGCCGGTGCGGCTGCGCGTGCCGGATCAGCTGTCGAAGGAGGCCGGCGGGGCGATGAAGCTCAACGCCCAGCTGGCGGGCGCGGCGGCGAGCGGCGGCGCGCTGCGCTTCGACGCGAAGGCGGACCTGGACGGCGTGGACATGCGGCCGGGCCTGCTGGTGAACAAGGCCCCGGGGCAGCGGCTGGACGTGGCGGCGGCGGGCACGTACGCGCCGGCGAAGACGGGCAGCGGCATGACGGTGAACGTCACCAGCATGACGCTGCACGCGCTCGAGGACACGATGACGGGCACCGCCACGGTGGCCCTGGCCGGCACGGGCAAGAAGGCGACGACGACGTTCAAGGCGAACGTGAAGAGCGCCCGGCTGGATGCGGAGAAGTTGTTGATGAGCGAGGAGCAGGTCCTGGAGCGCACCGGGGGCAAGCCGCCGCCGGAGCCGCCACCGGCGGAGGCCACGCGCTTCAACGGCTACCGGGGTGACATCCAGTTCGCCATCGCGTCGCTGCGCTACACGGCGATGGACCTGTCCAACGTGACGGGCGTGGTGAAGATGGTGGACGACCTCATCACGGTGGAGAAGTTCTCGACGGGCATCTACGGCGGCAAGGTGGTGGCGGACGGCACGACCATCCGCCTGGGCCCGGCGCCGGAGGCGCGGCCGTTCTCCGCGAAGGTGCAGGTGCAGGGCCTGGAGGTCGCGCAGGCGCTGGCGGCGCGCACGCCGAAGCAGGTGCTCACGGGCAAGTTCAACGGCAACGTGGACGTGCAGGGCGTGGGCTACACGATGGAGAAGCTCCAGCAGACGCTGCTGGGCGGCATCAACGGCAACCTGCTGGAGGGCACCTTCCTGGGCAAGGACCTGGTGTCCTCCGCGACGGGGCCGCTGGCCAAGGCGATTCCGTTCGCGAAGGCGCTGAAGAGCGGGGACGTGACGTCGCTGGGCGCGGACCTGCCCTTCAGCGTGACCATCAAGAACGGCGTGGCGCAGCTGAGCAAGCCCATCACCTGGACGCGGCCGGAAGCGGCGATGAACTTCGACGGCGGCATCAAGCTGGATGGCACGCTGGATTTGATTGGCGGCATCTCGCTGACGCCTGCGACCATCAAGGCGCTGACGGTGGGCAAGGTGACGCCGACGGAGCCCATCCCGGTGGGGTTGAAGCTCACGGGCAAGGCGTGGAGCCCGGAGGTGACGGGCATCGACGTGAAGCCGGCGGCGACGACCATCCTGAAGCTGGCGGGCGCGTCGGTGGCGGGCAACCTGCTGGGCGAGAAGGGCAAGGCCGTGCAGGACGTCATCACCGGCGGCCAGGACAAGGCCAAGGCCGAGGCGGAGGCCCGCGTCGCGGAGGAGAAGAGGAAGCTGGAGGAGCAGGCCCGCGCCGAGCAGGAGAAGGCGAAGCAGCGCGCGGCGGAAGAGGCGAAGAAGAAGCTCAAGGGCATCTTCGGCGGGAAGTAGGCACCGCCGCAGGCCCGGAAGTGAAACACGCCGCGGAGCTCCGACGAGGGAGCTTCGCGGCGTAGGCTCTCCGCCCATGGTCCTCCGACTCACGCGCATCGAGGTCGCGGGCTTCCACTCCCTGCGCGACGTGGTGCTGCGCCCTCGGCCGCTGGAGGTGTTGCTGGATCCGGACGGCACGGCCACCCGCGACCTGATCCGTCTCTTCACGCTCCTGCGAGCACTCGCCGAAGGTCGGCTCCAGGAGCACCTGGCCCTTCCCTGGATGGCGGACGAACAGGTGACGTGCGTGCTGGGCGTCCAGGGTGACGACTACCGCGTGGAGCTGCGGCGCTTCCCGGACGGGCGGTGGCGCATCACCCGCGAGGAGCTGGACTTGGCGGCAGGACTGGGAATCCCCTTCGTCGAGCCCTCGGACAACGCCCCCCAGGACGAGGCCCGGCTCTCCTCGTTCCCCCCTGCCCTCGCTGCCAGCCCACCCGGGCCCGTGGCCAACGAAGCGGAGTGGCTCGGGCAGATCGCCGACGGAGCGGCGCGGCGGATGAACCGGTTCCTGCGCGGCTTCCGCGTCCAGTCCGCCGGGGACTTCACCGTGGACGAGGAGTCCTTGCTCTTCCTCCAGGAGCCCGGCACCGAGCCCGGCGTGGACCTGCCCGCGAATGCACTCTGGGACCGGGTCCAGGCCGCTCGCGCGGCGTCCGCTCGGGTCCCCGTGCTGCTGTGCACGCCGTCGGTGGCCCTGGCGGACGCCTTCGACCTCCAGGACGTCCAGCGCGTGGAAACCTCCTCCGACGGCGCCTCCTTCCGGCCTCTGGGAGCCCGGAAGGAGCGGAGCAGTTAGCCGCTACTGCCCGGCCGCGCCGCGCGCTTCCCAGCCGCCACCGGCACCACCGACAGGGCCACCGCGGGGACCACCGCCGCGGGGGCTGGCGTCTTCACGACGCATCTCCTGGTACTTCGTCAGCTGATCCGCGCTGAGGACCTTCTGCATCTCCTGGTCGGTCTGCGTGCGCAGGTCGCGCATCTGCCGGCGGGTGTCCCGGCCCTGACCCGCGCCGCCGCCGTTCAGGTTCGCCATCAGCTCCTGGCGCTTCGCGTCCTCGGCCTTGAGCTGCTTCGTCAGCTCCTGCTCCTGGCTGTAGGAGAGCTTCGCGTCGGAGATGAACGTCTTGAGGCGCTCGCTGCGTTCCGCCTCCGCCTGCGACCGCATCTGGTCGATCTGCTGCTGCCACTGCTGGCGCTGCTCGTTGCGCTGCTCGTCCTGCACCGAGCGCAGCATCTCCTTCAGCGTCGCCTTGCCGCTGTCGGTGCTCAGCGCCTCGCCCACCATCACGCCGCGCACCTCCTCGCGCAGCTTCGCCACCTCCGCCTCCAGGCCCGCGGGCGCAGGACCGGCGCCGGCGCCGGCCGTGCCGGGCTGCTGCTCGAAGGCCATCAGCCGCCGCGACAGCAGCTGCACGGTCTCCTCCAGGGCCTTCACGCGCGTCTGGAGCGCCCGGACGTCCGCCGACGCGTCCTGTGCCCGGGGCGCCTCTTCCGCCGCCGGAGCCTCCGTCCGGCCGGGCCCCCACAGGGCCACGCCCAGCGCCACCGAAGCCAACCCCACCGATGCGATGCCGAGAATGCGATTCATGATGTTCCTTCTGACGGAAGTCCCGGCCGCCTATTCCACCGCGCTCCCGGTCTGCGTCCCGCGCCGTCATCCTCCCACCCGCACGCCTCCCGGGGAACCTTCCTGGCCTGCGTGCCTGCCTGCTCTCGCGCCTCACGAGCGTTGACCTCGCCCGGCGGGACGCGGAGAGTCCCGCGCCATGACGCTCCGTCCCATTGCCGAAGTCGGCGCCGAGCTGGGCCTCGCGCCGGAAGACGTCCTCCCGTGGGGCCGCGACCGCGCCAAGGTGTCCCTGGACGCCCTGGGCCGCAGCTCGCGCCAGGGCCGCATGGTCCTGGTCTCCGCCATCAACCCCACGCCCCCGGGCGAGGGCAAGACGACCATGTCCGTGGCGCTCGCCATGGGCCTGCGCCAGCGGGGCCGCAAGGCCGTGGCGGCGCTGCGCGAGCCGTCCCTGGGCCCCGTCTTCGGCGTGAAGGGCGGTGGCACCGGCGGCGGCGTGGCCAGCCTGGAGCCCGCGGCGGACATCAACCTGCACTTCACCGGCGACCTGCACGCCATCACCAGCGCCCACAACCTGCTGTCCGCCCTGGTGGACAACGCCGTGTACTACGGCCACCCGGTGGTGCTGGAGGGCACCAAGGTGCGCTGGCGCCGCGCCATGGACATGAACGACCGGTTCCTGCGCAACGTCATCGTGGGGCTGGGCGGCAAGGCGCACGGCGTCCCGCGCGAGACGTCCTTCGACATCACCGCCGCCAGCGAGGTGATGGCCATCCTCGCCCTGTCGGAGAGCCTCAAGGACCTGGAGGCGCGGCTGGGGCGCATCGTCGTGGGACAGGCGCCGGACGGCTCGCCCGTGCGCGCCAACGACGTGAACGCGGCGGCGTCCATGGTGGCGCTGCTCAAGGACGCGCTGATGCCGAACCTCGCCCAGACGCGCGAGGGTGGTCCGGCCATCGTGCACGCGGGGCCCTTCGGCAACATCGCGCACGGCTGCTCCTCCGTCATGGGCACGCGCCTGGCGCTGGCGTACGCGGACGAGGTCGTGACGGAAGCGGGCTTCGGCTTCGACCTGGGCGCGGAGAAGTTCCTGGACATCAAGTGCCGCGGCGCGGGCGTGTGGCCCCGGGGCGTGATGCTGGTGGTGACGCTGCGCGCGCTCAAGCACCACGGCGGAGCCGCTCCCGCGCAGGTGGCGGAGCCGGACCGGGACGCGCTGCTGCGCGGCTTCGACCACCTGGAGAAGCACCTGGAGTCGGTGGCCGCGTTCGGCCTGCCGGCGGTGCTGTGCGTGAACCGCTTCCCCCAGGACACGGCGGCGGAGCTGGACGAGCTGCGCGCGTTCGCGAAGGCGCGCGGCGTGGGCATCGCGGTGTGCGACGGCTTCACCAAGGGCGGCGAGGGTTCGCTGGAGCTGGCGGACACGGTGCTCGCGATGCTGGACGCGACGGACGCGGCGCCCCCCAAGCCGCGCTTCCTCTACTCGCTGGAGCAGTCACCGGAGGAGAAGATCCGCGCCATCGCGCGCACGGTGTACGGCGCGGACGACGTGGCCTTCACGCCAGGGGCGCGCAAGGACCTGGAGACGGCGCGCGCGCTGGGCGGCGCGGAGCTGCCGGTGTGCATGGCGAAGACGCACCTGTCGCTGTCGGATGATCCGACGAAGACGGGCCGGCCCCGGGGCTTCACGTTGACGGTGCGCGAGGTGCGCCTGTCCGCGGGCGCGGGCTTCCTCGTCGCGCTCACCGGCGAGCTGCTCACCATGCCGGGCCTGCCCCGCGAGCCCGCCGCGAGGCGCGTCACCGTCCACCCGGATGGCCGCATCACCGGCCTGATGCAGGGCGAGTAGGGACCGAAGCACCCCGAAGCACAGCGGGCCGCCCCGGTGCATCCGGGACGGCCCGTGGGCCCTGCTGGCGCCGTGCGACGGGGCGCTAGACGCGGAACGAGGTGGACAGCTCCTGGAGCTTGCCCAGCGAGGCGTTGATCTGCCCCACCGCCTCTTCGGCGTTGCTGGTGGCCATCACCACGTCGCTCATCATCTCCGACAGCTGCGTCACCACTTCCGTCATCTGCGTGATGCCCGCGTTCTGCTGGGTCACCGAGGCGACGATCTGCCGCGCGGCCTGGCTGCTCTCCTGCACCACCTGGGTGATGTCCTTGAGCGTCGTCGCGGAGGCGAGCACCTGCTCGATGCCCTCCTCCATCTTCTGGCTGTCCCCCTCCGCGATGCCCACCGTCTGGCGGATGGCCTGGTTGATCTCCAGGAGGATCTTCCCGATGCGCTGCGTGCTCTGGAGCGACTGCCCGCTGAGCGCCCGCATCTCCTTGGCCACCACCGCGAAGCCCCGGCCCTCTTCGCCGGCCCGCGCCGCCTCGATGGCCGCGTTCAGCGCCAGCACGTTGGACTGGTCCGCCAGGTCCTTCACGCTGCCGATGATTTCACCGGCGTGCACCGCCTGCTCGGACAGGTGCCCGATGCTGCCCACGAGCGCGCCCACCCGCTGGCGGATCTGCTGCAGCCCCTCCGCGCTCCGCTCGATGGACACCTGCCCGGAGGAGCTGAACGCGTCCGCCTGCGCCGCGACCTTCAGCACCATCTCCGCGCGGCTGGCCGCCATGCCCGACGTCTGGGCGATCTCCGCGATGGTGGAGCTGGCCTCCGTGAGGCTGCGGGACTGGTTGGTCAGGAAGTTGAGCTGCTCGTGGCTCGCCGCGTTCAGCCGCGACGCCGCCGCCGTCAGCTCCGTCACCACCGCGTGCAGCGTGCCCGGCACCGAGCGCAGCCGCTGTTGCAGCGTCTGGATGCTGCGCGCCAGCTCCCCCACCTCATCCTGGGAGCTGGTGTCGATGAGCTGCGTCAGGTCACCGTCCCGCGCGATGCGCGTCGCCGACTCCGTCAGCCGCGCCAGGGGCTGCGTCACTTCCCGCAGCAGCCACACCATCAGCGCCGCGAGCGCGGCCATGCACACCACCGACAGCAGCAGCACCCACGTCAGCGTGGAGCGGTGCAGCGACGACACCTCCATGAAGGCCTCGCGCTGCGCGGCCTCCTGCTGCGCCGTCACCGACTCCAGCCGGTCGTGCACCGTCTTGTGCGCCGACCCCAGCTTCGCCAGCGCCGCCTCCGCGGCCGCGTCGTTGCGGGAGGCCAGCGCCACCACGCGCGTCGCCTCCTGCCAGTAGGTCGTGAAGGCCGCCTCCACCGCCTCCACCGCGGTCGGGTCCACGTCCGGAAGGGCGCGCAGCGCCTTGAGCCCCGCCTGGAGCTCCTTCACCTGCGCGTCCAGCGACTGCTGCTGCACCGCGTGCAACGCCACCGCGTCGCCCACGTCCTGGTGCAGGGTCGCGAAGCCCGCGCGCGCCGTCTGCGACAGGCTCACCGACGGAGCCAGGCTGGAACCGATGCGCTCCGACACGTTCCGCGTGCGCGAGCCCAACACCACCGTCACCGCCACGATGGCCACCAGGAACACCGCGGCCACCACCGGCAGCACCATCATCTTCTGCTTGAGTCTCAACGCCATCGCACACCCCCTCGCAACCCCACGTCAGTCATCCCGATGAAGCGCGGTCGTGGAGCCCCGCAGGGCCTGCTGCGCCAAGTCATTGTCGCTCATCCTTCCGCGGCCCGCACGGGCCCCCCCAGCAGTCGAGGCTCCGCCGAGGCCCGTAGGATAGACAACACCTCTCCCCCCGACTCAAGCCCGCGACCCTTGAAATATCTTGGAAGCGGGTCTGACCTGCCCCGCAGGGTGGGGTGGGACACCTTGCCCTGTCAGGTGGGACCTGGCGCGCAGGACGCCTCACGTCTGACGTAGGCGGCGGGCGCACATGGCGGTGCGATCAGGAATCCAGGAGAGACTCAGCGTGCGGGCGGGCTGAGGAAGGGTTGGATCTCCCGCTTGCACACGTCGTCGCACTCGGCGAAGCGGGCGAGGAAGTCCGCGTGCTTGGTGCACCGCTTGGGAAAGCGCGTGGTGCCGCCGTCGAGCAGCACGCACAGCTCCTGGAACTCATCGTGCGTCTCCTGGAACAGGGCCTGTCGCTGCGAGGGCGCGAGCGCGTTCAGCGCGCGGTTCTCCCCGCCCTGCAGCCACAGGAAGACGCCGATGAGCAGCAGCAGGACGGCGCCAATCCACGTGCCCCGGCGCACCCAGCGGTCGGGCGCGGGCGCCAGCTCCTTCGCGAAGATGTTGTCCTCTCCCCCTTCACCGGGCGGCGTTCCGTCGTTGCGCATGGGCTCCATTCCATCCACGGCGCGTGCCAGTCCGCACGGCCGTCCCGCAGCAGACACCAGCCGGCCCGGGGTTGCACCTTGCAAGCGCGCTCCGGGCGCGCTCTTAGACTGTCCCCATGGAAGTCCGTACCGGACCCGAGGCCATGGAGCGCCCCATGCGGGTGCTCGTGGTGGACGACGAGCGAAACATCCGCCACACCCTGCGCGTGTGCCTGGAAGGCTTCGGGTGCGAGGTGCGGGAGGCGGCCACCCCGGAGGCCGCGCTCGCCGCGTTGGCGCAGGGCCCGGCGGACCTGGCGTTCGTGGACCTGCGCCTGGGCAACGCCTCCGGGCTGGAGCTGCTGCCGCGCCTGCTGGCGGAGTCGCCCGCGCTGGACGTCATCCTCATCACCGCCTACGCGACGTTCGACACCGCCGTGGAGGCCGTGAAGCGCGGCGCGCGCGACTACCTGCCCAAGCCCTTCACCCCCGCGCAGATCCGCCACGTGCTGGAGCGCGCGAAGGCGCAGCGGGAGCTGTCCTCGCACCTGGGGGACCTGGAAGGGCAGCTCGCGCAGGCGGTGCCGGAGGCCACGCTGGAGACGGCGTCGCCCGCGATGCACGCTGTGATTGGCTTCATCACCCGCGCGGCCACGTCCGACGCGGCGGTGCTGCTGCGCGGGGAGAGCGGCACCGGCAAGGGCGTGCTCGCCCGCGCGCTGCATTCCATGAGCGCGCGGCGCAAGCGGCCCTTCGTCACCATCAACTGCCCCACCCTGTCCGAACAGCTGCTGGCGAGCGAGCTGTTCGGCCACGCGCGCGGGGCCTTCACGGGCGCGGTGAAGGACCAGCCGGGGCGCGTGGAGCAGGCGGAGGGCGGGACGCTGTTCCTGGACGAGGTGGCGGAGATGAGCCCGTCGCTCCAGGCGCAGCTGTTGCGCTTCCTCCAGGAGAAGCAGTTCGAGCGGCTGGGCGAGGGCCGCACGCGCAAGGCGGACGTGCGGGTGGTGGCGGCCACGCACCGCGACCTGGAGAAGGACGTGGCGGAGGGGCGCTTCCGCGAGGACCTGATGTACCGGTTGAACGTCCTGGAGGTGAAGCTCCCCGCCCTGCGCGAGCGGCCGGAGGACCTGCTGCCGCTGGCCCGGCGCTTCGTCGCCTTCTTCGCGAGGGCCGCGCAGCGTCCGGCCCCGGAGCTGTCGCCCGCCACGGAGGCGATGCTGCGCGCCTACCCCTGGCCGGGCAACGTGCGCGAGCTGCGCAACGCCCTGGAGCGCGCGCTCATCGTGGGGCCCGCGGGCGTGGTGGAGCCGCAGGCGTTCCCGGAGCGCATCGCGTCCGCGGCGGGCCCCGGCGTGAGCCTGGGCGGGCCGCACACGCTGGAGGACGTGGAGCGCGAACACATCCTGCGCGTCATGGCCTCCACGCCCACGCTGGAGGAGGCGGCCCGGCTGCTCGGCATCGACGCGTCCACGCTGTGGCGCAAGCGCAAGAAGTACGAGTCGGACGCGTGAGCCCCCCTCCTCCACGCCCGCCCGGCCCTGGAGGACGGGGCGCTCAGGGGTACGGCCTCCTGCGTGGGGATTGCACCCGCACGCGCGCGTGAGGACCCTGCGAAAGGGCCACCACTCCGGGGGCCCAGGCAGGGGGGCGCATGGACATCATCGACGTGCTCATCCAGCAGCACCGCGACCTCGAGGCCCTCTTCGAGGCCTACCGCGCGGCTCCCGATGACGAGCGGCCGGAGCTGTGCGTGCGGCTGGCCGAAGCTCTCACGCTGCACAGCACCCTCGAGGAGCGCTGGGTGTACCCGGTCGCCCGCGGCGTCGTCCACGGCCCGCGCATCGACTTCGCGGTGGAGGAGCATGGGGAGATGACCCAGCTGCTCTCCGAGCTGATGCACGCCTGCTGGGACGTGCGCCGCAGGGAGGCCACGGTGCGGCAGCTGGAGGCCGTGGTGGCGCACCACCTGACGGAGGAGGAGCGGGACGTGTTTCCCCGGCTCCGGAAGATGGACGAAGCAGCGTTCGGCCTGTCCAGCACGGAGCTGGCCCGCTCCGCCTCCGACGCGCGCCAGGAAGCGCGGCGCCATCTGGAGGTGGTCGCGCCGCCGTGACGCGGCGGTCGTCCGTCAGTCCCCAGCAGGCTCCGGCATGGACTGCGGCGTGGGCTGCGGGAGGGTGAACCAGAAGGTGCTGCCCTGGCCCGGAGTGCTCACCACGCCCAGCTCGCCGCCGTGCGCCTGGACGATGTCGCGCGCGATGGACAGCCCCAATCCCGCGCCGCCCGGGGGTGCGCCCGGCGCGCGGTAGAACTTCTCGAAGATGCGCGCCTGCTCCTGGGCGGGGATGCCCTCGCCGGTGTCGCGCACCTCGAAGCGCACGAGGGCGCCGTCGCGCAGCACGCGCACCGCCACCTCGCCGTCGCGGGGCGTGTGCTTCACGCCGTTGCCCACGAGGTTGCCCAGCACCAGGTGAAGCCGGTCCGGATCCACGCGCACCGTCTCCACGTCCTGCGACAGGGAATGGGACAGGCGCACGCCGCGGTCCTCGGCCACCGTGCGCCAGGCGTCCAGCGCGTGCTCCATCAGGTCCTCCGTGCGCACCTCGCGCAGGTCCAGCTGGAGCTGGCCGGACTGGATGCGCGACAGGTCCAGCAGGTCGTCCACGATGCCCTGCAACCGCTCGCAGTCCTCGCGCGCCGCGAAGAGCAGGTCCGCCTGCTTCTCCGTCACCGGGCCCACGACGCCCTCGGCCACCAGGTGGATGGCCATGCGCAGGGACGTCAGCGGCGTGCGGAACTCGTGCGCCACCGTGGCCACCAGGTCGTTCTTCAGCTCGTCGAAGCGCCGCAGCCGCGTCACGTCCTGGAGGATGAGCGTGGCGCCCACCACCTCCCCCGTCTCGCCGTGCACCGGGCTGCCGCGCGGCAAGAGCCACCGGCCGCCCTCCGGGGAGGCCTCCACGCGCACCGCCTCCTCGTAGCCCCGGGGCTGGTAGGCGCCCCGGCCGCCCACGACGTGCGCGCGCACGCGCTCCAGCACCGCGCGCACCTCCGGCTCCACGCGGCCCAGCGCGTCCCCTCCTTCATCCAGCTTGAGCCGCAGCACCGCCTCCGCCGCGGCGTTCACGTTGAGCAGCCCGCCGTCCGCGCCCAGCACCAGCACCGGGTCCGGCAGGCTGTCGATGGCCGCCTGGGACACCGCCTGCGCCTGGAGCAATTCGCCCAGGCTGCTGCGCCGGTACTGTCCCAGCCGCTCCGCCATGGTGTTGAAGTCCCGGGCGAGCCAGGCGATCTCATCCCCACCCTCCACCACCGCGCGCGCCTCGCCGTCGCCCTGCCCCAGCCGGCGCACCGCCTGCGACAGCACCGACACCGGCCGCAGCGCCCGCTGCACCAGCGACGTGGTGAAGAAGAGGCCGAAGCCCAGCGCCGCCGCCACCGCCAGCACCATCAGCGTGTTCACCTGCCCGCTCTGCTGGCGCAGCCGGTCGCTCTTGTGCACCATCGCGTCCTGGTTGAGCGCGAGGATGGCGGACGCGGCCGCCTTCGCCGCCTGGAAGGCCGGTGAGAGGGATTGGAAGTAGCGCGCGCGGGACGCCTCCGGGTCACGCTCCTGGAGGAACGCGTCGAACGCGGACTGGTAGCGCGTCCACGCGGCGCGCAGCCGCTGCGTCGCCTCCGCCTCGCCGGGTTCGGTGATGTTGCCCTGCTGCGTGGCCAGCTCCGACTCCAGCGGAGGGCGCTGCGCGGCCTGCTGGGCCTGTCCCCGCTCGCGCTCGCCCGCGACGATGAACAGGGCCGCACTGTCCATGCGCTCCAGGTGTTCGGTGATGCGCTGGGTGGCGAGCACGCTGCGGTAGTTGTCCTCCAGCACCTGCTGCCCGGAGCGGCCCACGCGCCCCAGGGTGACGACGGCCAGCGTGCCCAGCAGCAGCAGCGCCAGCACCAGCGGCGCCTGAGCGAGCAGCAGGCGGGAGCGCAGCGTCATGGGCGCTTCTCCTCATGCGGGACTTCGAAGGACACGACGTGGATGTCGAAGCCGTCCCCCTCTCGCAGCAGGCGCGCGTCCGCGGTGAGGCCCAGCCGCTGGCGCCACCTCGCCTGGGTCGAGCGCCCGATGATGATGTGCCCCACGCCGTGCGAGCGGCCGAAGTCCAGGAGCGCCGCCACGGGGTCCTTCGCGCGCAGGCGCACCACCTCCGCGCCCAGCTCCTTCGCCTTCTCGATGTTCGTCAGCAGGTGGCGCTGGGCCTCCGCGTCGATGAGGTGGGGCGCTTCCCCCGGCGTCTCCACGTACACCACGAACCAGTCCGTGTTGAGGCGGCCCGCCATGCGCGAGCCCCGGCGCAGCAGCGTCGCCGCGCGGGGCGGCTGGCTGGAGAGGGCCACCAGCACGCGGCCCCAGGCGCCTCCGGCTCCCTTCTGGGACGGGTCCTCGCCCGCGCGGGCCTGCTTGCCGGTGGTGGCGCGGTCCAGGCTCTCCGCCACCTCGCGCAGCGCCAGTTCGCGCAGGGTGGAGAGGTTGTCGCCGGTGAAGAAGCGCTCCAGGGCGTGCGGCACCTTGTCGGGCGCGTAGATTTTTCCCGCCTTGAGCCGCTCGTGCAGGTCCTCCACCGCGAGGTCCAGGTTCACCACCTGGTCGGCGTTCTTGAGGAAGCTGTCGGGCAGGGTCTCCCGGACGGTGACGCCGGTGTTGCGCTCCACCAGGTCGTTGAGGCTCTCCAGGTGCTGCACGTTGAAGGCGCCAATGACGTTGATGCCCGCGGCCAGCAGCTCCTGCACGTCCTGGTAGCGCTTGCGGTTGCGGCACACGGGCAGGTTGGTGTGGGCCAGCTCGTCCACGATGGCCACGTGCGGCCTGCGCGCGAGGACGGCGTCCAGGTCCATCTCCTCCACCGTGACGTCGCGGTAGGTGCTGCGCTGGCGGGGCACGAGCTCCAGTCCCGCCACCAGCGCCTCCGTCTCCGGACGACCGTGCGTCTCGACGAAGCCCAGCACCACGTCCACGCCGCGCAGCTTGAGCGCGTGCGCCTCCTCCAGCATGCGGAACGTCTTGCCCACGCCCGCCGCGAAGCCGATGTAGAGCTTCAGCCGGCCCCTCCGGCCGCGCTCCACCAGCTCCAGGAAGTCTTCCGCGCGAGGGCGCCGCGTCGTCATGCCAGGGTCTTCCTCAAGGTCCCGCGGACTTCGCGGGGGTGGGAGCGGGCCCGCCGAACTGTCGGTCCATCGCGAGGTTCAACGTGAGCACGTTCACCCGGGGTTCGCCCAGCACGCCGAACGTCCGGCCCTCCACCTGCGACGCCACCAGCGTGCGCACGCGCTCCGGGTCCACCCCGCGCGCCCGCGCCACGCGGGGAACCTGCCACAGCGCGGACTCCGGCGACACGTGCGGATCCAATCCGGACGCGGACGCCGTCACCAGCTCGCCCGGCACGAGGCCGGGGGCGTCCGGGTTCTCGCGGCGCAGCCGGTCCGCGTCCGCCACCGCGCGGTCCCGGAGCTTCTGGGAGGTGGGCCCCAGGTTGCTGCCGCTGGACGCCGCCGCGTCGTAGCCCGCGCCAGCGGCGGAGGGACGCGGCTGGAAGTAGCCGGGCCTCGTGAAGCCCTGGCCGATGAGCGTGCTGCCCACCTCGCGGCCCTGGTCGTCCTTCGCGAGCGACCCGTTGGCTTCGTGGGGGAACAGCACCTGCGCCACGCCCGTGACGACCAGCGGGTACATCACGCCCGTGAGGACCAGCGTGACGACGCTGACGCGCAGGGCGGTGAGAAGAGTGGAAGCCATGATGTGCCAATTCCTTTCAGGTCAGGCCAGGCCCACGGTGGTGAGCAGCACGTCGATGACCTTGATGCCCACGAACGGGACGATGACGCCGCCCACCCCGTACAGGAGCAGGCTGCGGCGCAGGAGCGCCGCCGCGCCCAGCGGGCGGTAGCGCACGCCCTTGAGCGCCAGCGGGATGAGCGCCACGATGATGAGCGCGTTGAAGATGACGGCGGACAGGATGGCGCTGAACGGTGACGTCAGCCCCATCACGTTGAGCGGGGCCATCTGGGGGAAGACGCCCATGAACAGCGCCGGCAGGATGGCGAAGTACTTGGCCACGTCGTTGGCGATGGAGAACGTCGTCAGCGTGCCGCGCGTCATCAGGAGCTGCTTGCCCACCTCCACCACCTCCAGGAGCTTGGTGGGGTTGGAGTCCAGGTCCACCATGTTGCCGGCCTCCTTGGCGGCCTGGGTGCCGGTGTTCATCGCCACGCCCACGTCCGCCTGGGCCAGCGCGGGCGCGTCGTTGGTGCCGTCGCCCGTCATGGCCACGAGCTTGCCCTTGGCCTGCTCGGCGCGGATGAGCGCCAGCTTCGCCTCCGGGGTCGCCTCCGCGAGGAAGTCGTCCACGCCGGCCTCGCGGGCGATGGCGGCCGCGGTGCGCGGGTTGTCGCCGGTGATCATCACGGTGCGGATGCCCATGGCGCGGAAGCGGTCGAACCGCTCCTTGATGCCGCCCTTCACCACGTCCTTCAGGTGGATGATGCCCAGCACGCGCGCGCCGTCGGCCACGGCCAGCGGCGTGCCGCCCGCGTCACCGATGCGGCCCGCCACCTGGGCCAGTTCCTCCGGCACGGCGCCGCCCTGCTCCTTCACGTAGCGCACGAGGGCGTCCACCGCGCCCTTGCGGATGCTGCGCGGGTGGGGGTCCACCAGGTCGCAGCCGCTCATGCGCGTCTGCGCGGTGAAGGGCACGAAGGTGGCCTGGTGCGCGCGCAGCTCCCTCGGACGCATCTTGTAGGCGTCCTTCACCAGCGTGACGACGGAGCGCCCTTCCGGCGTTTCATCCGCGAGGCTCGCGAGCTGCGCGGCCTCCGCCAGCTCCTCCATGCGCACGCCGGGCATCGGGAGCAGCTCCGTGGCCATGCGGTTGCCCAGGGTGATGGTGCCCGTCTTGTCGAGCAGCAGCGTGTCCACGTCCCCCGCCGCCTCCACCGCGCGGCCACTGAGCGCGAGCACGTTCTTGCGCAAGAGCCGGTCCATGCCCGCGATGCCAATGGCGCTCAAGAGCCCGCCGATGGTCGTGGGGATGAGGCACACGAGCAGCGCCACCACCGCCGTCCCGGACAGCGGCACGCCGGAGTAGAGCGCCAGCGGCACCAGCGTCACGCACGCCAGCAGGAACACCAGCGTGAGGCCCACCAGCAGGATGTGCAGGGCGATTTCATTCGGCGTCTTCTGCCGGGCCGCGCCCTCCACCAGTCCAATCATCCGGTCGAGGAACGACTCGCCCGGGTCCACGCTGATGCGGATGACGATGCGGTCGGACAGCACCTTGGTGCCGCCCGTCACGGCCGAGCGGTCGCCGCCGGACTCGCGGATGACGGGGGCCGACTCGCCGGTGACGGCGGACTCGTCCACGCTGGCGATGCCCTCCACCACGTCGCCGTCGCCGGGGATGACGTCGCCCGCCTCGCACACCACGCGGTCGCCCTTGCGCAGCGCGGGGGCGCCCACGCGCTCCTCGCTTCCGTCGTCCTTCAGCCGGCGGGCCTGGGTGTCCTGGCGCATGCGGCGCAGGGCGCTCGCCTGGGCCTTGCCGCGCCCCTCCGCCACGGCTTCGGCGAAGTTGGCGAAGAGGACGGTGAACCACAGCCACAGCATCACCGACACGGTGAACCAGGACGGCGCGCTGTCGTGTCGAGGGGCCACCGCGTCCTTGAGGACGAACACGGTGGTGAGGAGGCTGCCGGCCCAGACCACGAACATCACCGGGTTGCGGGCCACGTCGCGCGGGTGGAGCTTCTTGAAGCTCTCCCACACGGCGGGCTTGAGCAGCGTCGGGTCCAGCAGCGACGCCTGCCTGGAAGCGGGGGCCATGGTCAGTACACCTTTCCGGCCGCGCCGAGGAAGTGCTCGACGATGGGGCCGAGTGACAGCGCGGGGAAGAACGTCAGCGCGCCCACGATGAGGACGACGCTCACGAGCAACCCGGTGAAGAGGACGCCTTCGGTGGGGAAGGTGCCGGGCCCGGGGGCCACGACCTTCTTGCCCACGAGCGAGCCCGCCAGCGCCAGCACCGGCACCATCATCAGGAAGCGGCCCGCGAGCATCGACATGCCCAGGCTGACGTTCCAGAACGGGGTGTTGGCGTTGAGGCCGGCGAAGGCGCTGCCGTTGTTGGCGACGCCGCTGGTGAACGCATACAAGATTTCCGACAGGCCGTGCGGCCCGGCGTTGTTGAGGGACGACGTGCCCTGCGGGATGACGGCGGCCACCGCGGACAGGCCCAGGATGACCAGCGGGAAGACGAGCACGTACAGCATCGCGAGTTTCATCTCGCGCGCTTCAATCTTCTTGCCGAGGAACTCCGGGGTGCGGCCCACCATCAGGCCGGCGATGAACACCGCGAGCACCGCCATCACGAGGATGCCGTAGAGGCCCGCCCCCACGCCCCCGAAGATGACCTCGCCGAGCTGCATGTTGACGAGCGGCACCAGCCCGCCCAGCGCGGTGAAGCTGTCGTGCATGGCATTGACCGCGCCGCACGACGCGTCGGTGGTGACGGTGGCGAACAGCGCGGAGGCCGCGACGCCGAATCTCGCCTCCTTGCCCTCCAGGTTCCCGGCCTGGACGACCTGCGCGGAAGCGAGCGCGGGGTTGGGCTGGGACTCGGCGGCGTAGCTGGCACCAGCGCCCCCGAGGAAGAGGACGGACATGGCTGCGAAGAGGACCCAGCCCTGCTTCGTGTCGCCGGTCATCTTCCCGTAGGTGTACGTGAGGCCCGCGGGGAGCAGGAAGATGAGCAGCAATTGCACCAGGTTGGTGAGGGGCGTGGGGTTTTCAAAGGGGTGGGCGCTGTTGGCGTTGAAGAAGCCGCCGCCGTTGGTGCCCAGCATCTTGATGGCCTCCTGCGAGGCCACCGGCCCGAAGGCGAGCGTCTGCTTCACGCCCTCCACGGTCGTCACGCCGTGGTACGGCGCGAGGTTCTGGAGCACGCCCTGCGAAACGAAGAACAGGGCCGCGACGAAGCTCAGGGGCAGCAGCACGTAGAGCGTGCCGCGCACCAGGTCCACCCAGAAGTTGCCCAGCGTCTTGCGGCCCTCCGGACCGGGGCGGCGGGTGAGGCCGCGCGCCAGGGCCAGCGCGACGCCCAGGCCCGCGGCGGCGGAGACGAAGTTCTGCCACGTCAGCCCCACCATCTGGGTGGCGTAGCTCATCGTGGATTCGCCGGCGTAGGACTGCCAGTTGGTGTTGGCGACGAAGCTGGCGGCGGTGTTGAAGGCGAGCTCCGGACCGACGGCCGGCAGGCCCTGGGGGTTGAAGGGGAGCACGTGCTGGAGGCGCTGGAGCACGTAGAGGATGAGGACGCCCAGCAGGCTGAAGGCGAGCAGGGCGACGGTGTACTGGCCCCACGTCTGCTCGCGCTCGCGGTCCACGCCGCACAGGCGCAGGAGGGCGCGCTCGACGGGGCCGAGCAGGCGTGGAAGAGGTTGGGTGCCGGCCTCGAAGACGCGGAAGAGGTAGCCGCCCACGGGCTTCGTCAGCGCGAGGACGAGGGCGAAGAACAGCAGGGTCTGCAGCCAGCCGGTGGCGGTCATCAGAAGCGCTCCGGCCGGAGCAAGGCGTAGACGAGGTAGACGGACAGCAGGACCGCGAGCGCGGTCCCGGCGACGTATTCGAAGGTCATGGGTTCGGCTCCGTGGGGAGGGTCAGAAGTAGGCGACGGCTCCGACGACGAGCAGCGTCTGGTGTTGGCGCGGTGTGTCCCGGCTGTCGAAGACGCGCTCGGTGGAGCGGTCGTAGCGGGCCTCGGCCTTGAGGGTGAGGTGTTCGGCGGGCTTCAGTTCCAGCGTGAGCGTGCCCTCGGAGAGCGTCTGCGCGGTGCCACTCAGGAGCCCATCCCGGTCGCGGTACACCTCCGCGCGCGCGGTCACGGCCACGGGCCGGGCGACCTGCACGCGCACGTTGGCGCCGGCCGCGTACCAGAGCGCGGCGCTCATCCCGGGGCGAGCCTGACGGCCGGCGTCCGCGGTGGCGGAGACGCTCACGGCGTCGGTGACCTTGAGGGTGGCGACGGTGTCGACGAAGAGGCGCAGGGCCTCCGCGTCACCGGAGCCCTCGTTGCCGACGAAGGTGTTGAGGGCCGCGGACAGGCGGTCCCCGGCGTAGGCGACCTGGGTGCCCAGGGCCTTGCCGGTGTTGTTCTCGCCAATGGTCTGCCAGCCATTGAGCAGGTGCAGCTGCGCGCTCCAGCGGTCATTGAAGCGCCAGGTGCCCTTGAGGCCGGTCTGGTAGTAGGGGGAGAACTCTCCCATCCACGAGCGCGTGTACGTCCAGTTGAGCTGGGATTGGAAGGACTCCAGCCCGATGTGGCTGGGGAAGATGCCGGCCTCCAGGGTGAGGGGGCCTTCGGCGAAGGACAGCGACGCCTGCTGCACGAAGCGCCAGAGGTCGGGGCCGGTGGCGTCGCCCTCGGGTTCAGCGCGGTGGAGGACGTCCATGCCGGTGCCGAAGCCGAGCAGCACGCGCACGCCCACGGGCTCCGGGGTGACGCTCACGCCGAGCGAGGCGAGGTTGACGGTGGCCTCGTTGTGCCGCCGTGCGGTGGTGCCGGTGCCTGCCAGGAAGCTGGTGGCGCTGGCGGGGCGGTTGAAGTCGTAGCCGTAGTAGGCGTCCACGCCCCCTTCCACCTGGAGGCGGGAGAGGACGGTGGGCGCGGGCTCCACGGGGCCGGCCTGGGCCAGGAGGACGTGGGTCAACAGCGGGGTCAAAGGGAAGGTGGGCATGATGGCGTCCCCTTCCCTTGAGCATCCGCCGTACCGTCACGGGCCGCCGGCCGCCCCAGTCATTCCGGCCGGTTGCGGGGCGCGGGTGCGGGCCCGGATTGCAATGTGCACGAACAGGCCTCCGGGAGCCCTGCGGCGTGAAACGTGCGGCACGAGCTTCAGGGCTGGCTGGACACGGACTCGTCGCAATCCGGGCCGGTGCACGTGCCAGAGCAGGTCACCTGGCCGGGATAGGAGAGCAGCGTGGCGCACGTGGTGCCGCCGGTGCAGGTGACGAGCTCCGTGCACACCGACGCCTCATCCACGCAACGCGCCTGGGTGACTCCGTCCAGCTTGAAGGCAAAGCAGCCCAGGCTCTGCGGACACTGGGGCAGGTCCACGCCGCACTCCTGCGCGACGTCCAACGACTGCCCATCGCGCAGCGCGAGCCGCCCCTGCTTGTCGCCCGATGCGTCCGAACCACAGGCCGTGAAGGCCATCACCGTCAGGCAACATCCCACCAGTTTCATCCAGCGCATCGCGGCTCCTTCAGCGGAAAGTGTGACGCAGCCCTGCGCACAGCAAGGCGCGGACCAGCGCGGTCCTCTCAGGAATTCCGCCCCCTTGCCCAGGAGGAAGCCCACACGCCTCCCAGAAATCTGAGGCAGTCACGGATAGGAGAGGGCAGTTCGAAAGGCGACGCCTTCCCCATCCCAGAGGGCAGCGTGGCGCGCGTATTGCGTACGGTCGACTGCAACGCAGCCGGCCTCGCGCGTGTTGCGGACCTGCTCATCTTGGGAGGCGCGATGGCAGGAGTGAAGAACAACGTGCTCGCCGACGGGATGAGCCCGGTCACCACCCAAAGCGAGGGGAAGGTGGTGGGGTTCCCCGACGTTTGCAAGACGCCGGGTCCGTCCGGGCCTATCCCCCTCCCCTATACGAACATCGCCCAGAGCAAGGACCTGGAGAACGGATCGAAGACGGTCTCCATCAACGGCGCCGCGGTGTGCCTGTCCAACTCCTTCATCGGCAAGTCGACGGGCAACGAGGCGGGGAGTCTGGGCGGCGTGGCATCGGGGAAGACGCGGGGGAGAGCGCACCCGATGAACTTCTCGTTCGACGTGCGCATTGAAGGGAAAGGCGTGGTGCGGAACTTCGACCTCTTCTGTCTCAACGACCACAACACTCCGCCATTTCCGCTCGTGCAGCCCCAGGTGACTCGCCCGTTGGCCGGCCGGGTGGAGGAGCGGGAGACACCGCGGCGCAGGGTGCCGTGTGATTGCTGCGGGAAGGAGCACCCGCCCATCGAGGCGAAGGGGCGAGCGGGCGGCAACCTGGGCAGTTCCGCCGCGCTGGGTCGGAACATGCTTCAGGGACGCGAGCTTGCGACACACCCCTGGTACACGGGACCGTTCTCAATCGCTGCGCATCACCTCATCTGCCTGGAAGCACTGGAGAGCGAGAAGTGGGCCCTGTTCTGCGTGCGTTTCGGGTACCACCCCGACCGACAGCAGAACGGGGTGTTCCTGCCCATGAAGATGGCCGGCGCCTGCGAGCTCCACGTCGCCGTGCATCGAGGGAACCACGCCGAAGGTTATGCGTTCGACGTCGCCTTGGCGTATCCCAGGGCAGTCATGAAGAAGCTTCGGGAGGTCGAGGCACAAGTGGAGCGTGGCGCGTTCTGCACCGACCCCGACGCATTGGTCCGCAAGTTCGACAAAATCAGTGCGGAGATTCTGGAAAAGGTGGAGCGGTTCTTGTGGACCCTCACCCGTGACGGACTCGACTACGCACCAGGCGGGAAAGGATGCTCGGGGCTCAGGAGCATCCGGCAGAAGCCGGGTTCGTCGCCCTGTCCCCGGGAGAGACAGCACCTCCACAAACAAGCGGTGACGGGCCGCCCCCTGGCGAGGCGCCCCCTTCGCATTGGAGAGTGAGCCATGCAGGCCGACTACTTCGTCATCGAGTCAGCGCCGAACAACAGCCACCCGCTCCTCCAGTGGGACGAGTTGGTGTGGGGCTTTGGGAGACCGGAGCCCGTCACCCTCTCAAACCCAGTGCGGTTGCGACTGGGCTCTCCAGTACCGCCCCACCCGGTGATGGTGGATCATCACGGATTGCCGCAACCGGTGTTCTCCACTCGGATGAAGGAGGTGCTGGAGCCGCTGGGACTTCATGGCGTTCAGCTTGTGCCAGCGGACGTGAAGGTGAAGCCGGACGATGTGCGGCGCTATTGGGTGCTGCACGTCTACAACGAAATCGCCTGTGCGGATCGGCAGCGATCCGTGCTGTCCATTGATGCTGAAGATGGCGAGGTGTTGGGCATTGATGCGCTCGTCCTGGACGAACGCGTGCTCCAGGAAATCCCGCTGGAGAGACGGCTGCTGTTCGTGCTGGCGGAGTCCATCAGCACCTACGTGTTCCACCGGTCCCTGGTGGAACAGCTGCTAGCGCTGACGCCGCCGCCGGAAGGCATGGCGTTCGTCCGCGCGGACAAGTGGAGCGACTCCGCGGGCTTCCGGGTGGATGCTGGCGGGTAGTGGCTGACGCACTGGCAGCACCGATTCGCGAGCATCGTCAAGGGCATCACCCCTTCCGACAGGGTCGGTGAAACCCCGTGCGGTTGCGACTGGGCTCTCCCGTCCCGCGTCACCCCGTGATGGTGGACCACCACGGCTTGCCGCAAAACGAGATCGCCTGTGCGGACCGGCAGCGCTCCGTGCTGCCCCTTGATGAGGAGGACGGCGGGGTGTTGGGCATTTCCGCGAGCTTCCAGGTGGATGCCGCCGGGTAGGGCCTGCGCGGTGGCTGCGGTCCCGAGGGTCCTGACTCACAGCGTCGCTCAGGAGCCCCAGGCACTCCGCACCCCGCCATCAGCCAGCAGGCCCCCCAGGGATTCCCTGCCCGTGCTCTGCAATAAATCACACACACCTCTCAGAAATATAAGAAAATAGCGGATTCCCGCATTGGCCTCTCGGGCTGAGTCCAGACACACAAAGACAGTCAGGCAACCACACCCAACCTGACGGGGGGTTTGTAATCTATCCAAGAAATCAGACCTATACCGTTATCTAATCATCACCGGCATCGGGGGGCCGTACGATGAAAGAAGAGCTCGACAGTTCAGACATGGAGTACGCCGTCTTCGCGATCCGCCAGCAGCCCATCCTGGTGGCTGTTGCCCGGAATCTTTGTGGCCGGAATGCCAGCGATTGCGCGGACCTGGTCCAGGACGTGCTGCTGCGGGCCCTGCTGAAGTGGGACATGCTCCAGTCCTGGACGGAGCCGGAACGGCGCGCCTGGCTGGTGCGGGTGCTCCACAACCGCTTCCTCGACCAGTGCCGCCGCTCCCGGTCCGAGGCCGCCACCGTCATCAACCTCGGCAACGTGCACAAGCTCTTCGAGGAGCCGGACGCGCCGGACCTGGAGCTGTGGGAGTGCATCACCGAGGCGGAGCTGCGCCAGGCCGTCGCCACCCTCCCCTACAACCTGCGCCGCACCTTCGAAATGCACTCCGAAGGGCTGCGCCACGCGGAGATCGGCCGCCACCTGGGCGCGCCCGTGGGCACGGTGGGCACCTGGCTCTTCCACGCGCGCCACCGCCTCCGTGACCAGCTCCGCGGCATGGCGGAAGCCCGCCGGAAGCGGGGGAATGGGTGACGACGGCCGACTGCCCCAACCTCTCCGCCTTCGTGGATGGCGGATTGCCTCCGGAGGACCAGGACGGCTTCCGCGCGCACCTCGCCAGCTGCGAGGTGTGCTGGGTCCGGCTCCATGAGCTGCTCCAGGTGGACGTACTCGGCCGGATGGCGTTCGCGGAGGAAGCCGAAGTCCGCGAGGCCGCCTCGGCCCCCTGGCCCCAGCCC
>NZ_RAWG01000449.1 GCF_003611735.1 Corallococcus sicarius | reverse complement strand
CTGCGGGGCAGGGGGTGACAGGGCGGAGTCCCGTTCTCCCTGCTGGAGAAGGCGGTGGAGCAGCAATCCGCCCACTTCGCCTTCTCAATCGTCCAGCCTCGCTGTCCGCGCTGGAAGAGAGGACTGCTCAGCTCTCGGCGGACGCGGTCTGCTCGGTGTCCGGGTGCGCGCCGCCGCAGACAGGCGCGGCGGCCTCGGACTGACGGGCCTCTGCTTCCGACACGGAGGCGGTCGTGACCTGTGATCCGGGGGCAGGCTCAAAGCAGTAGCCCGCCGCTTCACACGTGGTGCGATAGGTCCCCTCGTAACAGCCTGAATCGCAGGTCAACCACATGCAGGTCTCATCGCACTGCGGCGGATAGGCAAAGGCAATCGAGGGGGCGAGGGAAAGAACAGCCGAGACACTCAGCAGGGATCTCATCAGCGTGCGCATGTGTGCTCCATGTGAGGGGGACTGCTCGGTGAGTGTGAACCTCTTTGGGAATGGGGTAGATGCGTCATTTCCCGACCCAGAACCCATGGCTGTCACGAAATGACTTTCCGGCGTGCCGGTTGGCTGATGCGAAGCCGGAGGACCTGGAGAAGGAGCCCAAGGAAGGCTTCCTGCCGGACCTGCCCATCGAGGTGGCCGTTCTGCCGCTGGCACTCGTGGAACGACCGCATCTCGTCGGTCGTCGTCTCCTGGTCGCGCAGCTACGGCTACCGCAACGACTGGGAGCGGAACGTCGCGTGATGGGGGCGCGGGCCCGCCCGCCGCCCGCGTAGACTGCGCGGATGTCAGGACACGCCACCATCCAGGTCTCGTTCATCGACGCGGAAACGAACCGCCCGCTTGGCGAGGTGAAGCTCCCCGTCGGGAACCTCCCCGCGAGCTTCGAGGCCGCGACGCAGCTGGAGCTGGGAGGCAGCTCCTACGAGGTCGTCTCCGCCACTCCCATGACGGCCAGGGAGTTCCAGGCGACGGGCGCCCTACGGCTTGAACTGCGGGAGGTGAAGGTGACCCTGGTGGACCCCAAGGCCCTGCTCTACTCGCTGCCCACCCTCAACGGGGAGCTGCCAGGCCTCGCCGAGGGGTCCACGAAGCTGGGGAGGCAAGTGCTGGAACTCCACGAGGATGACTGGCGGCAGGTGGAGTTCGTGGCGCTCGCGCTTCAGTCCCCCATCGAGACGGAGCTTGAGGCCATCCGGCAGATCCACACCGGGCATCGCAAGGGGGCCGGGTTCGACGCGCTCCACATCCGCAGCGGTGTGTCATTCCCCCTGGAGGGCATCCGGCTCACGCTCGCGGACCTCCGGGGCGCGCTGGGGGAGGCCGCCGCGTGGCAGGACGGCCTCTCGTTCCGAGGTGTCGCGGGGCTCGTCGCGGGCGGCTTCGCGGTCCAGTTGTCCCCAGCGCTGGCGCTCTACGGCACCGAGCGCGACGGACACGTCACCGCGCTGGGCCTCCAGCAAACGGGCACCCACGCCGACTCCGAAGGGGTGGTCCGCATGCTCGCGGCCCTCGCCGCCCGGTATCAACTTTGCCTCGTGGACTGGTGCCGGGCCGCCCAGGTTGCGCCGTCCCCGCAGCACTTCCACGACTGGTGGGCCGGACGCGGCTGAGCCGAGTTCACACGGTGTCCTGGAGGGGCGTGCCTTTCCGCCTATACTTTCGCCGCGCCGAGCCGTGTCCCAGCCGAGAACGGACCGGACGGCGGTGAGGGGATCTCCATGATTCGGAGTGCCAGACGGTGCGGACGGGCCCTGCGTGTGCTCGCGTTGGGCTGCGTGGTGGCGTGGTGGCCGGGTTGCAAGAAGGAGGAGGCCGCGGCCTCCGTCACCCCCGACGCGGGCGCGCCCGCGGTGGCCGTGCGCGACGTGGGAAGCCAGGACGCGGGGACGGCCGCACCGGTGAAGAAGCCGCTGCGCTTCTCGGACGTGAGGCTCGCGAGGAAGAGCGTCCTGGTGAAGGTGACGTACACGCTCACCAATCCGGGGACGGCGCAGGGGCGAGGAGACGCATGCCTGTCATTGCACGATGACCAGGGCCTGGTCATCAAGGCGATGAAGCTGGGCGGTATCACCGTGAAGGGCAGCACGAGTGACACGTTCGAGGATGAGGTGGGCGTGAGCGACGTGTATTGGAAGCAGGCCCAGACGGTGCTGCTGTACACCACCGCCGCGTATGACTGTTCGTCCGGGGCCCCCAAGGCGACCAGTGAGCTGTTCCAGTTGCTGCCCACGGGACAGCCCGCCCCCGCGGGCACGCTGGAGCCCAAGGCCCCGGAGGCGTCGAACGCCGAGGACTTCACGGTGTCCAACGTCCGGGTGAGCCAGAAGGGGGACTCGGACGACTACTCCATCACGTACGTGGTGAAGAACCTGTCCACCCGGCGCGTGTCGGGTACGGGCTGCCTGCGGGCGTACGTCACCGCGGGAGCCCGTTTCCTGGAGGAGACCCCCGTGGGGGACTTCAGCCTGCGTCCGGGCAGCTCGGAGACCGTCACCGATGCGGTCGTCTTCGATGATGACAAGCATTGGGACGAGGTGACGGCGCTGCGCCTCTTCACGAGTCCCTATGGCTGCGCGGATGAGGCGGACGCGGAGAACGCTGGCTTCGCCTTCGACAAACCCAGGGAGATCCATGCGCCCGTGGAAGGGGTGGACGCGGAGGGATACGGGAACGAGGAGGGGGAAGATTTGTCTGGGATGGACGCGAGCGACGACTACGACACCGGCCCGGCACCGCTCGGGATGGGCATGGCCCCCCAGTCGCCGGAGGACGCGGGGGGTGGTTCGCGGGCGTCTTCAGCGAAGTGAGGAAGAACTGGCTCCAGGGGAGGGACTCGAACCCTCAACCCCGCGGTTAACAGCCGCGTGCTCTGCCATTGAGCTACCCTGGAAGAATGCTGCGTGAGGTGGAGTGAAGTCGGGACGACTGGATTCGAACCAGCGACCTCGCGCGCCCGAGGCGCGCGCTCTGACCAGACTGAGCTACGTCCCGATGTGAGGTGAGCCGTCGAGGGAGGACCCGGACATGACAGAGGCCGGGTCCCCCCTCGGGAGCCCGGCCTCTGTCCATGCCCGTCCCGGGAGTACCGGGTGGATTGGGTCAGGTGCCGGGTGGACTGCCGCGGAAGGAGGCGATTGCCAATTCCAGGTCCAGGCTGTCCGGAGCGGGGTTCAGGTCGGGGAGGGGATTCGGGTTCTGCTCGTCGCGCTTTGTCATGGCCACCGCTCCTTTCGTGGCCAAGAGACGCGGTGGAGTTGCGGTCCTGACACGCGCGCTGACGAATCAGCCCGAGTACGCCGCCGGTTGCACGGCGCGGCAGGCGCCAATTCCTGGGGCCGCGTTCAGGGCTCTGGCGCGGGCGCTTGAGGAACCGTGGGAACGGCATCCCCCATCTCCGTCTCCTTCGGGACCGGACGCATCACGATGGCGGCCCACAGTGCCAGGTGCCAGGGCATCAGCAGGAGGCTGCCGGGGCCCATGGAGGCCGTGCCCGCGAGGCTCGCCAGCCCCCAGCCGACGAACAGCAAGCACAGCCCCACCGCGCCAACGACTTGCAGCCATCGCTTCCCCAGGTGGACGTTGTCCTTTCCGCCCCGAAAGCAGCCCCGGTGCGCCTTCCTGGAGGGCTTCTCCCTGCACGCCAATACGCACCTGCATGCGAACGACAGGCAGGGGCTGGAGCGGCGATGCCGCTACGGGGCACGCGGTGCGCTGGTGCTGGAGCGTTTGTCACGAGCGGAGGATGGCCGCATTGCCTACCGCATGAAGCGCCCGCTGCCGGACGGTACGACGCACCTGCTCTTCACCGGACTGGAACTGTTACGACGTGTGGCGTCCCTGGTGCCTGGTGCCTCGGGCAAACCTCACGAGGTTCCACGGCGTCTTCGCTCCAGGCGCCAAACTGCGGCCATTTCTGGTCCCCCAAGCAGGTGAGGAGGAGGCGAGAGCGGGGCAGGAGGCAGGGGCCAGAACGGAGCGGATGAAGCAGAGGACGCCGCGAGTGGACTTTTGCCGAGTGGCTGAGGAGGACGTTCGACTTCGACGTGTTCGCCTGCGTGAGGTGTGGAGGCAGGCTCAAGGGTGTTGGCGTCCGTGAAGGGAGCACGAGGGGTGCGCGCGATTGTGAAGCACCTGGGCCTGGCCACTGCAGGTGCGAGGCGAGCCCCGGCGCGAGGGCCACCCCAGGCAGTGTGGTGTTGAGGCGCTCAAGACAACCCTCAGGCCCAGCTCAGGCTCTTGCCGCGCCCTGATGGGAGGGCGGCCTGGGCAGCAGTGTGCCCTATGGGGGGCTCGGCCCCCTACACGGGCCTGGCACACAGCTCGGGCGGCTCCCGTCCGCACCACCGCGAGCTGTTCAAGCAGCGCGCGCTCGAACTGCCCTTGCGTGCCATCCATCCGCCTGCTAGACACTGAACCACATGGTTCAGTGTTCAAATGCCGGCCTCGATGCTTCGTTCGCCGCGCTCTCCGACGCCACCCGACGCGGTGTTCTGGAGCAGCTCGGGCGTGCGGAGGCCTCGATCACGGACCTCGCCGAGAAGTTCAACATGACCCTCACGGGCATGAAGAAGCACGTCGGTGTCCTGGAGCGGGCCGGGCTCGTGATCACGGAGAAGGTCGGACGCGTGCGGACCTGCAAGATCGGCCCGCGCCGACTGGAGGAAGAGATGGCATGGCTCGAGAGGCACCGCCAGCTCTGGGACGCACGCTTCGACGAGCTGGACAAGGTTGTCGAGGAATTGAAGCGGAAGGAGCAGGTCGATGGACGCAAGAAGAGAGAGTGAGCCCACACCCATGAAGAACCGCACGACTGTGGAACGGAAGTCCGAGCGTGAGACCGTCGTCACGCGAACTTTCAATGGTCCGGCACGCATCGTGTTCGAGGCGTGGACAAAGCCCGAGCTGTTCAAGAAGTGGTGGGTGCCGAAGTCGATGGGAATGACCCTGGTTTCCTGCGAGATGGATGTTCGTACCGGGGGCACGTACCGTCTGGTGTTCGGCCAAGGGATGGCGTTCTTCGGTAGCTACACCGAAGTGACACCGCACTCGCGCCTCGTCTGGACCAATGAGGAAGGTGGTGACAATGAGTCCGTCACCACGGTGACCTTCGAGGAAAAAGGGGGCAAGACGCTGCTGGTCGTGAGCGAGCTCTACCCCTCGAAGGAAGCTCTCGACGCTGCCGGCGGGGCGGCGGATGCGCTAGTCGAGACGTTCCAGCAACTGGACGAGCTTCTCGTCACCCTGGGCGCGAGCGTAGGACGGGCATGAAGTCCTCGTTCCCGCGGTCGGCCGCCTGGCTCTTCACTCCTCGACGACGAGAGAGTGAAGCCAGGCGAACCAGGGGCTGATCGCGGAGACGAGGGCCAACGCCTGAGCCGTGATGCTGGCGACGAGGAGGGAGATCAGCGCCACCGAGCTCCCGCGCCAGGAGGCCTGCGCCAGCGTCGGCAGGCTTCCAAGCGGGGAGTGTCAGGCGGGGACGTAGGTCAGCCGGATCACCTGCGCGCCGATCCGTTCGCTGTCCACGAGGCGAAGCTCCTCCAAGCAGGTGAGGAGGAGGCGAGAGCGGGGAAGCAGGCAGCGGCCAGAACGGAGCGGATGAAGCAGAGGACGTCGCGAGTGGACTTTCGCCGAGTTGCTGAGGAGGAAGTTCGACTTCGACGTGTTCGCCTGCGTGAGGTGTGGAGGCAGGCTCAAGGGTCTTGGCGTCCGTGAAGGGGGCCCCCGGGGTGCGGGCGATTCTGGAGCACCTGGGCTTGCCCACGGCATGTGCGAGGTGGGCCCCGGCACGAGGGCCACCCCAGGCCGTGGGGTGTTGAGGCTCAAGAGGCGCCAACAGGCCCAGGCTCCTGCCACGCACCTGATGGGAGCGCGGCCTGGGCCGGCGTGTGCCCCAAGGGGGCTCCAGCGGCCTGTCCACCGACCGGGAGCATCGCTCGGGCGGCCCCGTCAGCGGCCCTCCTCGGCCCCTCTGCCCCCTCCCTCCCCCTCAACAGGGCC
>NZ_RAWG01000448.1 GCF_003611735.1 Corallococcus sicarius | reverse complement strand
ACTCGACTAGTCGTCGGCAGCGTCAGAGGTGTATAAGAGACAGGGACGGTGCGGTGTCCTTCGTCGGCGCGGGGGGCGCGACGGCGGGGGCGGCCTGTTGCGCGGGCGGCTCGGAAGGCTTCGGCGTACAGGCGGTGACCGAGGCGGCGGTGGACAACATTGCGAGCCATGCGAGGTTGCTTCGTCCCAGCCGCATCACGTGTCGCTCCTTGTGCTCGTGAAAAAAGAAGGGGGACGCAAGGCCCGTGGCCTAGCGTCCCCCGGTCAACGGACCTTGCGTCAGCTTACGGCAGCGACGGGGTGTTCTCCGTGAAGTATTCGTGGCTGTCCGCGTTGTCGCGCGCCTTGGTGGGGCTGGTCCGCGCCAGGTTCTTGGCCGCGGTCTGGCCGTAGGCGTGGTCGTCCGTGCCGGCCACGACGGTGAAGTGGCTCATCTCGTGGACCAGCGTGCCGGCGCGCGAATCCGTGCCCGTGTTGGGCGCGCTCCAGAAGGCGCCGCACACGTAGATCTTGTAGGGCGAGCCCGGGTACACGTAGGCGTAGGTGCCGCTGTCGTTGCAGCTGCAGTCCACCACGACGGACGCGGACGCGAACGCGTTCGCGATCTTGCTGAAGTTCGTCTTGATGGTGTTCCAGCCGGTGCTGGAGTACGTGCCGAACCACGTGGTGTAGCGCGTGGTCGCGGACGGCGTCCCGCTCAGGTACGAGTAGGAGTTGTTGGAGTAGGTCTTCGCGCTGTTGAACGCCGTGGTGATGGAGGACTGCTCGGAGCTGGTGCACGCGCCCGAGTAGGACAGCCCCTGCGCGGTGACCTGGCGCTGCGCCTCCAGCTCCGTGCGGCTGTTGCGGCGGCCTTCAATGAAGAGGCTGACCTCGTTGGAGGCCAGCGCCGTCACGCCCGCGCGCGACTCCAGCTCGTAGCGGATGGCGTAGGTGCCCGTCACGGACAGGTCATACACATCCGAGACGACGACGGGCCCGGAGAGGCTCTCGCCGGGGGCGATCGTCACGACGTCCTCGGCGCGGCCCAGCACGCGCTTGTAGTGCGCGCCGGTGTAGTCCACGGCCTGGCCGTCGCGGAGGACGGAGAGGCGGCCTTCCGTCAGGCCCATGCCGGGCACTTCCCACTTGTAGAGGCTCACCGGCGCGGCGGAGGTGTTCGTCAGCGTCACCTGCACCGTCACCGTCTCGCTGGCCGCCATGGACGCCTTGGGCACCGACACGGTCGCCGTCAGCGACCCCTGCGCCTGCTCGGTGGCCTCGGTCGGGGCGGTGTCACCGTCGGCCGGAGCGCCGCAGGCACCCAGCAGGGAAACGCCCACCACCGTACCGACCAGCCACTTGAAACCGCGAAGGCTCTTGCTCACGAGGAACTTCCTTTCGGAAAACGACGCAGCGAACACCTGGGGGAATGCCCGGGTCCTCACGCTTATAGGGGAAACCGGGCGCGGTGATGATGGCACGAAATGCTGTGAAATATATATGCCCCGGCTATTCCGTTTTGTGCCGCGGTGCGGCCTCCGGTGGCCCGGGGCGTTAGGCTGCGTGCGGCACGAGCGTGGCGGAAGGGAAGGGTGTCGGACGATGCGCGCGGTGGTGTTCGAGCACGAGGAGCATGAGGGGCCGGGGCTCCTGGGGCCCGCGCTGGAGGCGGCGGGGTTCACCCTGGTGCGGCGGTTCCGGACGGTGCGGCGCGAGGACGTGGAGGCGCCGCTGGTGGTGGTGATGGGCGGACCCATGGGTGTGTATGAGGCGGACGCCCACCCGTTCCTCAACGACGAGCTGGCGTTGCTGGGAGAGCGGCTGGCGAACGACCGCGCGTGCGTGGGCGTGTGCCTGGGTGCGCAGCTGTTGGCGGCGGCGGCGGGGGCGCAGGTGTCGCCGGGGAAGAACGGCTTCGAGGTGGGCGTGGGGCCGGTGCGGTGGACGCAGGACGCGCTGAAGGATCCGGTGGTGGCGGGCGTGAAGCCGCGCACGGCGGTGGCGCACTGGCACGGGGACACGTACACGCCGGTGCCGGGCGCGACGTTGCTGGCGTCCACGGACCGCTACACGCAGCAGGCCTTCCGGCTGGGGTCGTCCTACGGCTTCCAGTTCCACCTGGAGCTGACGGCGAAGGAGCTGGGGCGCTGGCTGGAGCTGGGCGCGGAGGACCTCGTCACCCGGGGCAAGGACCTGGAGGCGCTGAAGGCGCAGCTGCCCAAGCTGAAGGCGGCCGAGGCGGAGAACACGGAGCTGCTCCAGCGGCTCGCGCACCACCTGGCCCGGGGCCTGCGCTGAGGCCCTCCTGCTCGCGAGCGACGCCATGAAGCTGACCTGGCTGCACGTCCACCACTACCGCGGGCTCGCGCCGGACACGCGCCTGACGTTCGGCCCCTCCCTCAACGTGGTGGTGGGGGCGACGGGCAGCGGCCGCACGACGCTGCTGGAGCTGGTGTCCTCGGTGCTGTGCTCGGACTTCTCCGGGCTCCTGCGAGAGCCGTTCTCGCTGGAGTACGGGCTGCGCTTCGACGACCTCACGGTGGACGTGGCCGTGCGCAACGAGCCGCCGGTCGCGCTGCCCGCCTCGACGGGCCCGGCTGGCACGGGTGTCACGGGGCCGGGCGTGGCGCTGGCGCTGCCTCCCGCGGCGCTCTCGCACGGGCTGATGCCCTCCATCGTCGCGACGGTGCGCTGGGACGCGGCGGAGGACGTGCGGCTGGTGATGCGCGCGAGCGCCACGGGCTTCGCGTGCGAGGTGGACGGCGCGGCCGGCTTCTCCAAGCGCATGCACTGGTCGGTGTTGGACCGCTCCGTGTGGACGCTGCTCTTCATGGCCGCGCAGTACCTGGAGCGCGGCGTGAAGGACCGGCTGAAGGAGCTGCTGCGCCGCACGTTCCTGCTGGCGCCGCCGCGCTTCGACGAGGCGCTGGGGATGTACGAGCGCATTGGCACCATCCGCTACGCGATGGAGCGCCGGGGCGAGGACCTGTTCCCGCTGGGGCTCATGGCCCTGCCCGCGTGGATGCCCGGGTGGCTGCGCGAGCAGGTGGAAGAGGAGCCGCTGCCCCCGACGCTGATGTTCCGCCATGAGACGCTGCCGCAGGGCTTCCTCGCGCGCTTCGTGGCGCTGGCGGGGTTCGCGTCGGGCACGCTCACGCTGGACGTGACGGAGTCGACGCCCCTGTCGGAGGGAGGGCGGCTGGGCTTCAGCGGCTTCCGCTTCGCGTTCACGCGCACGGACGGCTCAACGGTGTCGCAGGAAGAGCTGGGCCATGGCCAGAAGCGGCTGTTGTCCTTCCTGTACTACCTGGATGTCCACGAGGCGTTCGTCATCGCGGACGAGCTGCCGGACGGGCTGCACGCGGACCTGGTGCGGGCGTGCGTGGCGGCCATGGGCGACCGTCAGGGCTTCGTCACCAGCCAGAGCCCGCTGCTGTTCGAGCACCTGCGCTTGCGCGACGCGGAGCAGCTCCAGGCCTCGTTGATCCGCTGCGAGGGTGGCGCGGGGCAGGGGGGCTGGCGGTGGACGCAGCCGACGCCGGAGCAGGCCGCGCGGTGGTTCGACGCGTACCGCGTGGGCTCCCTGCCGCTGGGCGCGGTGCTGCGCGCCCAGGGCTTCGGGTGAGCCTCAGCGCCCGGAGAGCAGCTCCGTGCTGAAGGAGAAGCCGGCCAGCAGGTAGGGCAGGGCGCCGTTGCGGTTCTCGTGCGTGAGGTACCAGCCGGCGATGAGCAGCGCGGTGGGCTTGTTCATCATGCCGCCCGGGCGGGTGTCGAAGGCATACGCGATGATGGGGCCCACGCGCAGGTGCTTGTTGGACGGCAGGCTCCGGCCAGGCAGCGGATCCACGGCGTTGGTGTCTTCATCGTACTGGGGCCACACCGCGGAGAAGCGCGCGCCCAGCGTCCACTGGCCGGTCATCCAGATGAGGTCCGTGTCGTTGGCGAGCACCCAGCCCTTGCCCGGCACCAGCGTGTCCAGCGTCGGATCATAGAAAGTCCCGCGCGGGCTTCCGTCCTGCAGCGACACGTTCCAGTACTCGATGGCCAGCTTCGTGCGCAGCGCGACCGACTTCACCTTCGCCTGCAGCGTGGGCTCCACGAAGAAGTGGTGCCCGGACGTGCCGTAGGCGGAGTCGTTCGTCAGGTCGCGCAGGTCGTCGTCGTAGGGCTGGAACGAGTCCGGGTACGACTGGAGGCTGCCGAAGGTGCCGAAGTACTGGACGTACTCGTAGCCGCCGCGGAGGTTGAACATCGCCACGGGCTGGAGCTCCACCACGGGCCCGACCTTGAAGAACGCGGGGCTCAGCTTGAGGCTCGCGGCGGCGCTGGCGAACGTGTCGCGCAGCAGCAGCGACGGGCTGTCGAACAGCCGCTTCTGGTAGATGAGCTTGTTCTGCGACTCGAGCCCCAGCGGGTTGTAGCGGACCACGGTGAGGCTGGTGAAGAAGACCCGGCGCTCCGGCAGGGGCGGCAGCGTGGGAGGTGGCACGTTCTCCGTCGTGGGGGGCTGGGGCTGCTGCGCGGCTGTGGGCGTGGACACCCCCAGCAGGGCCAGCAGCGCGGCGCGGGGGAGCCACTTCGACAGGGAGGGCGTCCGAACGGACGCCGGGCGGTGCGGGGGCACGTTCGCGGGCATGCTTCCTCTCGGCTGGGTGCCGCGACGCAAGGCCCTGGGGGAAGGGCCGTCCGTCACGACGGCCGGGAGCGTCGTCCAGGTGGCGTGCGGGCTTCAAGACGCAGCAGGACGAAGCCCGCGTGACACCGGGCGTCACCGTCCGGTGTCGGGCCCGGCTTCAGAAGGCGACCTGGAACCGGGTCAGCACGACGTTCTCCGGGGCGCGGTCGCCGCCGGGCGCGCCGCCCTCGTAGTTCGTGCGGTGGAAGTTGGCGCCGAAGCGCACGCGCCGGTTGAAGTAGAAGTTGGCGCCCACGCCGAAGCCCTTCGCCTCGCTCACCGAACGCGCGGGGTCCGCGAAGAGGGGGAAGGCGTCGTCGTCCAGGTCGAGCGCGTGGTAGCGCACGGCAAGCTCCAGCGCGCCGCCCTCGCCCGTCTTGGGGTTGAAGGGCGTCGTCGGCTTGACGCCGTCGAACGCGGCGTCTCCGCCGAACAGCACCCAGGAGGCCAGCGCCTGCCAGGCGTGGTGGCGCAGGCGCGCGCGCGTGTCCCCCGTCTGCACGTCCTGCGACGAGCTCACGTACTCCGCGATCACGCCCAGCGGCCCCTTGTAGAAGTACCCCTGGGGGGAGAAGCGCAGGTGTTCGCCGTGCGCCGTCACGGGGCCACCGGGCTGCGTGGCGCCCAGGTAGCTGAAGATGATCTCCTGGCCGGTGCTGCGCAGGACGGACACCCCGGGGGTGGTGGACGTGCCGAACTGCTGGCCCCGCGTCACCGCGAAGCCCACGCCCAGTCCCTCCAGCAAGGAGGGGCCGCCGCCCTTGAAGGGCCGCGCGAAGAGCCGCCCGGCCAGGTCGAAGCTGTCATCCGAGTTGAGGTCCCCGCTCACGCCGTCCGGCACGCCGTTGAGGGCCGCGAGCGAGTACTGCAGGCGTCCGCCGAGCACCTCTCCGTGCAGCTCCAGCCCCACGTCGCGGATGGGGACCAGGTCCACGGTGAGCGAGCGTTCGATGAACGGCGTGTTCACCGCGGCCTGGAGCAGCTCCAGGCCGAAGGGGGTCTTGAACTTGCCCGCGCGCAGGCGGAGCTTGTCGCTCGGGCGGAAGTCGATCCACGCGTCCTGCACGAGCGGCTGCGCGCTGCCGAAGTCGGGCATGAAGCGGAAGTCGACGAAGCCGAAGAACGTCCCCTCCACGAAGGGGCGCACGCGCCGCATGACGAAGGTGTTGGTGCCGGTGCGGTCCGGATCGTCGGCGAAGAAGCGCCCATCCGCCTGGAGCTGCCCGCGCAGCTTCACCACGAAGGCCTTGTCCGCCGAAGACACGGAGAAGCCCTCCTCGGACACCTGGATGACCGGCGCTTCCGGGGCCGGAGCGGACTCGGCGGGGGCCGGGGGCTGGGCGCTGGAGGAG
>NZ_RAWG01000447.1 GCF_003611735.1 Corallococcus sicarius | reverse complement strand
GGCCCCCTGCGTGGGTGGGTTGCCGGGCGCGGCCGTCGCTACGTTGAGGGCGGGAGGTCGCGTTCTCCTGCCTCGCGACACGCCTGCTCATGGACCTGTACAGCGCCGCCCGGCGGATGGCCCGCCCCTTCCGGTTCACCAACCCGGCGTCCTACCGGGAGGTCCCACTGGCGGGCCGCGGAGTGATTGGCGACGGAAGCTCCTGCGCGCTCGTCCGGCCGGACGGCGTCATCGACTGGCTCTGCTTTCCCCGCTTCGACAGTCCGAGCGTCTTCGCGGGCATCCTCGATGACGAGCAGGGCGGCATCACCGGCATCACCCCCGTCGTGTGGCCCTTCGAGAGCCTGCAGCGCTACGACCCGGACACCAACGTGCTGGAGACGCTGTTCCGCTTCGAGCGCAAGGGGGCCATCCGCATCATCGACTACATGCCGTGGACCAACGACCCGCGCTCCACCGTCCACGAGGTGCACCGGCGCATCGAGTGCCTCGAAGGCCCGGTGGAGCTGAACATCGTCTTCGATCCGCGCTTCGGGTACGGGGCGTCGCGGACGCGGGTGGAGCGGGAGGAGCACGGGCTCGTGGCGCGCGGGTCGGGAGGGGAGCGGCTGGTCGCCGTGCTCAGCGGGGCGGCGCAATGGCGGCCCTGTGGGGAGCCGGGCAGCCAGCCCTGCCGGGGAGAGACGGGGCTCCAGACGCGCATCCGGATGGGGCCGGGCGAGCGGCGCTGGATGATCTTGTCGTGGGACTCGGACCGGCCGGAGCCGCTGGCCGCGTACCGGCCCTTCGACCACCTTCGGGACACCCGCCAGGCCTGGCGCGAGTGGGCGCAACAGCTCCACTACGAAGGGCCGTGGCGGCACCACGTCCTGCGCTCCGCGCTGGCGCTGAAGCTGCTGATGTACGGCCCCACGGGCGCGATGGTGGCCGCGCCCACCACGTCGCTCCCCGAGTGGATTGGAGGCCCGCGCAACTGGGACTACCGCTTCAGCTGGGTCCGCGACTCCGCGATGGCGGTCCGCGCCACCAACCTGCTCGGCTTCCTGAGTGAGTCGCGCGAGTTCTTCTACTTCGTGCGCGACACGTTGCAGCGGGGGGATCCGCTCCAGGTGATGTACACGCTGGACGGTGCGCCCGTGCCGCCGGAGCGGGAGTTGGAGCACCTCGCCGGCTTCCAGGGCTCGCGGCCGGTGCGGCTGGGCAACGGCGCGAGGGATCAGTTCCAGTTCGACACCGCGGGCGCGCTGCTGGACGCGGCGTACCTCTACGAGCGCTCCGGCGGGCGGCTGCCCTTGCGCACCTGGAGGCTGCTGCGCTCGGTCATCCAGACCACGGCCCGCCGCTGGCGCGAGCCCGACCACGGCATCTGGGAGCCGCGCCGGGAGATGCGGCACAACGTCCACTCGAAGCTGATGGGGTGGCTGGCTTTGCGCCGGGGGCAGCACCTGGCACGGCTCTTCGGGGAGTCAGCGCTGGAGCAGTCCAGTGCCGGCCTGGCGGACGTCATCCGGGCGGACATCCTGCGCAACGGCGTGGACCCGGCGCGCAAGCACTTCGTCGGAATCTACGGAGGCAACGAGCCGGACGCGGCGCTGCTGCTCCTGCCCATTGTCGGCTGTTTCCGGGGGACGGATCCGTTCATCCTGAGGACCCTGGACTGGCTGCGCGCGGAGCTGGGGGCGGGCCCGTTCCTGCGCCGGTACCGGATGGATGACGGGGTAGGGGGACCGGAGGGAGGCTTCATCCTCTGCGGCTTCTGGCTGGCGGAGGCGCTGGCGCTGGCCAACCGCATTGAAGAGGCCGAGGACGTCTTCGTCGCGCACGCGGAGGCGTCGAACCACCTGGGACTGCTGGCGGAGGAGATCCACCCGCTGACGCGCGAGCAGCTGGGGAACTTCCCGCAGGCCTTCAGCCACCTGGGCCTCATCAGCGCCGCCGCGCGCATCGACCGCGCGCTCCGGCTCCGGGACGAAGGGGAGTCGGAGCCCCCGCACCTGCTGGAGCCGGAGCCGCCCGCCATTGAGTGACCCCGGGTTGGAGCCTTGAGGTCAAGGTGCTGCGCGTGCGCCGATCTCCGGGAAGCGCTCGTAGGTCCGCTTGAGCGTGTCCAGGTGGGCGGGGTCGTCCAGGTCGAGCGGCGCGTCGGTGAGCTGCACGACCCACCCGCCCGATGCCGTGCGCCGCGCTCGTGAGAGCAGCTCGGCATCACGCGCAGGATCCGGGAACCCGATGGCCTGCGCGGCAGCCGCCGACCAGTAGTTCAGCCACCCGAGGAAATAGGGGATCTCTGGTGCGCGGATCTGTTTGAGGAGTCTGAGGGCAGGCAGCCCACGACGTGGGGACGGCGGCCCTTCCAGCGTGGGGGCTGTCTGATACGCGATGTCCAGCGCAGCGTCATCCGGCGTCGCATGCCCCCAGAACGCGCAAGCGCCCTCCGCCACGCACTCCAGCATCTCCCCCGCTGCCGCGATAACGGTCGCGTCTAGCGGCAACTCCGCATGGACGTCGAGCAGCGGCTGCCCGCCCGGGCCGAGGCGTCCCGATCTTCCTCTCCCCGAAACCGTCACGGGGTAGCTCTCGTCGCCATTGCACAGGAGCGGGAGCTTTCCGCGTGTTGTCGCCTCAACGAGCCAGGCGTCGCGTTGCGGTAACTCGATGGGGCGCCCTCCTTCGCCCACTTCCCACTTCAGGCGCAAGCCAGGCAGCGCCCGTTCCATGCCACGGACGACAGCGAGTGTGCGGCCGTCATTGGCCACGAGCGCTGGCGCGTAGACGGCCAGATCGAGGCGTTTCTGAGGGGGCATCGTTTGCATCCTGTGACGACGACGTTGAGGAATCGATTCGCTCGCAACAGCGCGTCCATGTGCGCTTGGGTACTCACACCGATCACGTAGCCATATCCGCATGCTTCTGCCGCGTCTTGCTCCTTTTCAATTTGCTCCAACTCCGTCTCAATCTCCCGACTCTGGATGAAGTAATTGTACGAGTCGAATCGATGGGTCTTGATCTCCCACAGCACGCGCACGCCGACTTGCAGCGCATCGAAGCGCACGCCGCCCACGAGCACGTCCATTCCAGGGTAACGGTTGGGCGGGAACGTGTCGGCGCATTCATCATGCGGGTCGTCCTCGCCCGCGTGAGGCACTGGAACAGGCTCGCAACTGGCACGGCCCGTCCGGTCCACGGGCACAGGCGGCACCGGGGGCTGCCAGTCCTGCCCCGCAGGCTCGGGCTTCAGCTTGGGCTTGCGTTGCGCTTCAGCTTCCCGGGATGCCACCTTCGCTCCTCGTGAGGTCCCTGCTTCCTCGGGGTAGGCGTGGCGGAGTTCATACGCCTCCAGCGCTTCCTTGATGGCGACGGCGACCACCACCACGCCCAGGACGATCACGGCTCCCACGACGATTTCAGGAGCCACCAGAACGCAGAGCCCGATGCCCATTGCACCCGCGCCCGCGGAGGCGACCGAGCATCTTCCCGCGGTGTCGTGGAACTCGAGCCGGTCACGGTCGAGGGCCTGATAGCACCGCTCCACCAGCACGGGCCAAGGCTGGGATGCCTCGCGGACAACGCACTGCCCCCCGTCCGTCCAGGGCAGCGCCGCCGCTCGCTGGAGGTTGACGATTCTCTGGCTCCGAGCTCTTCGCGTGCTGGGAGGTGGCGTCGACGTAGCGCAGGCGGAGAGGAAGAGGAGGAGTGCGAGGCAAGCGCGAAAATGCATGACCACGGCCTTTCAGGCCAATCAGGGCGCTACGGGGCAGGGGGGCCCGTTCTTGAGCATGCCACCCTGCGCCGACTGTCGGCGATTCTCCGGGCCCCAGGCTCGGCTACCTTCGCCGACCGGCGGGCGGCTGCCGCTGCGCACCTGGAGGCTGCTGCGCTCGGTCATCCAGACCACGGCCCGCCGCTGGCGCGGGCCTGACCACGGCATCTGGGAGCCGCGCCGGGAGATGCGGCACAACGTCCACTGGATGGAGGACGGGGTAGGGGGGCCGGAGGGAGGCTTCATCCTCTGCGGCTTCTGGCTGGCGGAGGCGCTGGCGCTGGCGAACCGCATCGAAGAGGCCGAGGACGTCTTCGTCGCGCACGCGGAGGCGTCGAACCACCTGGGACTGCTGGCGGAGGAGATCCACCCATTGACGCGCGAGCAATTGGGGAACTTCCCGCAGGCCTTCAGCCACCTGGGCCTCATCAGCGCCGCCGCGCGCATCGACCGCGCGCTCCGGCTCCGGGATGAGGGCAGTCGGAGCCCCCGCACCTGCTGGAGCCCGAGCCACCCGCCATTGAATGACTACCGATATCAGCCTGTTCACCGAAGCGGAGGATGCTTGGTGTAGGCCTGTAGCAAGGGTGTTGCGGAATCTGCTGAAGCACACGTACCGCGGAGTCGCCCTGGCGGCGCACCCTGGAACAGGGGGGCGTTTCGCGTGATCGCTGCCCACTGCATGGAGGGTGCCTCCCGTGTCGCGGTTCAGGTAGAAGACGCCGCCCACCACCGCCACGGACCCGGGAGTGATGGCTGTGGTCAGGGCAAAGGCTGCCATGGAAAGAGCGACGCTTGTGTATCGAAGGAGGGAGCTGCGACATGAACATCAAGGCGCTGCTCTCGACGACGGTCGCCCTCCGTGGCGTTGGAGTCGACAGCGCCGCCAGGGCGATGTACCTGCTGACTTCCGGGCTCACGGCACCCGCTTCGCGTGTGGCGGCCCCTGGTTTTCGGACGCAGAGTCCTTCGACGATTCGAGGCACCCTGACATGAGCAACACCCCACGTGAGCAGCAGGAGGCATCGCGTGCCCGGATGGTCGAGTTCTGGCGCTACTACGACGCGATGGAGGCGCGGCTCTCGCGGCCCCTGACCGAGCGCATGCTCGAACTGGCCGGAGTCTCGCCGCGAATGCAGGTCCTGGATGTCGCCTGTGGCCGAGGCGAGCCCGCCATCCCCGCCGCCCACCGCGTGGGCCCCCAGGGCCAGGTGCTTGGAATCGACCTGGTGGACGGCGTGCTCGAACTCGCCCGGGAGCGGGCGCGGCAGGAGGGGCTGGAGAACATCACGTTCCAGGTGGCCGACGCCGAGGCGCTGGAGGTCGGAGCGCGGACCTTCGACGTGGCCACCGTGCGCTGGGGCTTGATGTACATGCGCGAGCCCGAGCGGGCCCTCGCGTCCATCCACCGCGCGCTGAAGCCCGGGGGCGTGCTCGTCATCGCCTCGTGGGCCGAGCCGGCGCGAGTCCCCTGGGCTTCACTCGCCCGCCGGATCCTCGAGCGCTATCGCGAGGTCCCGCCCCTTCCGCGCGCCGATGAGCCCGGGGTGTTCCGTCACGCGGACCCGGCCCGTCTGGAAGCAGCCCTCGAGAGGAACGGCTTCTCGGTGGAGGCTTCCGAGGAGTGGGAGGTCCCCGTCGTGGAAGCCCACGATGCGAGTGACATCGTGAACTGGATCCGGCAGTTGGGCGGACCCGTGGTGAAGCTCGTGGGCGAGCTGCCGGAGCCGCGGCAGCGAGCGTGGGAGGCGGAGCTCCTCGCCGAACTGGAGAAGCGCCGCGCAGGGGAGCGGGTGACCCTGGGGGGAGTGACGCGGCTCACCCTTGGAACGGCCCTCGCGGCACGCGGGCGGGCCTAAGCAGGGAGTTGAAGACCTTCAGGCTGCTGGCCTGGTGAGCGGGACGCGAACGAAGCCGTCGGCTCCTGCGAGCGCGCTCACCAGTGCATATCGATCCTGGAGTCCATGCGAATCCATGTCGGAAAGAGCAGCTCGCCCCAGTGCGATGTCGCCGCTCGGGAAGCGATCCAGGCGGCACTGCGCGGAGCGGACGCTCCCTCCTTCGCCCTCGTCCTGTGCACGGACCAGTACGACGCGGGGTGCCTCGCATCCACGGCCCGGCGGGAGCTGGGGGACATCCCCTGGGCCGGGTGCTGCGCGGCGGGGGTCTTCGCGGACAACGAGCTGTTGCTCCAAGGACTGGTGGTCGCCCTCTTCTGCGGAAGGGATTTCCGCGTCGGGGTGGGCCTGGGC
>NZ_RAWG01000446.1 GCF_003611735.1 Corallococcus sicarius | reverse complement strand
GGGGGCGGGGTGTAGGCGGCGACGGCGCCGTCTCCGGGCTGCCCGTCGATGAACTCCTTGCGACCGCCGTTGTTGATGATGACGCGCTCGCGCTCAATCTCCATGACGGTGGCGCCCATCAGGGTGTTGCCGATCATGTACGTCTGCGAGCGCTGCGTGGTCATGTCCTGGATGGACGCGAAGGACCAGTCCGCGTTGCCGGCGACGAGCGTGCCCAGCAGCTTCACCCGCAGGCCGCTCTTGGCGGGCGGCGCGTTGGCGTCGAACTCCGGGGTGGTGGGCTCCTTCACCGCGACCTCCGGCTCCGGCAGCTTCACGCCGGTGAGGCGCGACAGGCGCTCCGGATCAATGGAGGCGAGGACGGTGTCGGTGGTGAGGGCGCGCTGGGCGACGCGGGGAGACGCCTCGGCCGAGGGCGCCGGGGAGATGCTGGATTCGACGAACAGGTTCACCGTGCGCGACGCCAGCAGGGCGACGAGCAGGATGAACAGCAGGTTCACGGTCCAGAAGTACTTACGAAAGAAGAGTTCCATCACGCTTCCGGGAGAAAGCCAGCCCCACGGGTACCGTGAGCAAGGCAGGTGCCATCGCTGGGCAGGTTTGAAACCCAGGACTTACGGCCAAGTGCTCGGAATTATTTCGGAATAGGACGCGGGCCCGGCCAAGGGGGCGGCCCTGACAACGCGTCCGGACATTTTGTCAAAAGCGGGCGGGGGCCGGTGTGACGGCCTGTCAGTCCGCCGCTCAGTCCGCCGACCCGGGAGGCGAGGGGGGGACGGGGGCGTCCGGGCCCAGCTGCTCGCGCTCCAGCTTGCGGTAGATGGTGCGCGCGGCGATGCCCAGCAGGCGGGCGGCGAGCGTCTTGTCGCCCTTGGTGTGGCGCAGGGTCTCGTGGATGACCCGGCGCTCGATCTCCTCCATGGGGGTGCCAATGGGGATGACGAGCTGTCCTGCCGAGCCCAGCGGGCCCTTGCGCACGGACTCCGGCAGGTCGCTGGCCTCCAGCACGTCCGTCTTGGCGAGCACCACGGCGCGCTCCACGGCGTGCTCCAATTCGCGCACGTTGCCCGGCCACGCGTAGTTCTCCAGCACGCCCAGCGCGTCCGGGGAGAAGCCGCGCAGCACCTTGCCGTTCTTCGCGGAGAAGCGGCGCAGGAACGCGTCCGCCAGGAGCGGGATGTCCTCGCGGCGGGAGGCGAGCGCGGGCACGCGGATCTCCACGACGTGCAGGCGGTAGTAGAGGTCCTCGCGGAAGCGGCCTTCGGCCACCTCCTTCTGCAGGTCCTTGTTGGTGGCGGCGACGAGCCGCACGTCCACCTTCACGGTCTGCGTGCCGCCCAGCCGCTCCAGCTCTCCCTCCTGGAGCACGCGCAGGAGCTTCACCTGGGCCGCGAGCGGCATCTCCCCCACTTCGTCGAGGAAGAGGGTGCCGCCGTGGGCGCGCTCGAAGCGGCCCTCGCGCCGGGCCACCGCGCCGGTGTACGCGCCGCGCTCCACGCCGAAGAGCTCCGCCTCCAGGATGCTCTCCGGGATGGCGCCGCAGTTGACGGCGATGAAAGCCTGGCGCGCGCGGGCGGAGTGCTCGTGCAGCGCCCTGGCGGCCAGCTCCTTGCCGGTGCCGGACTCGCCCAAGAGCAGCACCGTGGCGGTGGAGGGCGCGGCCTGGCGGATGGTGTCCAGCATGGCGCGGAAGGCAGGGGACTGGCCCACCATGGCGCGGCCGCCCGCGGGGTTGATCTCCGCGAGCTTCGCCTTGAGGGAGGTGTTCTCCTGGACGAGCGCCTGCTTCTCCAGCGCCTTCTGCACGGCCTTCACCAGGGCGTGGCGCTTGAGGGGCTTGGTGATGAAGTCGTAGGCGCCGTCCTTCATGGCGGCCACGGCCGTCTCCACCGTGCCGTAGGCCGTCATCAGCACCACCTCCACGTCGGGACGGATGGTGCGGCTGGCCTTGAGCAGTTCCTGGCCGTCCATGCCGGGCATCATCAGGTCGGTGACCATGACGCTGACCTCCGGGCGGCGGAGCATCTCCAGCGCCTCCGTGCCCTGCGCGGCGGCGAGCGTGGCGAAGCCTTCCCGCTGGAAGATGCGGGCTACGGAATCGAGATTGGCGCGGTCGTCGTCGACGACCAGGACCGTGGGAGCAGTCATGGGGTGCAAGGCCTCTTGTACGCCCACCCTGCAATCCCCATTCCCTTCAAGCGCCCTTCAAGCCTGCTCTTCGTCCGGTTCCAGGGGGCCACCGCCCATGCGGCCGATGTCCTCGCGGCGCACCTTGTCCAGGTTGAAGCGCCGGGCGCTGGCCAGCATGCGGTCCACCGTGGCGTCGAAGGCGGGGGGCGAGCCGTCCTTGCGGAAGCGCAGGAAGTTGATGCGGGCGACGACGAAGTTCTTGAGGTAGGGGCTCTGGAGGCCGCGCTCCTTGAGGCCCGCGACGATGGCCACCACCGCGTCGTCCAATTCCAGGAGCCGGTCCGCGCGGGCATCGCGCAGGGCCAGGGCCTCCGGGAGGGGCAGCTCCTGGAAGCCCTCCACCACCTTGACGAAGGGGTGGTAGGCGCCAGCGGAGAAGCGGGCGCGCTTCTCGTAGGCGGCGCCGAGCGTGAGGAAGGACGGCTCCTCGAAGAGGTGGGCGAAGGCGGACTCGCGGCCCGGGCGGCCCGCGCCCACGAGGCCTCGCGCCATGCGGATGACCTCCAGGGAGCGCTCCTTCAGGTTGTGGGCCTTCTCCGTGTTGAGGGCGAGGATTTGATAGGCCACGTCCTCTTCCGGCAGCAGCAGCGCGACGATGGACTTCGCGCCCAGCAGGCGGCTTGCGTGCAGGCGGTGGTTGCCGTTGGGCGTCCAGTAGTGGCCCTCCACGCGCACGGCGATGACGGGGTCGAGGAAGCGATCCAACCGCTCCATCGCGGTGGCGAGCCGCTTCACGTGGGGCTCGGACAAATCCCGCTGGTAGGGCGTGGGCTCCACCTTGTCGATGGGCAGCACGGCGAAGACGACGGGGTGGCCGCCCAGCGGGTCGCGGTAGACGGAGAGCACCTGTCCGCCGTCCTCGCGCACCGCCTGGAGCAGGGCGTCCGGGAAGGCCACGGCTTCGCTCGCGACTTCTGAGGCGGAGAGGCCCCGCGACCTCGGCTCGGCCTTCTTGCGCCGGGGCTTGCGCGGGGTGGCCGACTTCGACTTCGCGGGGGCGGACTTGCGGGCGGACTTCGCGGCCATGCGGATGGACCCTCCTTGCCGTCAGCGTGAGGGTCCCCACCGTACGCGACGCCGCCGGACGCGCTAGGCGCCCGAAACGGTGAGCTGTCGGAAGCGGACAGTGGGCGCTCCGGCCGCGCCGCCGCGGAACTGGAGGTCGTTGCCCACCGCGTCCACGTCCTTCAACATCTGGAGGAGGTTGCCCGCGACGGTGACCTCCTGCACGGGGTGCGTCAGCTCACCGTTTTCAATCCAGAGGCCGTTCGCCCCGCAGGACATGTCGCCGGACACCGGATCCGCGCCGTGGCCCAGCAGCGCCGTCACGTACAGCCCCCGGGGCACCTGGCGGATCAGCTCCTCCGGCGTCTGCGTCCCCGGCTCCAGGTAGAGGTTGGTGGTGCCGATGCCCGGCAGCGCGCTGTAGCCGCGCGACGCGTTGCCCGTGGTGCGCGCCTTCGCCTTGCGCGCGGTGAAGGCGTCGTAGAGGAAGCCGGAGAGCACGCCTCCGTCCAGGATGGGCGTGCGCCGGGTGGGGACGCCCTCGCCGTCGAAGGGCGCGGTGGCGAGCCCCCGCGGCAGGAGGCCGTCATCCACCAGCGTGACGTGCTTGCCCGCGAGCCGCTTGCCCACGTGGGGCGCGAGCACGCTGGACTGCTGGTACACGGCGTTGCCGTCCGCGGCCTGGGCCACGTTCTGCACGAAGCTCGCGGCCACCAGCGGATCAAACACCACGGGCACCTGCTGCGTCTTCACGGACTTCGCGCCCAGCATGCGCACCGCGCGCTTCGCCGCCTCGCGGCCAATGGACTCCGGCGACTCCAGGTCGTCGAAGAAGCGCTTGTAGTCCAGCCAGTAGCCCGTCTGGAGCTGGCCGTCCTGCGACGCCACCGGCATGGCGAAGAGGTACACGTACGTGCCGGAGTAGCCGCCCGTGGCGCCCTCGCTGGAGGCCAGGTACACCTCCGTCACGAAGTCGCCCGCGGACACGGAGTCGAACGTGGCCACGCGCGCATCCTGCGCCCGGCCCGCGCGCTCCGCCTCCAGCGCCGCGTTGATCTTCCAGTCGCCGGGGAGGTTCGCCACCTTCGGATCAAAGAGGAGGCCGGTGTCGCCGCGCTTGCCCAGGTCCCTGGAGGAGGGCAGGCCGTTCAACTTGCTGGGCGCGGCGGCCTCCGCCAGCTGCACGGCCAGGTCCACCACGCGCTCCAGCCCGGCGGGGGTGAAGTCGGAGGTGTACGCGAAGCCCAGCCGGTCCTTGACGAAGACGCGCACGCCCACGCCCTTGCTGGCCGCTTCCGTGAGGTCTTCAATCTGGCCTTCGCGGACGCGCACGCTGCTCTGGCGGCCCACCTCCAGGTACGCCTCCGCCTGCTTCGCGCCCCGCTTCACCGCGCGCTGGACGATCTTCTTCGCGAGCTGTTCGTAGTTCACGTTGTCGTTCCTTCGCTGAAAGCGCCGGCTTCAGCCGACCCGGGTGCCGCCCACGGTGACGTTGTCGATGCGCACGGTGGGCAGGCCCACCCCCACGGGCAGCATCTGCCCGTCCTTCACGCAGATGCCCATGCCGGGGTCCGGCATCGGGTCGGTTCCCACGCGGGTGATGTTCTTCAGCGCCTCCGGCCCCACGCCAATGAGGATGGCGTTCTTCACCGGCCGGCCCAGCTTCCCGTCTTCAATCTGGTAGGCCTCGCTCACTTCGAAGACGAAGTTGCCGTTGCTGATGTCCACCTGGCCCCCGCCGAAGGTGGCGCAGTACAGGCCGCGCTTCACCTCCTTGAGGATGTCCTCCGGCGCGTGGTCCCCGGGCGCCAGGAAGGTGTTCGTCATGCGCGGCAGGGGCAGGCTCTTGAACGAGTCGCGCCGGCCGCTGCCGGTGGAGCGCTGGTTCATCAGCTTCGCGTTGAGCTGATCATAGAGGTAGCCCTTGAGGACGCCGTTCTCGATGAGGACCTTGCGCTCGCCCGGCACGCCCTCGTCGTCGATGTTGATGGAGCCGCGCGCGCTGGACACCGTGCCGTCGTCAATCACGGTCACCAGGTCCGAGGCCACCTTCTCCCCCAGTTTCCCAGCGAACAGCGAGGTGCCCTTTCGGATGAAGTCCGCCTCCAGGCCGTGGCCCACCGCCTCGTGCAGGAGGATGCCGCTCCAGCCCGGGGCCAGCACCACCGTCTGCGGGCCCGCCACGCAGTCCACCGCGCCCAGCGTGGCGATGGCCTGGCGCGCGGCCTCCTGGCCCACGCTCTCCGGCGTCACGCCATCCCAGTAGGTGAAGGACACCCGGCCGCCGCTGCCATACATGCCGGTGCGCCGCTCGCCCCCCTTGCCCAGCGCCACCACCTGCACGCTCAGGCGGGACTGGTCCTGGGTGTCCTCGCTGTAGCGGCCGGCGGTATTGGCCACCGCGATGCGCCGCGTCTGGTCCACATAGGCGGCGTTCACCTGCTGGATGCGCCCGTCGAAGGCGCGGGCGGCCGCGTCCGCGCGGGTGAGCAGCGCCGTCTTCCGGGCCACCGCCACGTCCTCCAGCGGCTGGGCCACCCGGTAGTGGCTGGGCACCGCGACGCGCTTGATGGGGAAGGCGCGCTCGGAGCCGCCGCCCTGGGCAATCATCGCCGCGGTGCGCGCGGCCCGGAGCAGCGCGGGTTCGTCCCAGTCGTCGGAGTAGGCGTACCCCACCTTGGCCCCGGTGATGACCCGCACGCCCACGCCCTGCACCAGCCCCACCTGGGCGCTCTTGATGCGCGACTCCTCCAGGACGACGGCGGTGGTGGACGTGCGCTCCACGTACACCTCCGCGAAGTCCGCGCCCCGGCCCATGGCTTCCGCCAGGAGGCGCTCCAGGAGCCCGGGGGGCAGGAGCGGGG